>NZ_JBIAIY010000002.1:0-347378 GCF_042871665.1 Micromonospora sp. NPDC005686
CCCCCCCCCCCCCCCCCCCCCCCCCCCCCCCCCCCCCCCCCCCCCCCCCCCCCCCCCCCCCCCCCCCCCCCCCCCCCCCCCCCCCCCCCCCCCGGACCGTGGACGGCCTGCGTCACCGCCTGGACCGTTGGGCATGGCCTGCGCGCCGTAGTCACGGTCGAGGCGGGCGAGAGCTCCGGACGGGGCACACCAATGTCGCGGAGTGGACTACGAATCCACGCAGCGTAACCGCGTAAACTTCAGCTCGGTGTTCGGCGGCAGGCTGGTAGTTTCTGCACCTAAAACTCTGGACCTTGGCTTCTGGCTTCTCAAGTCCGAGCGTGCTGGGTTGTCGACCATCTCGAACGCCCAAGCTCAGCCGAGGATTTGTGGGCGGCGGCACTTGATGTTGACGATCCGTTCGGTACCGTAGCAAGCGGTAAACTACATAGCTGTGGTTCGCCATGGGTCTGCAGTTTCACACGAGCGAGAGATCAGGTCACAAACATGGCGCAGCGCAAGGCGGTAGTCCTCCTGAGCGGCGGCTTGGACTCGGCGACGGTGCTGGCGATCGCCCGGAACGAAGGGTACGAGACCTTCGCGCTGAGCTTCAGGTACGGACAACGCCACACGGTCGAGTTGCAGGCGGCAGAGCGCGTCGCCGCCGCACTGGGAGCGACCAAGCATGTGGTAGCCGACATTGACCTGCGGGTCTTCGGTGGATCGGCGCTCACCGACGCGTCGATCGCGGTACCGCATCACGACAGCGTTGACGACCTCTCGGCCGATGACATTCCCGTCACCTATGTCCCAGCACGCAACACGATCTTCTTGTCGTTCGCCCTGGCATGGGCCGAGACGCTTGACGCGTCGGACGTTTTCATTGGGGTCAGCGCACTCGACTACAGCGGCTACCCGGACTGCCGCCCGGAGTACATCAAGGCCTACGAGGAGATGGCGAACCTGGCTACTAGGGCTGGGGTCGAGGGCCGCCAGAGACTGAAGATCCACACCCCTCTGATTCAGTTGACCAAGGCAGACACCATCCGGCGAGGCCTCGAACTAAATGTGGACTACGCCCTCACCCACAGTTGCTACGACCCGGTCGACGACCGCGCCTGCGGCACGTGCGACTCGTGCCTCCTCCGCAACCGCGGCTTTGCCGAGCTGGGAATGACCGATCCGGCTTTGACGACGTCACAGAGCTGAACAGGGCTATGTACAAGATCAAGGAGATCTTTTACACCCTGCAGGGTGAAGGCAGCCACGCTGGTCGACCCGCAGTCTTCTGCCGGTTCGCGTCCTGCAACCTGTGGACCGGACGGGAGACCGACCGGCACCGCGCGATCTGCCAGTTCTGTGACACCGATTTCGTCGGCACTGACGGGCCTGGCGGGGGCCGTTTCGCCAGCGCCGCGGACCTCGCGATAGCGGTGGCCAAGACATGGCAGGGCCTGCCGCACTCCCGTAGCAAGCCCTACGTGGTGTGCACCGGCGGGGAGCCGTTGCTGCAACTCGACGATGACGCCGTGGCGGCGCTGCACGCCGAGGGCTTCGAGGTTGCGGTGGAAACTAACGGCACCAAGCCGGCGCCCGCTGGCCTCGACTGGATCTGTGTTAGTCCCAAGGCCGGCGCTGATCTGGTGTTGACCGCCGGCGATGAACTGAAGCTCGTCTATCCCCAGCCCGCCGCGATGCCTGAGCTTTTCGAGGACCTCGCGTTCACGTTCATGCGGTTGCAGCCGATGGACGGCCCAGAGCAGGAGGCCAACACCCGCGCGGCGGTGGCCTACTGCCTGGCTCACCCGCAGTGGCAACTGAGCCTGCAGACCCACAAGTACTTAGGAATAGCCTGATGGAGATTTACCGCGAGTTCACCTTCGAGGCCGCCCACCGGCTTCCTCGCGTGCCCGACGGGCACAAGTGTGCCCGCCTCCACGGCCACTCCTACAAAGTGCAGGTACACGTCCGCGGGGACGTCGATCCGGCGACGGGCTGGGTGATGGACTTCGCCGAGATCAAGAAGGCGTTCCGCCCACTGCACGACCAACTCGACCACTTCTACCTCAACGATGTCCCCGGGTTGGACAACCCCACCAGCGAAAACCTTGCCCGCTGGATCTGGGAACGACTCATCGATCAACTGCCGCTGTCAGAGATCCTCGTCCGGGAAACCTGCACGTCAGGCTGCGTCTACCGAGGCGACGCATGACGATCAGTGAGATCAGGGGCGACAGCTTGCAAGACGTTCAGGCCCTGCCGGACACTCGGGGCATCGCCCTCGACGAGGTCGGTGTCGAGGGCCTTCGCTACCCCCTGCTCATCTCCGACGCGCGTGGCAACAAACGCGAGACCGTCGCGACAGTCACCATGTCGGTGAGCCTCGCCGACCACGTCAAAGGCGCCCACCTGAGCCGCTTCGTCGACGTGCTGCACACCTGGCGCGACCGACTCAGCAGCCAAGCCGTCACCTTGATGGCCGACGACCTGCGCCAACGCATGGGCTGTGCCACCGCCCGCGTCGCTCTCACCTTCCCGTACTTCCTGGAACGCCTCGCCCCAGTCACCGGCATCGCCTCGTTCATGGACTACACCTGCACCCTGACCGCCGCCGCCAGCGACCGTGGGGACGAGGTGGTGCTCGCCGTGAAGGTGCCGGTCACCAGCGTGTGCCCGTGCAGCAAAGCGATCAGCGACCGCGGCGCCCACAACCAACGCGGCTGGGTCACCATCGACGCCCGCCCACACACCCCCGCCACCGGCCTGTGGTTCGACCACCTCATCGACATCGCCGAGGCAGCTGGATCATCGCCGGTGTACGCGCTACTCAAACGTCCGGACGAACGCCACGTGACCATGGCCGGCTACGACAACCCCGTCTTCGTTGAGGACATGATCCGCACCGTTGCCGGGGCACTGGACCACGACGTCCGCATCGCCGAGTACCGGATCCGCGTGGTCAACGACGAAAGCATCCACAACCACGCCGCCTACGCGCAGATCCCCTGGACGCTGACCGCAACGACTCGGGACTCCACCGATGGCTAGCAGCGGTCACTCCGGCCCGGCCAACGTGCACGTTGTGGTCACCTGCAGCAACCGGAAACGACACACAGTGCCAGACCGGTTACGTGTGGGTAACCTCCATGAAAGCAGTCCAGGTCAGCGGTTCGCCACCTGGACAGACCGACTGTTGACCAGTTCTGCCAGCAGCTTCCCTGCCGTTGATCTGTACGCCGGTGAGCATTGGCAGATTGCCCGGACCCTGCCCGACCAGATCGCACCGCGGGCCGCGACGTTATGGGTCTGCTCAGCAGGCTACGGGCTCATCGCCGCATCGGCGGCGATCCGACCGTATGCGGCAACGTTCGCCTCGGGCGGGGTCGATTCGGTCGGTGAGGATAAATCCGCCGCCCGCGACTGGTGGACAAGGCTGACCGAGTGGCCTGGCCCTGACGCAGACCAACCGCGGTCATTCGCGGACCTAGCCCGTCGTGATCCACACGCCACGATCATCGCGGTGCTCTCTGACGCCTACCAGCGAGCCTGCGCCACGGACGTCACCGTTGCGGCCAGTCTGTTGCACGACACGCAGCAACTATCCGTTGTCGGGCCATCCACTAATGACCTTGAAGACCTCGTCGTACCGGTGACCGCCAGGCTGCAACCTCACCTCGGCGGCAGCCTGCTATCGCTCAACGCCCGCGTCGCAGCGTTCCTGCTGCGCTCGTCGGTCGATGACGATCACGACCTACGGCGCGAACGACTGCGCGAGCGTGTGGAACAGACAACGCAAGCAACGCCGGTTCCCGCAACTCGCACCGCTGGACAGCGTCTTACCGACGAAGAGGTGCGCGCCTTCATCCGTGGGCATGCGGGCGAACGGGCAGCCACCGCGACGGGCTTGCTGCGACGCCTTCGCCTGTCAGGACGGTCATGTGAGCAGGCCCGCTTCGGGCAACTCTTCGCCGAGGTAATGGCATGGAGGGCGCGCCCCTGATGCCTGCCTCACCGCCTCCCAACAGCATGGTCCGTCGGGCCTTGTGCATCGCGCAGAGCACCGAATATCCCCTCTATGTCTTCACCCTCCGGGCCGAGGAGATTTTGCAGGTCGCAGACATCTCCCGGGTCAGTCGTGACCATGCCGGCAAGCTCATCGGCTACCAACGCCCTGAGGTGCGCAAACATATCCAGGAGATCGTCGAGTACCTCAACAGCGACGCTGCGGTCTTCCCCAACCCGATCATCATGGCGTTGTCGTCGAGAGTGCACTTCAAGAAGATCCGCGGCGACCGGCTCCCAGGAGATGAGCTCGGCATTACCGGCACGCTCACCATCCCCATGTCGGAAAACGGTCGGCCGAAACCCGCGTGGATCGTCGACGGGCAGCAACGCGCGGTGGCGCTGTCCCGCACGCGGCGCAAAGACTTCCCCGTCCCAATCACCGCGTTCGTCGCCGACGCCGTGAAGGTCCAACGCGATCAGTTCCTGCGCATCAACAACACCCGGCCGTTGCCACGCGGCTTGGTGACGGAGTTGCTCCCGGCGGTCGACAGCCCACTGCCGACGCGGCTGGCCATTCGCCGGGCTCCGTCGGAGCTATGCGACGTGCTCAACACCGACGAACGCTCACCGCTGCGTGGGATGATCAAACGGGCGTCGACGGACAAGTCGCAGACCGCTCTCGCGGTGATCACCGACACAGGGTTCGTCGAACTGATCAAAGACAGTTTGACATCGGCCGGGTGCCTGTTCCCGTATCGGGACGTTGGCCGCAACGAGACCGACTTCGACGGCGTCCTGCACGCCCTCTACACCTACTGGGGTGCCGTGCGGGACACCTTCCCCGACGCCTGGGGGAAACCGGCCGCCAAGAGTCGGTTGATGCACGGCGCAGGGATACGCGCCATGGGTCACCTCATGGGCCGGGTGCTCGGCATCGTCGATCCCCGCGCAGCGGACGCGCCTCGCCTGATCCGCGAGCACCTTGCGTTGATCGCCCCGTACTGTCGCTGGACTTCGGGCACCTGGGACGAGCTCAACATGCGGTGGAACGAGGTCGAGAACACCCCCCGCGACATCCAGGCATTGTCCAACTACCTCATCCGGGTGCACCGCAACGCCCAGGCGGAGCAGCGATGAAATTCTTCTTTCCTGACAGCCAGGACCAGGTCGATCCGAGCTTCGACTTCATCACCGAAGAACGGGACCCGTTCCGTGTCCGGCAACGCGACGACCTGTACGCGCACGAGGTCCTGACCCAAGCGCCGTTCGACGGGCTGCTGGTGTCCAAGGCCATCGTGGATGGGCTGGTCAGCGGCACCACGGGCAAGTACACCGGAGCACAACGCCACCGCCTCTATCGTGAAGGCGCCGCGAAGTTCTTCCGGCTCGACAACGGCCATACCCCGTTGGAGATCATGGGCGACTGCGGTGCCTTCTCCTACGTCGCCGAAGAGTGGCCGCCGTACACCGTTGATGAAGTCATCGATTTCTACGACGGATGCGGCTTCAACTACGGCATCGCCGTCGACCACGTGATCTTTCAGTACGAGCCCGCTACGTCACGCGACGATCCCAAGGCGCAAGAATGGGTCCGCCGCCAGAAGATCACCCTCGATTTGGCCCAGGAGTTCTGGGATCGGTGCGACGCCCGCAACGTCAGCTTCGCCCCTGTCGGCGTTGCCCAGGGCTGGAGCCCGCAGTCCTACGCGGACGCGATCGCGGAACTGCAGCGCATCGGCTACACCCGCATCGCGCTCGGCGGCATGGTGCCGCTGAAGACCAATGAAATCCTCGCCTGCCTACGAGCGATCGACCAGGTCCGAGAGCACTCCACCCAACTGCACCTTCTCGGTGTGAGCCGCGTCGGCGACGTGCCGACGTTCGCCAGCCACGGCGTCACCAGCTTCGACAGCACCTCACCGTTCCGCCAGGCATTCAAGGACGACCGGGACAACTACTACACCCCCACCCGTACCCATGTCGCCCTGCGCGTTCCGCAGGTGGACGGCAACGCGAAGCTCAAGGCCCGGATCCGCTCTGGCGAGATTGGCCAAGGCGAGGCGATGGCGCTCGAGCGGACTGCCCTCACCCTTTTGCGCGAGTACGACGCAGACAAGACTGACCTCGAGCCGGTCTTGGAGGCACTCGTCGCCTACAGCGCGCTGTGGGACGGCGGCAAGTCCGACCGCAGCGAGCAGTACCGTGCGACGTTGGCGGCTCGGCCGTGGCGCGACTGTCGTTGCGATCTCTGTGTCGCCGTTGGGATTGAGATCGTCGTGTTTCGGGGCTCCGAGCGCAACAAACGGCGCGGCTTCCACAACCTGTACGTGTTCGAACAGCGTCTCCGCGCACAACGAGGAAGGACAACCGCGTGACCAAGACCCGGACCGAGGCGTCCGCTGACTCCGCCGTCACCCAGGAGTTGCGCCTGCCCGCCTTGGAGATCCAGCAGGGCCGCGGGCGCCTTCTCTACACCTTCGCCATGGACGGCAAGCTCGTACCCAAGATCGCTACAGTCTCCCGCATCCGCCGCGACGAGGACGCCCTGCTGCACGGCTACCAACGGCCCGAGGTCCTCGCCCATGTCGCGGCGATCCGCCGATACATAGAAACCGACGCCAGCCCCCTGCTCCCCAACGCCATCGTCATCGCGTTCGACGAACGGGTGCGCTTCGAGCCAGGCCAGACGGGATCCGACAGCCCTGGCTACGTGCGCAGCGGAACTTTGATCATCCCGATCACCGAAGGGCCTGATCACGACAGGCCCGGCTTCATTGTGGATGGCCAGCAGCGCAGCGCCGCCATCCGCGATGCCAGGGTCGATGCTTTCCCAGTGAGCATCAGCGCCTTCATCACGAACGAGACCGCAGATCAGCGCTCACAGTTCATCCTCGTCAACTCCACCAAGGCGCTGCCGAAGGGGCTCATCCACGAACTCCTGCCGGGGGCCTCGGGCGCGCTGCCCACTCCGCTGCGGGTACGTCAACTGCCGGCAACCCTGCTCGAGGGGCTCAACTTCGACGCCCGGTCTCCACTCAACCGGATGATCCAGACCCCGACCAACCCGTCCGGCGTCATCAAGGACAACTCGGTCTTGAGGATGCTGGAGACCAGTTTGAGCGACGGCGCCCTCTACCGGTTCCGCAACGACGAGGCGCTGCCGACCACCGGCTATATGTTGACCGTCCTGTTCAATTTCTGGACCGCTGTCAGCCAGGTCTTCCCCGAAGCGTGGGGCAAGCCGCCCCGCAAGTCGCGCCTCATGCACGGCGTCGGAATCATCAGTATGGGCTACCTCATGGACGCCATTAGCCATGCGCGTGAGGAGGGCGACGGGATCGTCGAGGTTGAGGAGTTCGCCGCCCACCTCAAGTCGATCGCCGATGACTGCCGCTGGACCGACGGTGAGTGGGACTTCGGCAACGGCATCGTTCGCAGGTGGAACGACATCCAGAACACGCCTCGTGACATCAAGCGCGTCGCGGATTTCCTGCAGGTCAGGTACCGGAATAGGTAGTGAAGCATCGATTGCGCGCGGCGACTTTGGGTGTTGCGGTGGGCTGAGGCGGATTCGGGTCGGCCCTACGTCACAGCCACGGCCGCCAGGCTCGGCCGACCGGACGGTGGTGGGAGAGCGTCGTCGTGACCCCTGAGGTCACCGGCGGCGCCGCACCGGGTCCGAACCGCGCTTGGCTGGGAAGCGGGAGGCGCCCTAGATGAGACCGTGAATCCAGCTCAGGAGTTGGGTTGGTCTTTTGGGCTTTTCGGCTGATCAAGGTGGGCACCGCTGCTGCTGCCACATCTCAGAGGTAGTCGATACCCTGCGTTGGTGCGTTTAGGTGCCGATCCGTCCGCAGGGCGGCGCGCAGGGACGGGGACCAGTCCGATCATGCTGCTGCCGACCGGTCAATTCGTTGAGCACCCACAGGTTCCAGGTATCGGACGTGTGGGAGAACGTCGTGGCGGCGATGTGCGAATTGATGCCTTCGAGTCCATTGCGAGGCCGGTCGCGCAGAGCTACTGGGTCCCGGCCGACGAGTGCCGTCTGGCGAAACTTCTACCCCAGACCAGGGTCTACTGGCAGGACCCTGATACGGGACGGTGGCGGGCGGGCCGGATCATCGGCGGTGGCCCTGGTGTCTACTTCGTGCGCCTACCCAACAAGGACCTCGACTACCAGGTTCCACAGCAGCATCTGCGGGTGCGCTGGGACAGGCCGATCGCCTCTCCGGTCGAGGTCCTCGCAGCGGGCGCCAACGAGTCGCCGTACTTTCGAGATGCCCGGCTTCCGATGCTCAGCAGCCTCGTGGCCCAACGGGCCGCATGCGCCGACCTTCCCGCGCTGCTGTCGGCGGCGATCGAAATTTATCCGCATCAGGTGCAAGCTGCGCTGACCGTGCTCAGCGACCCTGTGCAGCGATACCTCTTGGCAGACGAGGTCGGCCTCGGGAAGACCATTGAGGCTGGACTGGTCATCCGGCAGCGCCTCCTCGATCAGCCGACCGCTCGGATCGTCGTCCTCGCGCCGGACATGCTGCGGCAGCAATGGAGCCGTGAACTGCAGGGAAAGTTTTTCACCGAGGACTTCCCGGCAGCAACGATAAAGATCACCCGCCATGAAACCCCAGACAAGTGGGAGGAATACCACGGCTTCGACCTGGTTGTGGTGGACGAGGCGCATCGTCTGACCGATGCGGCCGACCCAACGGAAGCCCGATATCGGGAACTGACCCAGCTGGCGCACTCCACGCCCCGGTTGCTGCTCCTGTCGGCTACACCGCCGATGTCGCGGCCGCAGGCGCACCTCGGCATGCTGCATTTGCTCGATCCCGTTCTCTACCGCTGGGAGGACCTGCCGCAGTTCACCCAGCGATTCCAGGCACGGCGCGTCCTGGCCAACGCCGTCTTCGCGCTCGACGCGGACTTCGAGCCTCTGCTTCCGAGCGCCATCGCGGAGATCTCGGACCTCCTCCCCGGCGACATAACGTTCCGCGATCTTGCCGGTCGCGTTTCGGACCTGCTGACTGCCGATGGCGACCTGATCGACGAAGGTGAGCGCGAGACCCTCCGGTCACACGTCGATGCCTTGCGGGCCCACATCAGTGAGACCTACCGAATGCATCGCAGAATCATCCGCCATCGCCGGCACAACGTCCTTACGTCGGCAGGCGACGACTCCGTGGACGCACTGCCCTTCGAGGTCACTGGTCGGCAGCGACCTACCGTACTGAGCGTCGCCGCCAATGACGAACTGGTCAGCGAGTCGCTGGTGACGTGGCAGCAACACGTCTCGCACTGGCTGCTCGACCACAACGCCGACGACCGCACCGGAGCGTACGGCCTCGTCCTGGCGGTGCTGTCGTCGCGCAGTGACGGTCTCTCCGGGGATCTGCAGGACGCTCTCCGGTGGCGCATCCACCGTGACGACGCGGCTGCTCGGCGCGCTGGCCTGAGTGAGTACGAGCGTGAGGTGCTTGCTGCGGCAGCTGTGTTGCCTGACGACGAGGACCTTCTGCGCAAACTCGACGACAACGATGCTGCAGAGCCCGACATGCGTGACTACCTTCAGGTGCTCGGACAGCACAAACGCGCTGTGATGTTCTGCGGCGCGGGCAGTCTGGCCGGCTTGATCGCCGACGTCCTGACACCGAATGCGCGAGTCCGGATCACCGAGCACACCCATCGTCGAGGTGCTGCGGCGAGCGCAATGGACGTGGATCGCTGGCGGGCCGAGGGCGGCCTCCTCATTGCAGACGACAGCGCCGAGGACGGCGTCAATCTGCAAGAGGCCGATGCCGTCATCCATCTACGGCTGCCGTGGTCCCCCAACCAGTGTGAGCAACGGCTGGGACGAGTAGACCGGTTCGCCGGCGCGTTCGGTGCCGGACACCGAGCAGCCATGCAGTACGTCGCCCCTGGCGGTCACGCCGACAACTCCTTCGCCGCCGCTTGGACGACGCTGCTCACGAGTGCGGTACGCATCTTCGACGACTCTGTGTCGGCGCTGCAGTACGCCCTCGATAGTTTGACCACGACAATCTGGGAGACCGGCCTGCGGGATGGACCGGCGGCGATGCTGGAGATGGCCGATATGGTCGCCGACGTCCTCAGGAAAGAGCGTCGGGAGATCGACGGGATGGACACTGTCGAGGCCGTGCACGAGGGCTCGCTCGGCCTCACCGTCGCTGAGGCGATGACCACTACCGAGATTCGCTGGGGCGCGCACGAAAAGGCGATGCGGCTCTACGCCGGCGCCGAAGCCGGTGGGCTGCGGTTTGCTGTCCATCCCGAGGGATCGATTCGGCACGTCATGCGCTTCGAACGCGCCCATGCAAACCCGTTGGTGTCCCCCCGGCTCCTCGCTATCTCCGGACGGTCCGTCCCACCGGCAGCCATGCAAGGCACCTTCAACAGGAACACCGCTCTGCGTACACCGAACACCCGGCTCTTCCGGCTGGGTAACCCTTTTGTCGACCTGCTCGCGAACGTTGTGGCGATCGACGATCGCGGCCAGGCGTGCGTGTTCTGGCGCCCGGGCGTCCGCGGTCGAGAGCTCCGCTCCTACTTCGGTTTTGACTTCCTGGTCGAGCCCGACATCGAGCCGGCTCTAGAACTCGTCAGAGACGCGGCGGACGCTGTACACGCCCTCCGACGTCAGGCCAGCGTCATCCTTCCGCCCATCATGCGGCGGATCTGGCTTCCGTCGCAGGCAGACCAGGCCGTGCAGGATCCCGATCTCCTGCGGTGGCTGGAAGCCCCGTACGCGCAGGATCGCGGCGACCTCAACCTCAATGACGAGCGAATATCTGCTCTATGGCAATACTTCGGCGACATCGAAGGGCTGGCGACGGCCGCCCGCAGCGCCGAAGCAACCGCACGCGACGAGTTGACCCGTTCCGCGCAGCTCGTACGGCGAGCGGAGCAGGCGCAGCATGAAGCAGGCCGGGCGTGGGCAGTCCGTCGCGCCCAAGCCGAGGCGCGCCGGAACGCCGGCCGGTTGTTGTCCGATACTGATAGTTACCTCACCGACGTCCGCGTGGCGGCTGCTCTCATCGACGCGCTGAAGGAGCCAAAGGTCCGGCTAATGGCCGTGACCTGCGTGACCGGCGGCGAACTGGGGGTGCCACAAGATGGCAACTGATGGCTGGTCATCCGCCCAGGAGCTTTGGGCTAGCTGGCCCAAGGTTCCAGCCGCGTTCCCTGCCTCGGGCACCTGTGCGCGACTGCGTGATGCGCTCGTTGGCCTGACCGCGGGTGGTGCAGGATGGCGTGATGTGGTCGGGCTGACCCGTCAGATCCTGCTCGAAAACGAGGCACGCCAGGGTGGCGACTGGCCCCTCATTGTGCCCAACAGCCCAGCCCTCCCGAGCCGCCAACAGTGGGAGGACGTGGGCTGCGAGGCGTTGTCGGTGGCTGCGGGCTTCTCGGTGACGGCACGGATCTGGCATCCTCGCACCGACGCCCCTGTGTCGGAGGGCGCCGCCAAGCAGGAGGTTCTCGAGGTCTACGGCGGGTACGCCACCCCTAGGTCAGCCCATCCGGCGGATCCGTTTTGGAGCCGGGCACTCGGCACCAGCTTTCAGCATTACACCTCACTGGGACAGCGGCAGGCAGCCCGCGCGATCGTGACGGCTCCGGCCGGCAGCACGACCATCGTGTGTCTGCCGACCGGCCAGGGAAAGACTGAGGTGGCATGGGCTGCTGTTCTGCCCGCGACACGGCAGCGCGGTGTCGCAGTCGTCGTGGTCCCCACGGTCGTACTGGCCATGGACATGGAACGTCGTCTGCGTGCGCTACTCACATCGCTCGGGGAGCAGGGTAGTCCTAGCGGCCACTATGCCTACACCGGCGGAACTTCGGAAGACGTCAAACAGGCCATCCGCAAGGACATCCGTGGTGGTCGCCAACGCGTCGTCATCGCAGCTCCCGAAGCTATCCTGACCGGGCTCAGCCAGGCACTGGACGACGCGACACGGCAGGGCTACCTCACTCACCTGATCATCGACGAGGCGCACCTGGTCGAGCAGTGGGGCAATGAATTCCGTCCAGAGTTTCAGGCGATGAGCGGGCAGCGTCGCTCCTGGCTCGCCATCGCACCGCCTGGCCGTGAGTTGATCACATTGGCCATGAGCGCCACGCTGACCGAACACCAGATCCAGACGCTGGTGGAGTTGTTCAGTTCACCGGGTCGCGTCGAGTTGGTCTGGGCGTCGCAAACACGCCGCGAACCGTCCTACTTCGTCGAACGCTTCAGAACCGAAGCCGACCGGTGCGCCGCGGTCTTGCAAGCGGTCAGCACCCTGCCGCGTCCGCTCATCCTGTACACATCGCTGAAGAGGGATGCGCAGGAGTGGACTCGCCGGCTCAAGACTGCCGGGCTCCTTCGCGTCGCGGAGGTCACGGGAGACATGTCCGATGCCGAGCGCAGAGCCGCCGTGATGGGATGGCGGGGAGAGAGCGACGAAGGCAGAGCGGCGCCTACCGAACACGACATCGTCGTCGGGACGTCAGCCTTTGGCCTCGGGCTAGACATGTCCAATGTGCGCAGCGTTGTGCACGCCTGCCTGCCCGAAACCTTGGACCGGTACTACCAAGAAGTAGGACGCAGTGGGCGCGACGGCCGCCCCGCAGCCGTCTACCTGACTACCGCACCCGGCGACGACGAGACGGCGAAGCGGCTCAACGCCTCCATCGTCATCAGCCCCGAGAAAGGCTGGGACCGGTGGCGCACCATGTCTCGAGCCGCTTCTGATCTCGGGGACGGCCGCCACGAGACAAGTCTTGATGCGGTTCCGCCGCACGTCCTCGCCGAGTCACGGCACAACCGCCAGTGGAACGTCCGCACCTTGAACCTGATGTCACGCGCCGGCCTCATCACACTTGAAGAATCACAAGCCCCTGAACGGCTACCGGACGAGCCCGATGGCCTGTGGCAGGCCAGGCTGGACCAGTACTTCAGCGGCCTCGATGCCCGGGTGGTCTTTCGGTTGCAGGATGGTCAGACAAATGACCGATCACATTGGGGGCGAGCATTCGGCACACAACGGGCACTTGTCGCGCAGCAGCAAACCGCTGCGCTCGACCGCCTGCAGGCATTGATAAAGGGTGACCGATGCGTCGGCGACGCCCTCGGCGACTACTACCGCATACCATGGCGAGGCGGGCTGTTGGGCACCGCCGTGAGCTGTCGAGGATGCCCTCACTGCCGGCGATGGCCCGACATGCGAGGCGACGGTCCTCTTTACCGCGACGGCGGCGAACCCCATCCCGCGATTCCTCACTGGGAGGGAGGCCGTGATCCCCTCGCACTGATCCGCGCTGACCATCCGTGGTTGAGCATTTGGTGGCGGACGCCAACTGCACGTGATGATCTTCTGCCCGAACTGCTGTCGCAGCTCGCACGGCGCGGTCTGGGGGTGCTTGCTGGCCCCGGAATTACCGCACGTCTCGCGAACCGCATACAGCGCGAAGCGTGGCCCCACCCGGTCATCGTGGACCACGACGGCAACCTCACCGAATCCTTCTCCGGGCCGCTAGTCTGGGTCGCCGACGACCTGCCCGCCCTGCCGACCGCCGTACGTCTGCGCCTGCAGGACGACGTCCCGACCTACCTCGTGCACTCCCAGGACCTGCCCGATCCCGAACGGCCGACCATTAGCCTGCGGCAGATGTGCGACGCTTCACTCTCGCTCGAGACCGCCCTTGGAGCGCTGTGACATGACGCTGTTGAACGAGCCTGCGTCCTTTCCTACTGCCATGTGGGTGGTTGCCAGGCACCTAGCGTCCGCGCCTGGCCGGCGCCAAACCCACGACGCTGTACGGGCCGCGCTGAGGCCAGGCAGCCTGCTGCCACCTGACAAGGCCGACGCCGACAAGACCTTCGACAACGCGGTCAAAACGCTTCAGGACCTGAATCTGATCGCCCTAGAAGACGATCGCCTCACTTTGCGCGACGACGGCCGACTGAAGTCCCCAGATGACTACCCCGGGTACGCCGATCTGCTGCGCACACGTGTCCTTGAGTCTCACCGCAATGAAGGAATCGCCCACGAAGGCGACCAGGGGCCCAAGGACCTGGTCAGAGCGTTGGCATGTTTCCTCACTCTCGACGCGTTCACGCCAGTCGACGAGGACGCCATGGCTGACCTGCTGCGCAGGACTCTGCCAGAACACATCAGCGACCCCAACTTCAACGACGTCCGCCGGAACCGATTCGGTTACTGGGCCAAAGCCCTCGGTTTCGCGACCGGCCCGCTCCTGCAAACGCCCACCAAGCTGACGCTCCAACCCGATTGCGCGGTCGCTGTCCAGCGTGCGGCTCGGATGCTTTGGCCAGCGGGCGCGCGGCTCGCAGCACGAGACGCGATCGCGGCTCTCCTTGAGGTCCTGCCTGTCCTACCTGGCGGCCGCTACAGCCTCGCGCTCGACCTCAAGGAAACCTCGATAGACGTGTCCTCCGCCTTATCATTCGCACTCTTCTGCGGCGAGGAGCGAGGCTGGCTCAAGTTCGACCGCCGCTCCGACGCCGACGATGAGGTGTTGCTCGTCGATCCCGACCGGGCTAACGGGACGCACCGGATCACCCACCTTGACATCCTGGAGCCACTCGATGGCTGAGTTCCGCCAGTTCCTCTGTTGGTCACCGATCGAGGCCGCGACGACCATCAGCACGGAAGCCGTCAGCCCGTCACCGTCCGTCTTCTTCGCCACCCATGCGCCACTGCGCATCAGGCGCCGACACCCCGAGGCCAAAACCGACGACCCCGGCACGGCAGTCACCGAGGAGGACGTACGGCGAGACTTCCTGGGGCGGGACACCCCGAACGGGGTCCTGTTGATGCCCGTGACCGGCGAGTCCGGAACCGGAAAATCGCATCTGGTCCGCTGGGTGCACGAGTTAACGCCGTCGACCGACAAGCGGGTGGTGATCTACCTGCCGAAGACCAGCACGAGCCTGCGGGCCGTCGTCCGGACGCTGCTCGATCAACCCGGAGTCGACAGCCCTGAATTGGCGCAACTACGCGCTGACGTCGACCGCATGAGCTCGGAACTGGACGTCGAAAGTCTGGAACGCCGCCTCATCAACGAGCTGTCCGAGGCCGTTGCGGTCGCTGACGCCAGACCAGGCCAAGGACGCGTCCTCGCCGGGCCAGGCAATCTCGCTCTTCTCCTGCTTGACCCCCATGTCCGCGACCATCTGCTGCAGAAGGGCAAGCTGATCCCGCGGCTTGCCGCCAGCCTCCTCTCCGACCGACAGGATGGCGAAGACGATCGACCGACCGCCTTCTCGATCACCGACCTGCCACTAGATATCGCCGATGTCAACAAGGCATCCGACAAAGCAAGACGCCTGCTGAGTCTCATCACGAACAGGCCGGAACTGCAAACCGCCGCGATCGACATCCTCACCGAGCAGTTACCGGTCGCCATCACCGCCGCCTGGAACATGGGCGGTGGCCGCCTACAGCAAGCGATGTTGGAGATTCGCCGCCAGTACGCAGCCCAGGGCAAAGAAATCGTCCTACTGATCGAGGACTTCGTCGTCCTCCAGGGTGTTCAGCGTGACCTGCTCGACGCCCTGATCGAGGCGGGGGTGCGCAGTGGCAAGGCCGAACTGGCTCCTGTCCGAACGCTAATGGCCGTGACTACCGGCTATTTCGCGCGGCTGGCCGAGACGGTGCTCACCCGCGCGAAGGCGGCTACGCCGTACCTCTACGACCTGGATGCTGGGTTCGACACCGGCGAGCAGGGCCGATCTGACATCACGGCTTTCGCCGGCCGGTACCTCAACGCCGCGCGCGTCGGCCGAGAGGCCTTAGACAATGCCAATATCGCGAACGGGGCAGACGTGCCCAACCGATGCGTCACGTGCGAGTTCCAAGAGACATGCCATTCCACCTTCGGTGCGTCGGTCGACGGGCATGGGCTCTACCCGTTTAACTGGCCAACCCTGCGACGGGCCATCCGAGCACGACCGGCACACAATAATCCTAACTCGTTCAACCCGCGGGCGGTGATCGGCGAGGTCATTCGGCCCGTCCTGGTCGATCACGCTCATGCCCTCCGTGATGGATCCTTCCCGGATCAACGCTTCAGCGAGGACTACCGCACTCCTGCTGGTGAGGATTACATGCTCGGCGCAGTGCAACGGGAGATCGAGGAACGCGACCACGCCGACGCTAGCCGCCGAAAAGCCTTCCTTGAGTTCTGGGGCGACGCCCCAGACCAAATAACCAACCTTGATCCGGCGATGCACGCCGCATTCGGCATTGGCCTTCTCGATCTCAACGATCTCGCCAGCGGACCCGGCCATACAACGACACGCGCAACGGAAGACACCACCCCCGGGAGGAGGAAGCCGGCCAGCGCCAACGCGCAAGAACTTCCTCGCGCCCTGGCCATGATGATCGATCATGTCGAAGAATGGCAGGGACGACACAGTCAACTGCCGCAAACTACCGCTGCTCACCTTCGAGGGACGATCAGGCAGGCCGTGATCAACAGATGCATGTGGATCGATCCGGTTGTGGCCGACCCGCAGTCTGCTGAACTCGACAGGGCATGGCCATCGAACTCCACCGTCGTGTCGATCGAAGGTGCGGCGAGCGAGCGGTTGCCGGGAACGGCAGACGCCCCGATTCTTTTCAAACGTAATCCGAGCAACGCCACGTTCTTCCGACAGATACTCCTGGCGAGCGTGGGTGTGGCAGGTAACGCGGCAGCGATACGACGCCTCCACGAGATCGCGGAGCATCACCAACCCGACCTCCAGCGTGCCGTACAACGCCACCGTGGCTTCTCAAACCGGGAACTCATCCTCGGGTTCCGCGCCTCTCTGCTGGGCGCCGCGCTTGCCGGCCACGCCTGGCCGGGCATGAAGGACACAGAATTGCTGAACGCGGCGCTTGCCGACGGGAGCGGGTGGGAACGAGCGGATGGACTGAGCCGCACACCGCAATGGAATCGGCTCTGGGAGGCTCACCGCAGCGGCCGTGGCGAACTGGTCGCCAGGCTACGAGACAGTGTGGGCTTCACGCGAGGGGTGCGAGGCAACGTCCGCATCGTCGACGGCACACGGGCCTTGCCCTTGGTTGGTGAGGCATCCCAAGAGTGGGCCTGGGAGCGCCCCGACAAGCTTCCCTCGTGGGCCACCAAGGCAGTGTCCGGACTCAATCAGTTTGCTGTCGTGGCCGATGCGCAGTTTGCCGACCTGCAGCACACCCTCGAGAAGGTTCGCGCTCTGCTACCCGCAGGAGTCAGCGGCGCCGAGACGGTGCTGGCGGTTGACCAGGCTCTTCGTGCCGCGGTCGACGAGGGCCTTGGCCCGGTGGACCTGCCAACATTCCGATCCTTGCTGGCTGACGTTCGGCAACGCGACTGGAAATCCATCGATCGGCTGGAGCGTGACATAGCGCGCGTCGCGGCTGCCGAGGACGACGACAGCCGGTTCCGCGCGGTCCTGGCGACATGCGCAGCAGACCGAGGGGCGGACCTGGCCGCGATTGAACGCTTCCTCGTCGCTGGTAACGCTTGGTTGACCGAGCGACTGGACCAGGCCAGGTTGAAAACTGGCGGTTCTGGCGAGTCGGCGGCACTACGGGTTCAAGAAGTTTTGCGGCAGTGGGCAGAGGTGGGGGCATGACAGCGATGTCTGTTCTAGACAAGGCGAGGGCGCTCACTGCTGAGGCGAACCGGCTACGCGAAGGGTCTGTCGCGGAAGACAACGCCAAGCGGGTCTTCACGCAGGCCGATGGCCTCGGCAGCGCGCTTGAGCAACTGCGCCGGTTGCTTGAAGCGGGTCGCGCTCTGCAGGAACAAGGCGCCGATGTGCCGGTGGGTCAGGTCGATGAGGGACGCGAGAGATTCGCGCAACTTGCCGCGGACGGACTGCCATCAGTTCGCGCCATCACCGCGGCCCGCCAGAAGGTAGAGGGCGTCCTTGAGCGGGTGCAGGCCACGCTGACAGGGGTGTGGCTGAGGTGGACCAGCGAGCGGTTGGCCGAACTCCCGATTCAACGTTTGGCAGTGTTGCCCGCTGCCGCCCAGCGCGACCAGCAGACATGGTTCACCGAACTGAAGAGACTTGGCAAGATCGAAGTGCCTCACGTACGGGAGATCTCCTCCTTCGTGACGACACATGCCGGCCTGAAGGAGTCGCTGAGCTACCTGCGGGAACCCGAGCCGGAGCTTGAGGCGTTACTGTTTCGCCTTGGCCGACGGGTGTCACTCGATCGAGTCTCAGACGCAGAGATCGCGATGCTACGGGAGTACGGTCTGGCCGACCAGATTGAACTCCATAGGAGGGGTTTGTGACTCAGGGGCTCGACGGACGCACCCTGTCTGGCGTCCTCGATCATCTGGAGGATCTCGAACTGCCCCTCCTGGTTTGGGGCGTGACCACGGGCACCCTCTCGCACGAGGAGGTGCTCGAGACGATTAATGAGCAACTCCTGCAGTCCCCGACCTCGGCAAACGTGGACCCCGACGACGTCCTCACGGCCCTCCTCGATGGCGCACTGCTGATGCGCATCCCGGCGACGTCACCGCCCCGCTACCGCACACGCATGGGCGAGACCGTGCGTCTCACCACCCGACTGCGACAGCTATTCGGCCCCCGCGACCTCACGTCGCCCCCAGCGCGTTGGTGGGAGCAAGGCAAAACGCTCGTCGCCGATTACCGCCTCCACACAGCACCGCGTCGCTACCCTGAGCGCAACGTCCTCATCGAGGACGCCCTGCAGGAACTCGCCCTCATCGAGGCGTGGACGGCCGGGCATGAGTCAACCGCGCGAGCGCTGCTCAGACATCCAACTGTGGCGAGATTCCAGGTGGACGCGACGCGAGCGATCACCACGGCGCTGAATGCGCGCCAGAGCGCGGGTGTCATCGTCGGTGCCGGCACCGGCAGCGGAAAGACGCTGGGTTTCTACCTCCCCGCATTCGCCGCCATGGCTGCGCACTCGCGGACGGGCGGAACCGGTGTGCATACGCTGGCTCTTTACCCTCGGATCGAACTGCTGCGTGACCAGTTGCGGGAGGCGGTCGCCACCTCATTGCGGGTGAATGAGGAGGCCGGCGCCGGGACGAGCCGCCGGCTCAGGATCGGAGTGTTGTACGGCGACACGCCGCACAACGCCCAGCGTCTACGCGCACAGACATCTCACCTGACCCGTGCGTGGCGCAGTCGCGGCGCCGATGTCGTGTGTCCCTACCTGTCGTGTCCCCAGTGCCGCCAGGAACTGATCTGGTCTCGCCAAGATCAGAACGAGAACCGGGATCGCCTGCACTGCACTCAGGCCACCTGTGGGCTTGTCATCGACGATGTCGTTTTGACCCGTGACTCGCTACGCGACAATCCACCGGACCTTCTATTCACCACGACGGAGATGCTCAACCGCAACGCCACCGACCCTGGGCTCGGTCAACTCCTCGGCTGGCGCGGCCTACGCCGGCCGTCGCTGGTGCTCCTGGACGAGGCTCACACCTACACCGGCATGCACGGCGCCCAGGTGGGACTCGTACTCCGGCGATGGCGCCACGCCGTGCGAAACCCGGTGACCTTCGTCGGGCTGAGCGCCACCCTGCGCGACGCCGCTGCATTCTTCGCACAGCTCACAGGCCTGTCGGACGCGTCGGTGGAGTACGTCACGCCGCAGCCGCAAGACCTGGAGAACAAAGGCCGGGAGTACGCCATTGCTCTACGCGCCGACCCGGTCTCCGGCGCGAGCCAACTGTCGACGTCCATTCAGACCGCCATGCTGTACGGCCGAATCCTCGACCTTCCCGGCCGGGAGATGCTCTACGGCTCGCGCGGTTTCCTATTCACTGATGATCTAGACGTCACGAACCGCTTTTACGACGACCTGTGCGACGCCGAAGGAGGAGGCACTAGACGCGGACCTCGACGAGCCGGGCGAGTCTTGGCCGGGCTCCGGTCACCGGAAGCGCCGTTCCGGGCTGAACGCTTCATCGACGGTCAGTCGTGGGATCTGGTACGTCAGATTGGACGTGACCTAGACCCTCGCGCTCTGATGGGACAGTTAGCCGTAGGACGTACGTCATCGCAGGACGTCGGTGTGGACGATGATGCCGATCTCATCGTTGCAACGGCGTCGCTGGAGGTGGGCTACGACGACGACCGCGTGGGTCTCGTCCTTCAGCACAAGGCGCCACACGACGCGGCTGCCTTCATTCAACGCCGCGGTCGCGCCGGACGTCGCCGAGGAACCCGCCCCTGGACCGTCATCACCCTGTCGGACTACGGCCGCGACAGGCTGGCATACCAGGCCTACGACTCCCTGTTCTCGCCCGAGTTGACCGCGCGCCGCCTCCCGGTCCGCAACCGCTTCGTACTCAAAATCCAAGGCGCGCAGGCTCTGCTGGACTGGCTATCCACGACGCTACGGGACAACCAGATCGACCCACGCCGGCTGCTGTCCGCGCCACGCCCGACTGCCCGCCCGCCGTCTCCAGCACAGGGGCAGGCACTCGCCGATTTGCTGGAAAAACTCATCATCGACCCAACATTGCAGGACAGCCTGATCGTCCACCTGCGTCGCGCCCTTGACATCAGCGCCGACGAGGCTCAGGCATTGCTCTGGGAACAGCCGCGTGCCCTCCTGCTCGGCGTGGTGCCCACAGCCCTGCGCCGGCTGCGGTCCGGGTGGCGACCCGTCGACCCGGACCCAGGCGCGCATCCCGGAAGCCTGCTACCCGAGTTCCTCACCACGGCCTTGTACGAGCCGCTGAACGTGCCGGAGGTCAACTTCCGGCTGCCATTCGCAGAGGATTGGGAAGCCCTTCCCATCGAGCGGGCGCTCCGCGAGGCAGTGCCCGGACGCGTCAGCCGCCGCTATGGCTACCGCCGCAGCAATCACCGCACATGGCTGCCGCTGCCAGATGTCCAGGCCAACGGCGCTCTAGAGATCGACAGTTTCGTCGAGACCTATACGCCACAGGGCACCTGGTCACCGACGGGACACCAGCCGGTTCAGGTCTTCCGGCCCCACGTCGTCGCTCTGCAGCAGCCACCGGACGCGGTCGCCGATCGATCGCAAGGCATTCCGGTGTGGGCGTCTGAGATCCTTGAACCCAGCAGCGGCCTCTACATGGCGGACATCCCCAAGCCGTCCAACTGGACCGACCGCATCACCGCTGTTGGTTTCGCCACGAGCGCCGCCGGCAACCCGGCTGAGGTTCGCCGAATGACGCTCGGGGCCGAATGCGACACGACCTATGACCGCGGCACCGCAGGCACCGTCACCAGCAGCGTCCGCTACAGCTTGGACGGCCGGCCGGCTGCGCTTGGCTTCCGCCTAAACGTCGACGCAGTCCGGTTCGACCTCGCACCGCTTAACCTCACTCGGCCGACCGTCGTCGAACACTTGAAATCGCCAGAGTGGCGATCGCTGGCGTTCGCCACCGCCGTCGCGGAGGACCCGGCGCTCGACGGTGTAGCCAATCCATTCCAGCGGAACTGGCTGACCACCGTGTATACGGCCGCATATGCCCTGGCCGCCACCCAGCCCAACAACGCGACCTCCGGCGAACGCCTTCACGCCCAATTGAGTCGTGGCGCCTGGCGCAACGACGTCCAACAGATCCTGCGGGCCCTCTACCGCGACGCCGGATCCGTCGCGACCGCCGCACCTGAGAGGCTCGTCGCCGGTCTGACTGAACTCAGCAACGACGCGCGGCTCACCGACTGCCTCGACCGTCACGCACGGCTGCTCTGGACCGATCAAGTCGTAAGCCTCACGGAAGACCTCGCCCAACGGACGTACCGCGAGACCGTGGCAGCCGCGATTCTGGCCGCTGCCCAACGCGCGTGCCCCGACGCTCAAGACCGCGACCTGATCGTCGACGTCGTTTCGCCGCCTGGGACCGGAGGCCCCGCCGCGGTCTGGCTGAGCGAAACATCGCTGGGCGGTATCGGAATCATCGAGCAGCTGACGCACTACTATGCCGAGAATCCGCGCCGATTTTGGAACCTCGTCGACAGCGCTTTAGGCCCCAGCGACCACGACTACATTCACAGTACCGTCGTGCAACTGCTCGACCATGTCGTGTCCCAGCCATCAGGGCCCGCCGCACAGGCAATGTCCACGCTCCGTGACCCGCGCTCGGCCCATGCCGCTGAGAGCGCGCTGCAACAACTTCGATCAGCATGGGCGAAACTCACCGGCCACCCACGCCATCAAGCCGTGGCAGCGCTCTCCACCCGCCTGCTAAGACCAGGAACCACCAACGCCACCGACGCCGCAGCGCTCGGACTCGTCCACGCCTGGGACGCCCTCCAGCAACGCCTCGGCTTCGAGGTCGAGGCAGCAGTGTTCGCATATCTCATCGGCAGCGGACAAGTCGCCGTGCCGAATGCAGGCAACACCAGCCTTACACCGGACCAGGTGTTCAGCTTGCTGTGGCCCCGAGGCAACAAGGCCCGAGTCCAACACCTGCAGCACTACCAGCCATACGCCCCCACGCCGATCCTCGATCGGCTCTTGGCGCAGGCAGCACACGACGAACGGCTGCCTGTGGTCAACGTCGACGACGTCGACTGGCTCGACAACTACCGATCGGCAGTACGCGACCGCGGCGCCGTCGTGCTCGTCGCCCCGGCACAGCGGATGCGAGCCTTCAGCACAGCCCTCAGGACCGTGCCGGCGGTTGCCATCGATCGCGACGTGCTGCGGGTCTACGGCGACGTTCGCACCATCACACGTGACGGCGACAATCTACGCGCGACGATCGAAGTTCGTGAGGCTACACAGTGACGTTGGAACGAGTGGTCCGGACCGGCCGGGCGACCGGCCTTCGCATCGACACAGTGCTGGCAACCGTGCTCACCGCTGAACTGGTGGCGCCGAGCAGCCAACTCTGGCTCGTGTCTCCCTGGATCAGCGACGTACCGGCCATCGACAACACCAGCGGCAGCTTCGACAGCGTGTTCGTCGACCCCTCGAACCGGATGTACACCCTTTCCGAAGTCCTATCCCTACTTACCTACAACCAGGCCCGGGTGACAGTCGTCTCGCGTCCCGACCGGCACAACTCGACGTTCTTGGACCGCCTTCGCCGCAGCGCCGACGGCGAGAACCTGCAGATCAAGCAACACGAAGACGTACATGAGAAGACTTTCTGCGGAGACGATTGGCTCCTCACGGGGTCCATGAACCTCACCCTGCGCGGCATGCAGATCAACGACGAAGCCGTCACGTACAAGGTGAGCAGTGAAGCTGCCGCTACCGCCCGCCTCGACTTCCGGCACCGTTTTGGAGGACTCGAATGACCGGGCGCCGCACCGAGAGCAGCTACGCCATTCGGGCGGACCGGCTCATCGAAGCGTTCTTCGGTCCAGCAAATCCTGTGTGGCCGGACCGCGATCCGGGCTCGCCTGTCGGACGCCGCCTCGTTCCTTACCTCCAAGTCCTTCATGAGGCATCTGACGTCCCCATCATCCTGCCGCGCCAGGACCCCGAGACCCGGCAATGGGTGGCATACGTCATCCCCCACGATGAACGACATGCGGCGACGGTTGGTGAACTGCTCCAGGCGTTCATCGGCACCAGCTTCGCCAGATTTCACGGCCTGCCCGCACGCCTCAACCCGAATGATCCGATAGATCGGGCTGTCCTTGAGTTCGCCGGCCACAGTTCAATCTTCGTCATCGCGAGCCCACGCTCGAAAGAGAAAGACATGTGGGACGCCGTACGGCTACTCCAGCAAGCCATACGAGCACGCCCACGACGGTCCTGGCATACGCCGACTCCCGTCGGCCGGCTGCTCAGCCAGTTTGACGTTGCCATGGCCGCAGGCGACAACACTGCCTCAGCATCGATCCTCGATCAACTCTCGGCCACCGGCGGGCTCAGCGCCACAAACGTCGCTCACCTGCGCATCAAGCGCTTATCCCGCCTCGGCCGGAACAGCGAACTGCTCCGGCTCGCAGAACTGCCCGATGTCGCCATCACGCACCCACCCATCCCTGTGCGCGACGCCATCCTCGCAGCGATCTTTGCCACCGCACTGGCGGAACCCCTAGCAAACGGCGACCTCGACCTTGCGCGGACCCGCCTCATCGAGGCCGGAACTCTGGTCCCCGCCCTCATGAACGGCGAACTTTCCGAACTGAGCCCTGAAGCGCTCACTGTCCTCGCGCTAGCTGCAATCGTCGTAAACAGCACACCCATCTTAGACCTCCTACGCGACCAACCCGATGTCCTCGAAGCGGTCGAACGGTTGGCACCTGAACTGGCCGCGAAATACCGCAACACCCGCCCCGAACCGCATGGGGGAGGCAATGTCCCAGAACCGACCGAACGCAGATCCAGCCCGCCGGCAGCAGCACCAGCGTCATGGCTTCAGTTGGTACAAGCCGTCGCAGTCCGGTCACCCGTCACTGAGGTCCTTGCCGGCGAGCAGTGGCGCCAATGGTCACAAGCAGCCGAGCACGACGACCAGATCGCTGCCGTCCTCGGTCAACTCGACGATGCAGCGGCGGACCGAATTTGGTCACTTGTTGGCCCATTCGTCGATTCGGACCGCTACCTGACCCCAGCGGCGAAATCAGCACGTGAGTTCCTCGTTAACGCGCTCACCCATGACCGTTTCAGCCCTGGTGACCTGGCCGGCGTCGTCGCTCTCACAGAAATCGTCCTTCGGTCCGCACCGGACGCCCCCGCATACGCACACCTCCTGGACGACCTGACGGCTGAAGCACCGCGATGGGCCGGCCCCGATCGTGCCCCAGTCGTCCTCGACCTCGTCGACCTCGTCGCACGGTCGGCGTGTCCAGACTCCGACGCCCGGCTTCGACTGGGTTACCGCCTACTTCGACCGCTGAGCGATCACAGCACCCGCCTCGACCCCGATCAGGCTACTTTTGCCGCTCAACTGAGTGCCGAAATCGCCGTTGAACTCCCGTGGCCTGAGCCCGAACCGAAATCATCAGCAGAGGCATGGTCGTTAGTGATGGCTCAGGATCTGCTCCTGTACTCACTGGACGAAAAGGTCCTCGGCCGGGTAGCCGCGACCTTCAATGCCGTCGCACCCCAGGTCAACGTCATCACAAGCCATGATTACGTCGGCAGCACGCAACTAAGACAGTGGGCTCGGCGTGCCGACGTCGTGGTCATGGCCACACGCTGCGCGACTCACGCCGCGACTGGCTTCATCCGTGCGAACTGTCGGCCGGGAACACCTGTCCGTGAAGCTGATGGAAGTGGCTCGGCCTCCCTCCTGCGCGCCGCGACAGCAGCGCTGATGCGTCGGCAGCCGATTTGAGCGGTGCCCCCAACTCGCGGTCGCTGGAGGACGCCCAACGACGCCCGAGTGCTGCTGTTGCATCCCGGCGGTGCAGGTGTTTCGTCCTCCAGGTCCACTTCTCCAGGTAAGAGCCGCGTTCCTCGGACGCGCCGAGGGGCAACTCGTCGCCGGACTCCGTCGTCAACCCACCCCGCCACCAGTTCCGCGTCATCCCGTGCGGCCCCCTCACATGAAGAATAGAATAGGAAGCCGCAGGTCATTGCCTGCGTGCACAGATAGAGCACCGCCTTAGGGAAAACCGGTACCCCATTTCCTGAGCTCAACCCGCGCCGTGCGCCTGTCGCAGGTGGCGGGCACGTTCCGTATGGCAAGCGAGCAACCCGCGAGCATCACGGATCCATAGTGGATTAAGAGCGCGGCATTCGCGCAGGTCGTTGCATGATCGTCTCAGTGCTGGCGGACATTGCTATGGATTAAAAGTCCACAGCTCTGCCATTGAGCTAGCGGCCCGCACGCACAGGTTACCCGAACCTGATCAGCCCCGGCGTGCGTCACGCATCGACCCTCCGGCACGCCACGATCCCACTTCGGGGCCCTCCGCTGCGTCCGCGGACCGCTACGCTTCGGCAATGTCGAGCTGGCACCGACACGGCCTCAAAGCGGAAGCTGCACTGGTGCCCGCCGTCGCCCTGGTGGCCCTGCTCGGCCTCATGGTTCAGTCGGAGGGCATCGACACCACCGCCGAGATCGTGGCGCTGCTTGTCGTCCTCGCCTCCTCCGCCGCGCTCTACCTGCGCCGGCGATACCCCGTGGCGGTGGGCGTGGTGGCGCTGGCCGCTGTCGCCGCGTACGGGGCTCTGCTGCACCGCCCCGGGCCGGTCATGCTGGTGTTCGTCGTGGCGCTGTACACGGTCGTCGACGAGGGGCACCTCGCGGTCGCGGTGGGGCTCGGCCTGGCGTCGGTCGTCTCCTTCGCCGTCGCCGACAGCTACACCCGGACCGGCGTCAGCGGGAACGGCGCGACGCTGCTGCACGCCGGGTGGCTCGTCGCGGTCATCGTCGGCGTGACCCGTAACCGGCGGGCCTATCTCGCCGAGGTGCAGGCGCGCGTGCTGGCCGCCGAGCGGCGCAAGGAGGAGGAGGCCCGGCACCGGGCCACCGAGGAGCGGCTGCGGATCGCCCGTGAGCTGCACGACCTGCTCGGCCACCACCTGTCGCTGATCAGCGTGCAGGCGAGCGCCGCGTTGCACCGGCCCGATCCGGAGCGGTCGGCGGAGGCGCTCGCGGTGATCAAGCGGACGAGCCGGGAGACGTTGCGCGAGCTGCGGGCGGCGCTGGGCGTGCTCCGGCAGGAGGGTACGACGCCGAGTGATCCCGCGCCCGGTCTCGACCGCCTCGACGAGCTGGTCACGGGGGCGGGGCGCTGCGGGCTGGCGGTGCGTACCGAGGTGACGGATACCGGGCCGTTGCCGCCGGAGGTGGATCTGTCCGCGTACCGGATCGTCCAGGAGGCGCTCACGAACGTGAGCCGTCACGCGGGCGCGAGCACGGCGGTGGTCCGGGTCTTGCCGGACGGCGACGAGGTGGTGGTGGAGGTGGCGGACGACGGCGCCGGTCCGACGGGCCCGCCCGACACCACAACCGGGAACGGGGCCGGGACCGGGGTCCTCGGCATGGGCGAGCGGGCCCGGGCGCTGGGCGGTTCGCTCACCACCGGACCGGGGCCGGACGGCGGATTCCTGGTGCGGGCCCGCCTTCCGCTGCGACCCGCCCCGCTGCCGGTCCCTGCGCCGCGCGCGGAACTGGGGGAGACCGCATGATCCGGTTGTTGCTGGCCGACGACCAGACCCTGGTACGCGCCGGCTTCCGCTCGATCCTCGACGGCGAGGACGGCATCGAGGTGGTGGGCGAGGCCGCAGACGGCGTCACCGCGGTGCGGCTGGCGCGGGAGCTGCGGCCGGACGTCGTCCTCATGGACATCCGGATGCCGCTGTTGGACGGGCTCGCCGCCACCCGCGAGATCGTTGCCGGCACCGGGGCCCGGGTGATCATCCTGACCACGTTCGACCTGGACGACTACGTCTACGGCGCGTTGCGGGCCGGCGCGAGTGGCTTCCTCGTCAAGGACACCGAGCCGGCGGAGCTGATCCACGGCGTACGGGTGGTGGCCCGGGGCGACGCGTTGATCGCCCCGAGGGTTACCCGCCGGCTGATCGCCGAGTTCGCCGCCCGCACCCGGCACCCCGACCCGGGCCCACGGCTGAGCGCACTCACCGAGCGGGAACGGGAAGTGCTCGTCCTGGTCGCCGCCGGCCTGTCGAACGACGAGATCGCGGCCCGGCTGGTGCTGAGCCCGGCCACCGCGAAGACGCACGTCAGCCGGATCATGACCAAGACGCGGGTACGGGACCGGGCCCAGCTCGTCGTGCTCGCGTACGAGTCGGGGCTCACCGTGCCCGGCTGGCTCACCGCCTCCTGAACGAGCAGCCGGGACACGACGAGCAGCCGGCCGGAACGAGCGGCCGGTCAGGCGGTACGCCGGGAACGGGCCAGCGCCAGCCCGCCCAGCACCGCACCGATCAGCCCCAACGCCACACCGGCGACCGCACCGGCACGGCCCTGACCGCTGCCGAGACCCTCGGTGGTCAGCGCCAGGTGCCAGGCGCTGAGGACCAGGCTGACCACTCCCGCCGCGGCCGCCACAAGGGCCTGGACCCGCCCCTCGCCCGGCCCGCGGCGGGAGCGGCTCAGCGCCAGCCCGCCGACGACCACGCTGGCCAGGGCCACCACGGCGATGAAAGTGGCGCCGACCCGGCCGGAGCCGCCGATGCCCCCGGTGGCGAGCGGGATGTGCGCGGCCGGGGCGACTGCGCCGGCGAGCAGGTGACGGATGGACATCTCGGGGCTCCCTGGGGTCGTGACAAGTGGTGACGGCGGCAGCGTATGGACGCGCATCGCCGCCGGTCGTCGTCCCGGAGTCGTCGACCGGGCTACCACCACGGGAGTACGCGATCGGCCCGCGTACCCCAGGGGTTGTCGCCGCCAGGCGTGAACCGCGGCGGCCGGGGAACCTGGGCGACCATGCGAGTCACGACCACCGCCGCCGTGGCGGCGTCCCGCGAGGTGCCGGGCGACGACGGTGCACGCCGGCCCGGCGGTGAGGTCCACGCCTGGCTGCCGGGTCAGAACCAGACGCTGTGCGGGCTGCCGCTGAGCCGGACCCGCCTGCGCCGCTTCCCGCACGTGCCGTTCGACTACTCCGGCACCGACGTGCTCACCGCGGCCGACCCGGAGGGCTGGGTCTGCCCGCATTGCCTGGCCGCTACCGCGGGTCGCCGTGACCGGGAGAAGGGCTGGGTGCGCACGAACCCCCGTCCGTGAGCGGTTGCCACCCGGTTCAACGGGTACCGCACCGGTCATGCGCATCGTGATCGTGGGGGCGACCGGCAACGTGGGGACGGCGGTGCTGCGCCGGCTGCGGCGGGAGGCGGGCACCGAACTGGTCGGCGTGGCCCGCCGGCTGCCCGGGCCGGACGCCGGTGAACCGTACGACGACGTCGAGTGGCACTCCTGCGACATCGGCGCACCGGGCGCCGCCGACCAGCTCGTGCGGATCTTCGCCGGGGCGCGGGCGGTCGTGCACCTGGCCTGGCAGATCCAGCCCAGCCACGACCGGCGCACGCTCTACCGGACCAACGTCGGCGGCAGCCGCGCGGTGATCGAGGCCGCCGTCCGGGTCGGCGTTCCGGCCCTCGTGTACGCCTCGTCGGTCGGCACCTACGCGCCCGGCCCGAAGAACCACCCGGTCAGCGAGAACTGGCCGGCGACCGGGGTGGAGACGTCGTCGTACAGCCGGGACAAGGCGGAGGTCGAGGCACTGCTGGACGGCGTGCAGCGGGAGCACCCCAAGCTGCGCGTGGTACGCCTGCGGCCGGGACTGATCTTCCAGCGCGAGGCCGGTACGGAGATCAGCCGCTACTTCCTCGGCCCGCTGGTGCCGGTGCGCCTGCTGCGGTACGGCCGCATCCCGCTGGTGCCGTCGAACCGGCGACTCCGGATGCAGGCGGTGCACGCCGACGACGTCGCGGACGCGTACGCCCGGGCGGTTCTGGGGGACGCGAGCGGCGCCTTCAACGTGGCGGCCGACCCGGTGCTGACGCCGGAACTGATGGCCCGGCACTTCCACGGCTGGACGCTGCCGGTGGCGACGCCGGTGCTGCGCGCCGCGGCGGCGCTGACCTGGCGGGCGCGGCTGCAACCGGTCGACACCGGCTGGGTCGACCTGGCGCTGAACGTGCCGCTGATGTCCAGCCACCGCGCCGAGACCGAACTCGGCTGGACACCGGCCGTCGACACGGTGACCGCCCTGAAGGAGCTGTTCGCCGGCATGGCCGCTCGCGCCGGCGCCGACTCCCCACCGCTGTCCCCCGACCCGGCGCTGCCCGGCCGCCCCGCCGCCCTGACCCGGGGCCACCTCCCCGGCCACCCCAACCCCTACTGACCCTGCCCCCCGCCCTCACCCCGCCTGCCCGCACCCGGTGATCAAGGAGTTTGTGTCACCCGGCGAGATCAACCAGGACACAAACCCCTTGATCACGCAGCGGGAGAGGGGGATCCTCGACCCGCCGCTAAGCCGGGCCGGCGGTCAGGCGTGCGAGAGCGCGAACGCGACCAGGAAACCGAGCACGGTGATCAGCCCGACCAGCAGGTGCGCGTCCGCGAACGCCTCCGGGACCATGGTGTCGGTGATCATCGCGAGGATCGCTCCGGCGGCGAGCGCGGTGATCGTCGCCAGCACCTCCGGCGGTGCGCCGCCCAGCAGCGTGTACCCGGCCAGCGCCGCCGCACCGGAGATCAACGCGATGGCCGTCCACAGCCCGAACACGTACCGCCGGGTGCGGCCGGCCTGCCGCATCCCGGCCGCGCTGGACAGCCCCTCCGGCACGTTGCTGAGGAACACCGCGATGACGGTGACCAGGCTGACCGGGCCGCCGGCCAGCAGGCTCGCGCCGATCACCACCGATTCGGGTACGCCGTCGAGCAGCGCGCCGACCGCGATCGCCGAACCGGAACCGGGCTGCTCCCGCTCGGAGGGCTGCTCGTCGCCGGAACGTTTGCGGTGCCGCGCGCCGTGCCGGGCCAGCAGCACGTTCGCCCCGGTGTACAGCAGCGCGCCGGCTGCCGCGCCGATCACCACCGGCAGCAGGCCACCCTGCTCGTGCGCCTCGTCGATCAGCTCGAACGAGACGGCGGACAGCAGCACGCCCGCCCCGAACGCCATCACCGAGGCGGTCACCGGGCGCGGTACGCGCGCGAAGAACCCGACGGCCGCCCCGATCAGCAGGGCCGACCCGGCGAGCAGGCCCCAGAATCCCGCTTCCAGCCACTCCGGCACGCGCTGCACCCTACCCCCGGGCGCGTGCCGGCAACCCGCCTCAGAAGTCGGCGAACAGGTGCGGCAACTCGCGGGGGAAGAGTCGGCGCAGCTCACCGGCCGCGTCCACCGGCACCTCCCCGAGTCCGCGTACGACCACCTCGACCGGGTCGAGTACGCCGTACGCCAGGGCGGAGAGCCCGGCGGCGGTGAGCCGGGCGGCCGGGACGCTGCCCTCGGCGGCGGTCCGCGCCGGCAGCACGGCCAGCTTGCCGGTGGTGCCGTCGAGCAGGTGGCGCCCGGCGAGCCAGCGGTCGCCGACCACCTCGACCAGCACCCGGCCGGCCCCGACCGGCTGCTCGGCCAGCGCCTCCAGGCTGAGCAGCCGGGCCATCGGCGCGGTCGGGTCGGGCCGGGCCACCCGCGCCTCCACCTGCACGTCGAGGTCGGTGAGCCACAGCTCGGGCAGTTCGTCGGGGGTCACCTGCACGCTGATCCGGGCCACCTGGTCGACGTGCCGGGCGAAGAACTGGAGCACCGAAGCGCGAGCGTACGGGTCGTCGACGAGCAGGTCGTCGGCGAACAGCGTGCCGGCATGGTCGTCGATCCGGTACGTGACCGCGCCGACCGTCTCGCCGCCGCGCACCACCCTGAGCAGCCAGCGGTCGTCCCGGTCGCGCAGCCCGACGGCTCGGAAGTCCGGGAAGACCGCGAAGCCGTGCCGCTCGCGCAGGCACCGTTCGGTGTACGCGCGCCACCTCGCATACCCCGCGCCGATCCGCTCCCAGACCAGCTCGTCGGGCAGTTCGGCGCGCAGCAGCGGTGCCAGGTCCGCCGGGTTGAAGATCGCGGTACGCCGCCGGGGCAGCCCGATGTAGCCGAAGCGCTCGTAGAACGAGGCGCGGAACGGGTGCAGCGCGCTGAGCTGGTGGCCCTCGTCGCGCATGCCGTCGAGAAGCTGCTGCATCAGCGTGCGGACGTGGCCGCGCCGGCGGGCCAGCGGATGGGTGGCCACGCCCGCGACACCGGCCATCGGCAGCACCGCGCCGCGCAGGTTCTGCCGCATCGGGATCGCCGACACGGCCGCCGCGGTGACCCCGTCCTCCTCGGCCACCAGCGTCGTGTTCCCCGCGTTGTACGGCAGGTAGGCGCGGAACTGGTCGGTCCGGGTGGCGCCCATCGGCGAGGACTCGAACGCGTACGCCTGGAGCGGGAAGCTGGTGGTCAGTCGTTCATCGGCGGCCAGCCGGCGAATGTGCATCCGTTCATCCCAACCGCACCCGCCGTGGTCCGCAACCGGAAGGGCGCCCGCTCACGCCTCGGTGACGTCCGAGATGACCACTGTCACGTTGTCCGGTGCGCCGGCCTGGTGGGCCAGTTTCACCAGTTGCTCGCCGCACTGCTGGCGGTCGCCGTACGTGGCGAGCGCCGCCGCGATGGCGGCGTCCTCCACGTAGTCGGAGAGGCCGTCGCTGCACAGCAGCAGCCGGTCGCCGGGGAAGACGGTGAGCGCGCCGACGGCGGGTGGCGCGTCGGAGCCCTGCACCGCGCGGGTGACCAGCGAGCGCTGCGGGTGGTGCCGGGCCTGGTCGCGGGAGAGCGCGCCCTGGTCGACGAGCGCCTGCACGAACGTGTCGTCGCGGGTGAGCTGGGTCAGCTCGTGGTCGCGCAGCAGGTAGCAGCGGGAGTCGCCGACCTGCGCCAGGACCAGGGCGTCCCCGGCGAGCAGGGCGGCGGTGAGCGTCGTACCCATGCCGTCGCGGGCCGGGTCCACCGTGACGGCCGCGCGGATGCGCTGGTTCGCGGTGCTCACGACGGCGCGCAGCGCGTCGGCCGCCTCGTCGGCGCCGGTGGGCGGCGTCAGCTCGTCCAGGATGCGGATGACGATCTCGCTGGCCACCTCGCCGGCGGGGAGCCCGCCCATGCCGTCCGCCACCGCCACGAGGCGGTCACCGGCGAGGGCGGAGTCCTCGTTGTTGGTCCGGACGAGGCCGACGTCGTTGAGGATGGCCGAGCGGAGGATGAGCGTCATGACGACAAGCTTGCCAAGAAGAACGGCTCCGCGTCTGCACGCGCTGGCGGGTCTGCTGAAAGAAATGTCATCCGCTTGCATCCTGGGTATGCGTCAACTGTCCAGTATGGATGGACGAGGATAGCGCAGCAGGAGGCTCGCGTGGACCTCCTCCTCCCCCACCACCGCATAGACGTGCGGCACGTCGAGTGGGCGGGGGAGAACTGCGCCGTCCCGGGCCGAACCGCAGCGCTATCGTGCTACACCGTGCCGTTCCGTAAACGGAACAGCGCGGAGGAGGAGAGCATGGGCGGTCGGCTCCAACCCGTCCTGGCCGGCGTGGTGACCGCCCTGGTCGGCTTCGCCAGCTCGTTCACAGTCGTCCTGGCCGGGCTGCGCGCGGTCGGCGCCGAACCGGAGCAGGCCGCCTCCGGCCTGCTCGCGCTCTGCGTCGCCAGCGGCGCCTGCGCGGTCTGGCTCGGCCTGCGGCACCGGCTGCCGCTGTCGATCGCCTGGTCCACGCCGGGCGCGGCGCTGCTGGTGGCCACCGGGCCGGTCGCCGGCGGCTGGCCCGCGGCGGTCGGCGCCTTCCTGCTCGCCGGGCTGCTGATCATCGCGGCCGGGCTGATCCCCGCGCTCGGCCGCGCGGTCGCCGCCATCCCCACCCCGATCGCCTCCGCCATGCTCGCCGGGGTGCTGCTGCCGCTGTGTACGGCGCCGGTACGCGCCCTGGTCGAGGTGCCCTTGCTGGCCGGGCCCGTGGTGCTGGTCTGGCTGCTGCTGCACCGGTTCGCCCGCCGGTGGGCGGTGCCGGGCGCGCTCGCCGTGGCGGTGGTCGCGATCGCGCTGACCACCTCCGGGCCGGCCCGGCTGGACGCCGCACCGGTCGTCGCGTTCACCGCGCCGGCCTGGACGCTGCCCGCCGTCGTCGGGCTCGCGCTGCCGCTGTTCCTGGTCACCATGGCCGCGCAGAACGTGCCCGGCACCGCGGTGCTCGCCGGGTACGGCTACCGGGCCCCGCTCGGCTCGGCGCTGCGGGTGACCGGACTCGCCACCGCGCTCGGCGCCCCGGCGGGCGGGCACGCGGTGAACCTGGCCGCGATCACCGCCGCCCTGGCCGCCGGCCCGGACGCCCACCCGGACCCGGAACGGCGCTGGATCGCCTCGGTCACCGCCGGGATCGGCCTGGCCCTGCTCGGCCTGGGCGCCGGCGTGGCCACCGCCCTGGTGCTGCTCTCCCCACCGGTGCTGGTCGAGGCCGTCGCCGGGCTCGCCCTGCTCGGCGCGCTCGCCGGAGCCGTCACGGCGGCGGTCGCCCAGCCGGACGCGCGGGAAGCAGCGGTGGTGACGTTCGTGGTCACCGCCTCCGGGGTGAGCCTGCTCGGGGTGGGCGGCGCGTTCTGGGGACTGGTCGCGGGCTGGCTGATGCTGCTGCTGTTCCGCGGCCGGGCCGCACCCCCGCGGGCCGAGCCGGCCGTGCCGGATCAGGCGACACGGGCCGGGGGAAGCGATCGGGTCACTCCTCGGCGGGTAGCTCCGCGGCCGGGACGGTGAGGCGTACCGCGCCGTCGGTCACCGCCGCGATCCGGTCGGCGAGCACGTAGACTGCGCCGGTGCGGACCAGCTCGGTGGAGACCTTGAGGTAGCCGTCGCGCAGCAGCCGGGCGGCCAGGTCGGCCGGCACGTCCGGCTCCTCGGCCGCCGCCGACTCGATCAACTCGTCCAGGCTGCTGCCCGGGTCGACAGGGGCGGGCGCCTGCACGGTCACCGCGGCCGGGTCGCCGCGCTGCACGAGATCGACTGTGCCCACCTCGACGCCTGCGGAGTCGACCACCCGCATGCCGGTGGTGACCCGGGAGACGGTGTCCTGCTGCTGGCTCATGCGGAAGCGGTTCCCGGGTCGCGCGGGCGCTAAACGGACGGGGCCCAGCCGCCCGGCGGCCGGGGGGACAGCTCGCGCCAGGTGTCGGTGCCGTCCAGCAGCGCCCGGACCGTCTCCTCGGCCTCCTCGACGCTGGCGTGCTCGTAGAACCGGGAGACCCCCTCGGCGCCGCCGGCCCGCTGCTCCACGTGCCAGCGGTCGCCGTCCACCCGGAGGAAGACGTCTCGCCGGGCGAGGCGTCCCCATTTCCCGTTCCACCAGTGCCTGCGCTGCTCCATGCCCGGACTCTATCGAACATGTGTTCGATACACGTCGGCCCCCGCGAGATCGTCGCGGGGGCCGATCGGCTATGGCGTCAGCGCGGCGCTGGTGGCTCCTGCCGGCGGCCGAGCACGTCGTCGAGGGCGCTGCGCTGGCCCGGTGTGCCGTGGTCGCCGGCGAGCAGCGCGTCCCGGATCTCGGTGAGCAGCTTGACCTCCTCGCTCGGGGCCGAGGGCGGCGGCTCCTCGCCGCGCTTGCGGCGCTCGGCGAGCTTGTTCATCGGGTAGACGACGAGGAAGTACAGCGCCGCCGCGGTGAGCATGAACGTGATCAACGCGTTGACGAAGGCCACCCAGTCGAACGGGATGCCCCGGAACGCGGGCGTCGAGCCGCTGAGCCCGTCCTTGTTGCCGGTGATCAACACGATGAACACCCGTACCAGCGGTTCCAGGAACGACTTGGTGAGCTGGGTGACCACGCCGGTGAACGCGGCGCCGATGACGACACCGACCGCCAGGTCGACGACGTTGCCGCGCATGATGAAGTCTTTGAAGCCCTTGAGCATCCGTACTCCCGTGCCCTGATGAGTCTGCGTCGGGGACAACCTATGCCCCGGCGGGCCCTTCGAGAAAAGCACCGGCCTCGATCGCCGCCCGCTGCGGGTCGCCGGCCCGGATCGCCTCGACCAGCCGGCCGTGGTCCACGTACCGCTCGGGGGTCAGCGCCTCGCCCATCGCCTGGGCCACGGTGCTGCGCAGCGCGGCGCCGACCGAGGCGTACAGCTCGGCGAGCATGGCGTTGTGCGCGGCGGCCACCACTACCGTGTGCAGCGCGGCGTCCGCCTCGACGAACTCGTCCACCCGGCCGCCGCGCCAGGCGGTCTCGCGGGCCGCGAGCGCGCCGTCGAGCGCCGCCAGGTCCTCGGGCGTACGCCTCAGCGCGGCGAGCCGGGCGGCCTCCACCTCGAACGCGCGCCGGACCTCGACCACCTCGGTCATCCGGTCGTCGGTGAGCCGGCGGGCCACCACCGGCGCCAGCTCGTCTGTCGACACCACGTAGGTGCCGGAGCCCTGCCGGCACTCCAGCACCCCGGCGTGCACGAGCGCCCGGACCGCCTCGCGAACCGTGTTGCGCCCCACCCCGAGCGCGGCGACCAGTTGCGGCTCGGTGGGGATGCGCCCGCCCACCGGCCACTCGCCGCCGAGGATCCGTTCCCGGAGCTGTTCGGTGGTCTGCCGGACCCGGTGACCGCGCGGTGGCACGGAGACGGAATTGACGGCCGGTGTCACCGGTTACACCTGCTGCCGAAATTCATCCCATGATTGTAGGTTCGAGGTCATGACTCCGCCACCTGCGCCCGCCGCGACAGTGCCCGCCCCGGGCGTCACCCCCGCGCCGGGCCGCGGTCCGGCGGCCCGCCCGGTCCGGGGCGGTCTGCTCGTCCTGGTCGGGATGCTGCTCGTCGCGCTGAACCTGCGGGCCGCGGTGACCAGCCTGGGCGCCCTGCTCGACGAGATCCGGACCGGGCTCGGCCTCTCCGGGACCATGGCCGGCCTGGTCACCACGCTGCCCACCATCGCGTTCGCCGGGCTGGGCGCGCTCACCCCGTGGCTGGTCCGCCGCTGGGCCGCGCCCCGGGTGCTGGTGGTGGCCATGCTGGCGCTCACCGTCGGGCAGGTGCTGCGCGTGGTCACCGGCTCGGCGGCGGTCTTCGTGCTCACCAGCGCGCTCGCGCTGGCCGGCATCGCGGTGGCGAACATCCTGCTGCCGATGCTCGTCAAGCAGCACTTCCCGCACCGCACCGGGCTGGTCACCGGGGCGTACACGATGGCCCTGACGGTGGGGACGACGGTGGCCGCCGCCTCCGCCGTGCCGGTGGCGCACGCGTTCGGCTCCTGGCGGGCCGGACTCGGCATCTGGGCCGGGCTGGCCGCGCTGGCCGTACTCCCGTGGGTGCCGCTGGCGCTGCGTGCCCGCGCCGCCCGACGGGCCGCGCCCCCGGCGGTGGCGGTCGCCGCCCCGGCCCGGGTGCAACCGGCCCGGACCCGGCTCGGCTGGGCCATGGCGGTCTACTTCGGGGCGCAGTCGCTCAGCGGGTACGCGATCATGGGCTGGCTGGCCCAGCTCTTCCGCGACGCCGGGTACCGGCCGGAGGTGGCCGGGCTGCTGCTCGCCGGCGTGACCGCGCTGGGCGTGCCGGTGGCGCTGATGATGCCGACGCTGGCCGGGCGGCTGGCGACGCTGCGACCGCTGGTGCTGTCGCTGACCGTGTTCTCCGCGGCCGCGTACACCGGTCTGGCGCTGGCCCCGCGCGGCCTGGCGCCGCTGTGGGTGCTGCTGCTGGCGCTCGGCCAGGGCGCGTTCCCGCTCATCCTGACCACGATCGGGCTGCGCGCCCGGACCGCCGAGGGCACCGTGGCGCTGTCCGCGTTCGCGCAGAGCACCGGGTACGTGATCGCGGCGCTCGGACCGCTGCTGGTCGGCATCCTCTACGAGGCGACCGGCGGCTGGACGGCCCCGATCGGCTTCCTGCTGGTGGCGTTGGCCGTGCAGACGGCAGCGGGCATGGTGATCGCCCGTCCCCGCTACATCGAGGACGAGCGCTGAGCGGGATCGGTCAGGAGGAGGCCGGGGTGGGATCGCCCGCGACGGCCTGCTCCACCGTCGGGTACGTGTGCAGCACCTCGACCAGGCCGCTGACCTCGAGGATGCGCAGCACGCCGCGCTGCGGGGCGGCCAGCCGGACCACGCCGCCCACCTCGTCGCAGTTGTTCTTCGCCCGGACGAACACCGACAGGCCGGTGGAGTCGCAGAACGACACCTCGGCCAGGTCGAAGACGAGGCGACTGCGTCCCTTGTCCAGTAGGTCCGTGATCTGGTCCTGCAGCTGCGGTGCCGTGGCCATGTCCAGCTCGCCCGCGACCGACACGACGACCACGTCGCCGCGTTGTTCCGTATGCACCGTCAAGGACATTCGTCGACCTCCTGTGTTCGGGGGAAACGGTATCCCACGAAGGGCACGCCGCGCAGAACGGGAGCGGTCACGGTGCGGTCGATCATTCTTTGCTACGCGACAACTAGCGCACCAGCCTCCGGTGATAGAGTCCGCCCGTCCAAATCAGGGAGGTCAACCATGGCGTTGAGCGCCGAACAGGGTGATCGGCTCGCCCACCTGCTCACTCAGCACGCGGACCGGTTGACCAGCCGCTGGACCGAGATCGTCGCCGCTTCGCTGCGCGGTCGGCTGAGCCGGGCCGAACTGGCTCGCCAGGTACAGGAGCTGCACCGCGCGCTGATCGACGCCGGTCGGCAGGGCGTCGCCGACCTGGCCGACGAGCACGGCGGTGAGCTGCGCGCCGTGCTGTCCGAGCTGTCCACCAACCGGGCCCGGCAGGGGTTCTCCGCCACCGAGACCGCGATCAGCGTGTTCGCGCTCAAGGACACCCTGCTGGAGGTGCTGGAGGAGGAGAAGGGCGCCGACGCCCTGCGCGATTTCGTCGCCTTCTCCGCGCTCGTGGACCAGATGGGGCTGTTCACGTTCGAGACGTTCGTCCGGGCGCGGGAGAGCCTGATCGCCGACCAGGCGGAGCAGTTGCTGGAGCTGTCCACCCCGGTGGTCAAGCTCTGGGAGGGCGTGGTCGCCGTCCCGCTGGTCGGGACGCTGGACTCGGCCCGCGCCCAGGTGGTGATGGAGCGGCTGCTCCAGACGCTCGTCGACACCGGCTCGCCGTACGCGATCATCGACATCACCGGCGTGCCGGCGGTGGACACCCAGGTCGCCCAGCACATCCTCAAGACCGTGGTGGCCGCCCGGCTGATGGGCGCCGACTGCATCATCTCCGGCATCCGGCCGCAGATCGCCCAGACGATCGTCGCCCTCGGCATCGAGTTCGGCGACATCGCGACCAAGGCCAGCCTCGCCGACGCGCTGCGCCACGTGCTGCGCCTCACCGGGGTCGAGACCACCGCCCGCCGCTCGCGCCGGGAGTCCTGATGGAACGGGTGCCGATCCTCAAGATCGGCGACATCCTGCTCGTCTCCATCCAGCTCGACATGTCCGACCAGACGGCGATCCAGTTGCAGGAGGACCTGGCCGAGCGGATCGTCGCCACCGGCTGCCACGGTGTGATCATCGACATCACGGCGCTGGACATCGTCGACTCGTTCGTCGGCCGGATGCTCTCCACCATCGCGTCCATCTCCAAGGTGCTGGACGCCGAGACGGTGGTGGTCGGCATGCGCCCCGCCGTCGCCATCACCCTGGTCGAGCTGGGGCTGTCGCTCAACGGCATCCGTACCGCGCTGAACGTCGAGCGCGGCATGGAGCTGATCGCGGCCAGCCGTGCCGACGAGTGGGACGAGGCGGCCGACGACGAGGGCACCGAGACGACGGCGACGGCATGACCACGGGCGTCGACCTGGGTGTGCCGGCGACGCAGGCGATCCGCAGCGACGAGGACGTGGTGCGGGTCCGGCAGTTGGTGCGCAGCACCGCCGTCGCGGTCCGCCTCTCCCTGGTCGACCAGACGAAGCTCGTCACCGCCGCCAGCGAGCTGGCCCGCAACACGCTGATCTACGGCGGCGGGGGCAGCGCCGAGGTGAGCACCGTGGAAGACGGCCGTCGACGCGGCGTGCGGATCGTCTTCGCCGACGAGGGACCGGGCATCCCCGACCTCGACCTGGCGCTCACCGACGGCTACACCACCGGCGGCGGACTGGGTCTGGGACTCAGTGGCGCCCGCCGGCTCGTCGACGACTTCGACATCCGGACGGCTGTCGGCGAGGGAACGAGGATCACCATCACCAAGTGGTCGCGATGATCGCCGACGTGGTGCCCGACCACGGGATCTGGTTCCGGGTCGACACCGGAGCGACAGCCGGCAGCGTACGCCGGGCGGCCGAGCGTCTCGGCCGGCAGCTCGAACTGAGCGCGTCGCGCGTCGCGGACCTGGCCATCGTCACCGCGGAGATCACCAGCAACCTGGTCAAGCACGCCCGCGAGGGCACGGTCCTGATGCGTCCGGCACGCCGGGGCGGGTATGCCGGGGTGGAGCTGGTGGCGATCGACTCCGGCCCGGGCATGGCCGACCTCACGCTCTCCTCCGTCGACGGCCACTCCACCGCCGGCACGCTCGGCATCGGGCTCGGCGCGATCGCCCGGCAGTCGAGCCGGTTCGACGGCTACTCGTCGCCGGGGAAGGGCACGGTCCTGGTCGTCCAGGTCTGGGACGGCGCACCGCCGGAGCCGGACTGGGCGGCCGGGCTGGCCCGGCCGATCACCGGCGAGCAGAGCAGCGGCGACGGGTACGCGGTCCGGCTGGCCGCCGGCCGGCGGCAGGTGCTGGTCTCCGACGGGCTGGGCCATGGGCCGCTCGCCGCCGCCGCCACCGGTGCCGCGGTGTCCGCGTTCCGCTCGGCGCCGGACGGGCCGCCGGACGTGGTGGTGCGGCACCTGCACGCCGCCATGTCGCACACCCGGGGCGCGGCGCTCGCGGTCGCGGAACTGGACCCGGCCGCCGGGGTGCTCCGCTATGCCGGGCTGGGCAACATCGCCGCGATGATCGTCACGCCCGGCGAGCGGCGGCGCGGACTGGTCTCGCTGCCGGGCATCTCCGGGCACCAGCGTCCGGTGATCCGCGGATACGACTACCCCTTCTCGCGCGACGCCACCCTGGTCATGCACAGTGACGGGGTGGTGGATCGCTGGGACCTGGCCGACTATCCCGGGCTCGCCGCCGGCAACCCGCTGCTGGCCGCCGCGACCCTGCTGCGTGACGCCGGCATTCGTCGTGACGACGCCTGCGTCCTGGTGGCCCGGGGGGCGGCATGACCGAACCCCTCCTGCACCTCGCGCTCCGGGTGGAGCAGGACATCTTCCTGGTCCGGCAGCGCGGCCGGGAGGTGGCCGCAGCGGTCGGGCTGGAACACCAGGACCAGGTACGGATCGCCACCGCGCTCAGCGAGGTGGCCCGGGGACTGTTGCGCGGGGCCGACGGCGCGGACGTGACATTCGCCCTCGCCCGCGACGCCGTCGGCCGCCGGGTCCTCCAGGTGGACCTGTCGCCGGTGCGTCCGCTCCCCGATGGACGGTACGAGCCGCAGTCCGGCGCCGTCGCTCGTCTTGTGGATACGTTGCGGGTCGTGAACGTCGAGGGCGATACCGTCGTGAGGATGTCCCGACGAGTGCCCGACAACGGCGAGGAGCTGACGGCCAAGCGTGCCGCCGAACTCCGCGCGGAGCTGGCCGAGCGTGCGCCGGGTTCCGCCCTGGACGAGTTGGCCACCCAGAACACGCAGCTCATCGCCGCACTCGACGAGGTACGCAGCCAGCGCGACGAGCTGGCGGTGCTCAACTCCGAACTCCAGGAGACCAATCGGGGCGTGATGGCGCTCTACAACCAGCTCACCGAGGAGCTGGAGGAGACCAACCGCGGCGTGGTGGCGCTCTACGCCGAGCTGGACGAGAAGTCCGCCCAACTGCGGGCCGCCAGCGAGTCGAAGAGCCGGTTCCTGGCGAACGTCAGCCACGAGCTGCGCGCCCCGGTCACCGCGATCATCGGCCTGGCCCGGCTGCTCGCCGACTCCGCCTCCGATCCGCTCACCGGCGAACAGGCCCGCCAGGTGGGGCTGATCCGCTCCTCGGCGGACGACCTGCTGGGGCTGGTCAACGAGCTGCTCGACCTGGCCAAGGCGGAGTCGGGCCGGATCGAGCCGGACTGGGCCGACGTCGATCTGCGCGCGGTGTTCGGGCAGTTGCGCGGCACGCTGCGGGCGCTCACCGCGCGCCCCGAGGTGGAGCTGGTGGTCGAGGAACCGCCGGCCCCGGCCACGGTCCGCTCGGACGAGGTGCTGCTCGCCCAGGTGCTGCGTAACCTGCTGCACAACGGGCTGAAGTTCACCGAGCGCGGCGAGGTGCGCCTGCGCGCCGAGCGTCGCGGCGAGCAGTGGACGCTGTCGGTCACCGACACCGGCGTGGGCATCCCGCCGGAGCTGCACGAACGGGTCTTCGAGGAGTTCTACCAGGTGCCCGGCACGACCCGGGTCGGCGGCACCGGGCTCGGCCTGCCGTACGCGCGACGGCTGGTGAAGCTGCTCGGCGGGACGCTGGAGCTGGCCAGCGAATCCGGCCGGGGCAGCACGTTCACAGTGGTCCTCCCGTCGGGCGGAGCGTGACGGTGGACGGCGGGCCGGTGACCGTGCTTGTGGTCGACGACAGCGGCCCCAAGCGATACCTGCTGGTCAACTGGTTGACCCGGGCCGGCTTCGTCACGGTCGAGGCGGAGAACGGCACGGCGGCGCTGGAGCGGGTGGCCCGGGAGCACGTCGACCTCGTGGTGCTCGACGTGCGGCTGCCCGACATGAGCGGCTTCGAGGTGTGCGAGCGGATCAAGGAGGAGTTCCCGTACATCCCGGTCATCCACGTCTCCGCGCACGCGGTCGACGTGGTCGACCGGGCGCAGGGCCTCACCCGGGGCGCGGACGCCTACCTGGCCGAGCCGATCGAGCCGGAGGAGCTGGTCGCCACCGCCCACGCGGTGCTGCGCTACTACCAGGCCCGGCTGCGTGCCGAGCAGCTCGCCGAGCGGCTCGCGGCGCTCGCCGACGCCACAGTCGAGATGCACGCGACGCCGAACTTCGTCCGGCTGCTGGAGGCCGCCGCGAGCGGCGCGGCGCGGATCTTCAAGGCCCCGGCGGCGGTGGTCGCGGAGACGTTCGACGGGGACTGCCTGGCCGGGGTGGCGATCGACGCGCACACGCCGGCCACCATCGTGCCGTGGGTGGTGGACGACACCGGAGTGCCGATCGGCACCCGGGTACGGGTCGACGAACCGGCCGACTGGGCGCTGACCGACTGGCCGGACGGCGACACCGTGACGGTGGCCGCCTCCCGGCTGCGCGAGGACCGGGCCCCGCTCTACGTGGTGGTGCCGACCGCAACCCAGACCGTACGCACACCGGTGCTGGTGCAGCTCGCCCAGGCGGTCGCCTCGGCGGTGGAGGCGCAACGGTCCTTCGACGAGGAGCACCGGATCGCTGTGACGTTGCAGCGCAGCCTGCTGCCGCAGCGGCTGCCCGACGTGGTCGGCCTGGACCTGGCCGTCCGGTACGAGCCGGCGAGCGCGCAGACCGAGGTGGGCGGCGACTTCTACGAGCTGGTGATGCTCGACGGGCACCTGCTGGTGGCGATCGGTGACGTGGCCGGGCACTCGCTGCACGCCGCCACGGTGATGGCCGAGCTGCGGCACGCGGTGCGGGCGTACGCGGTCGAGGGGCACCAGCCGGGCGTCATCCTGGACCGGGTCAACGAGCTGATGCGCAACCTGCTGCCGACCGAGCTGGCCACCATCTGCGTCCTGCTGCTCCACCCGCCGACCGGGCTGATCCGGATGGCCAGCGCCGGGCACCTGCCGGCGCTGCTGAGCCGGGACGGGCGGGTCGAGTTCGTGACGCAGACCGCGCCGCTGCTCGGTGTGCGCGCGCCGCGCCCGCCGGATCTGGACTTCGTGCTGCCCACCGGGGCCACGCTCGTGCTCTACACCGACGGGCTGATCGAACGGCGGGACGCCACGATCGACGACGGCATGGCGGCGCTCGGCGTGGCCGCCGCCCGGGTGGACGACGACCTGGACGACTTCTGCCGCCGGCTGCTGGTCGAGCTGGCACCGCCGGAGATCCAGGACGACGTCGCGGTGGTGGCGGTCCGCCGCCGCTGACGCGCTCCCGGTCACGTACTGTAGCTGAACTGACTGTCACGCTGCGTCACCGCGACTGCGGGGCGAGCGAGTGGGCTTGCTGCCGGCTTTGCTCTGCAGCCATCGGTGCAGCAGGCGTCTGAGCAGGTGCTCCCTGTTGGTCATTGTCGACGGCGTCGCGTCGCCACCGTCACCGTCGGTGTGCGCTGCGTCAGTGGGTGCAGAGCAAAGTCGGCGCGAGGTGAGGCCCGCCGCTCCGCCGACTGTCACCGTTCGTGACTGCGAAGTGAGGGCGGGCAAGGCGACGGCCCGCGCTTCGCGGGGCGCCCGACCCGCGTCACTGTCTCAGGGACGCCAGCGAGCGGGCGTACGCCGCGGGCGAGACCCCGGCGACGGCGGTGAACTCGCGGACCAGGTGGGCCTGGTCGGCGTACCCCAGGTCGGCGGCGACCCGCGACCAGTCCAGCGGCCCGGCGGCGGCCTGTTCGATCGCCTCCTGGAGCCGGTAGCGGCGGATCACCCACTTCGGACCGACGCCGACGTGGTCGAGGAAGAGGCGCTGGAGCCGGCGGACGGAGACGCCCCGCCGCCGCGCGAAGTCGGTCACCCGCAGCACGGTCCGGTCGGCGCGGATCTCCTCGACCAGCGCGGTGGCCTCCGCGGCGAGCGGATCCGCGACCGGCGACCACGAGGTCAGCAGCTCGTCCAGCCTCGCGCAGCGCTCGTCGTCGGTCCCCGGGCAGATCGGCCCGTCGGTGATCGGTACGCGCCGGCCGGTCAGCTCGGCGACCGGACGCCGCCAGAACGGCCGGAAGCCGCCCGGGCTGAACTGGACGCCGGAGACCCGGCCGACGCCGTGCAGCGTGACGGCGAACAGGCCGGTGTCGACGCCCGCGATCTCACCGTGTTCGACCGCGCCGTCCTGCGCCTGGAACACCACGTTCACGGTCGGGTGCGGCACCACCCGTTGCTCGAACGGCTCGTCCAGGTCCCAGTCGATCAACCAGTAGTGCTCCACCCACCGACGCAACGCCGGGGCCGCCATCCGGCGCCGGAACCGGACCTGCCGGCGCAGCCGGCCCGGATCGAGGATGCCCCGGTTGTCACGCCGCGGTTCGTGTCGCATTTCTTCAAGACCACCCTCCTAGGCTGCCCCTATGAGCACGAAGACTAGTGAGCTGCTCGCCGTCGCGGCGCCGCGTACGGTCGATGTGGTTCGCGGCATCTCCGACGAGCAGCTCGGCCTGTCCACCCCGTGCCCCGACTACACGGTGCGCGACCTGCTCGGTCATCTGTTCGACGCGGTGGTCAACTTCCAGGCGCTGGCCCACCGGGAGGCGGTGGACTGGTCCGGCAGGACCGACCACCTGACCGAGGGCTGGCGCGACCGGTTCGCGGCCGAGGCGGCCCGGCTGATCGAGGCGTGGTCCGACCCGGCCGCGCTGGAAGGCGTTTCACCCGGCATGGGGCTACCCCAGGAGACGGTCGGGTCGATGGCCCTGATCGACCTCACGGTGCACGGGTGGGACCTGGCCCGGGCCACCGGCCAGGAGCTGACAGTGGACCCGGCCGTGGTGTCGGCGGGGCACGAGTTCATGGACCGCATGGGCGACACGGGGCAGAAGATGGGCGCGTTCGGCCCGCCGGTGCCCACCGAGGCCGCGCCGACCAGCATGGACGCGCTGCTCGGCCGGGCCGGGCGGAACCCGGCCTGGACCCGCTGACCCGAACGGCCCGCGTGGTCCCGCGCGGGCCGTTCGGCCGCGCCCGCCGGGCCGGGACGGCCGGCGTCCGGCCCGGCGGTCAGCGGCCGAGCAGGCCGGCGGAGCCCGCGACCACCAGCCCGATCACCGTCGAGCAGCAGCAGACGACAAGCGCGGCGGCGACCACCACGAGGACCAGCCAGGTCGGTCCCCGTCGCGCCACCGAGGGCTCCTCGTCGCTCATCCCTGATCCGGGACGCGCGACTGGTGGCCCTTCCTTCACGCGCGGCCGACGCGGTCGAGGATCCAGGCGTTGACGAACGCCTCCTCGCGCCAGGAGTCGTACCGGCCGCTCGGGCCGCCGTGGCCCGCGCCCATCTCGGTCTTGAGCAGGTAGTCGCCGGACGGCGCGAGCGCGCGCAGCCGGGCGATCCACTTGGTCGGCTCGTGGTAGAGCACGCGGGTGTCGTTGAGGCTGGTCACCGCCAGGATGGCCGGGTAGTCGGCGGCGGTCACGTTCTCGTACGGCGTGTACGACTTCATGTACGCGTACACCTCGGGGTCGTCGAGCGGGTTGCCCCACTCCTCCCACTCGGTGACCGTCAACGGCAGCGACGGGTCGAGGATCGAGGTGAGCGCGTCCACGAACGGCACCTGCGCGACGATCCCGGCGAACGCGTCCGGGGCGAGGTTCGCCACCGCGCCCATCAGCAGGCCGCCGGCCGACGCGCCCCGGGCGACCAGCCGGTCGCTCGTCGTCCAACCCGCCTTGACCAGGTGCCGGGCGCAGGCCACGAAGTCGGTGAACGTGTTCTTCTTGGCCAGCAGCTTGCCCTCGTCGTACCAGCGCCGGCCCAGCTCACCGCCGCCCCGGATGTGCGCCACCGCGAAGATCACGCCGCGGTCGAGCAGGCTCAGCCGGGCGATCGAGAACCACGGGTCCATGCTCGCCTCGTACGACCCGTAGCCGTAGATGACGGCGGGCGCCGAGCCGTCGCGCGGCGTGCCGCGGCGGCAGACCAGCGAGATCGGTACGCGGGTGCCGTCGTCGGCGAGCGCCCAGTCCCGATGCTGCTCGTAGTCGGCCGGGTCGTACGGCCGCCCGTCCGCCCCGGGCCGGACCGGCTTCTGCCGGCGCAGCGTCAGCTCCCGGGTGACCAGGTCGTAGTCGTAGACCGAGTCGGGGGTGACGAGCGAGGTGTAACGCAGCCGTACCTCGTCGGTCCGGTACTCCGGGTTCGCGTCCAGCCCGACGCTGTAGATCGGCTCGGGGAAGTCGATGTCCCAGCTGTCGTCGCTGCCCACCGGCAGCACCCGCAGCCCGGTCAGGCCGTTCGCACGCAGCGAGACCACGAGGTGGTTCTCGAACGCGTCGACCGCCTCCAGCCGGGTGCCGGGCGTGTGCGGGATCAGCGGCGTCCACTCGCCCGGCGCGTCGGCCGAGGTGTACGCGAGCGCGAAGTCCTCCGCGCCGTCGTTGTGCAGGATCAGGAAGCGGTGGCCGTGGTGCTCCACCGCGTACTCGATGCCCTGACGCCGCGGGGCCACGACGGCGGGCTCGCCGGTCGGGTTGGCCGCCGGGATCACCCGCACCTCGCTGGTGATCTTGCTGTGAATGTCGATCATCACGAAGCGCTCGGAGCGGGTCAGCTCGACGCCGACCCAGAACCGCTCGTCGTCCTCCTGGTAGACCACCACGTCCTCGGTCGACGAGGTGCCGACGGTGTGCCGCCAGACCCGGTTCGGCCGCCACGCCTCGTCCACCGTGACGTAGAACAGCGTCGAGGCGTCGCTCGACCACGCGGTGCCGTGGAACGTGTCCGGCACCTCGTCCGGCAGCGACTCGCCGGTGGTCAGGTCCTTGATCCGCAGCGTGAAGCGTTCGTCGCCGGAGAAGTCGGTGGAGTAGGCCAGCCAGCGGCCGTCCGGGCTGACGTCGAACGCGCCGAGGGAGAAGAAGTCGTGCCCCTCGGCGAGCTGGTTGCCGTCGAGCAGCACCTCTTCGCCGTCGAGCGGCGCGCCGTCCGCGCTGACCGGGGGCGTCTTCTCGTCCGGCCGGACCGCGCGCCGGCACTGCACGCCGTACTGCTGGCCCTCGACCGTGCGGGTGTAGTACCAGTAGCCGTCCTTGCGGGTGGGCACCGAGAGGTCGGTCTCCTGGGTGCGCCGGCGCGTCTCCTCGAACAGCTCCGCGCGCAGGTCGGCCAGGTGGGCGGTGCGCGCCTCGGTGTACGCGTTCTCCGCGTCCAGGTACGCGATCGTGTCCGGGTCGTCCTTGGTGGCGAGCCAGGCGTACTCGTCGAGGACTGTGTCACCGTGATGGACGCGCTCGGTCGGGACACGCTTGGCGACGGGCGGTGGGGTTTCGGTCACGGCGCCACGTTACCGGTCGGCGGGTGGCCGCCGGGGTCGCCCACTGCCCGAACCCCGCGACTCGCCGCCAGGTCGTTCGAACATGTGTACGATAACCGCCATGGCGGATGCGGCACGTTCCACCGACCGACTCGGAGCCCTCGACATCACCCGGAAGCTGGCCGCGATCTGCGGCGACCCGTTCGCCCGCTTCGCCGGCCCGGCCGACGAGGTGGCCGGCCGTACCGCCCGGTGGGTGGCTGTGCCGGGCGGCCCGCACGCCGCCGCGGAGGTGTTGCGGCTGGCCGCCGCGTACGACCTGACCGTGGTGCCCCGCGGCGCCGGCACGAAGATCGACTGGGGCGCCTCCCCGGCGCAGGTGGACATCATGCTCGACACCGGCCGCCTCGCCGGGGTCTGGCACGAGTCGCGCGACGCGGCGGTGGCCGAGATCGGCGCGGGTACGCCGTTGCGCGCGGTCCAGGCTACGCTCGCGCGCACCAACCAGCGGTTGCCGGTCGACGCGCCGTCACCGGGCGCGACGCTCGGCGGGGTGCTCGCCGCCGACGAGTCCGGCCCGCTGCGGCACCGGCACGGCAGCCCGTGCGCCCAGCTCGTCGGGGTGCGCTACCTCGACGCCGACGGCGAGCTGGTGAGCGTGGGCGAGTCCGGCACGGAGGCGCTCGGCCGGGCCGCTCCGGGCAGCGGCGGTGGCGGGGACGCGATCCTCGGTCGCGGCGAGGTGCCCGGGCTCGACGTGGCCCGGCTGCTCTGCGGCTCGCAGGGCGGGCTCGGCGTGCTGGTCTCGGCCACCATGCGGGTGCACGCCGTGCCGGCCGGCCGGCTCTGGGTGTCCCGTCCGGTCTGGACGCCGCTGGAGGTGCACGACCTGGTCCGGGCGGTGCTGGCCGCGGGCGTCGATCCGGCCGCCGTCGAACTGGACCTGCCGGTGCCGGTGCCGCTGCCCCGGCGTCGCATCCCGCCGACGCACCCGTCGGTGATCAACCGCCCCGACCATCCGGCCGTGACCGGCCGGCCCGCGGCGGGCAGCCTGGTGGTGCTGCTTGAGGGCGGCCCGGCCGACGTGACCGAGCGGGCCGAGCGGCTCACCGCCGTCCTCGGCGCCGAGGCGATGGTCAGCCACCACGCGCCGGAATGGTGGGGGCGGTACCCCTTCGCGCCGGGCGACACGGCGCTGCGTATCGAGGTGCCGATAAACGACCTGCACGCCGCCGTCTACGCGTTGCGCGACGCCACCGGCGGCCCGGTGCCGGTACGCGGCTCGGCCGGCTCGGGTGCCGTGCACGCCGCCCTGTCCGGTGCGCTGCCGCCCGATCGGGTCGCCTCGATCCTCACCGCGGTCCGCAGTGTGCTGATCGCCCGGCGGGGCCGGTGCGTGGTGGTGGCCGCGCCCGCAGCGGTACGCCGTGGCGTCGACCTCTGGGGCGAGCTGCCCGCGTTGCCGCGTCTGCGCAGCGCCAAGGCCCACCTGGATCCGCACCACCGCCTGGCTCCCGGCCGCCTCCCCGGCGGCCTCTGAGGAGGGAGCGGGCGAGCGCCGGCGCGGAGGCAGGGCAGGGCGGGAGGTTACGGGGTGTCGTTTCGGAGGACCAGGATGGCTATGTCGTCGCGCGGGGGTTCGGCCGAGAACGCGATGGTGGTGGCGCGCAGCCGGGCGGCCACCACGTCGGCCGAGTACCCGGCCAGCGGCGCCGCCGAGTCGAGCAGCCGCTCGATGCCGAACAGCTCGCGTCCGCGCCGCCGCTCGGTGACGCCGTCGGTGTAGAAGATCAGCGCGTCGCCGGGCTTGAGCGTCAGCTCGGCGGTCGGTGTGGCGATCGCGTCGACCAGGCCCAGCGCCGTACCGCCGGTGCCGACGAACGTCGCGCCGCCGCCTCCGTGCAGCAGCACCGGGCGGTCGTGGCCGGCCAGGTGCAGCGAGACGTCGAGCTGGTCGCCGTCGCCCGGCGCGACGGACGCGAGCGCCAGCGTGCAGTAGCGTCCGCCGCCGCGCTCGACCAGCGTCTCGTTGAGCCGGCCGAGCACCTCGGGCAGCGGCTTGCCGTCGCCGACGAGCACCCGGATCACGTCCCGGACCAGCCCGGTCACGGCTGCGGCCTGTACGCCCTTACCTGACACGTCGCCGACCACGACGAGCCAGCGGCCGTCCGGCAGCGGAAGCACGTCGTAGAAGTCGCCGCCGACCTCCGCGTCGTCGCCGGTCGGGACGTACTCGGCGGCGAAGCCGATGCCCTCGACCACCGGGAGCACCGGCGGCAGCAGCGACTGCTGGAGCGTCTGGGCCACCCGGCGGCGTTCGGCGTGGATGCGGGCGTTCTCGATGGCGAGGGCGGCGCGGCGGGCCACGTCCTCCAGCACCGAGACCTCGTCCGGGTCGTGCCGGTGTCGCTGGTGCCGGCCCACGGCGAGGGTGCCGAGCCGCTGGCCACGGGCGATCAGCGGTACGGCGAAGCCCTCCATCGGGCCGCCGAGCGGCACCTGGGCGGCGTTGCGGGACGCCTCACGCAGCCGCGACTGGATCGAGTCCGGGCCGGTCTCCTGGAGGATCCGGTGCAACTGCGGCAGCATCGCCTCGTCGGCGTGGCTCGACGCGGCGAGGCGCAGGCGGCCCCACTCGTCGGTGGTGTGCACCGCGCACCACTGGCCGAGCCGGGGCACCACGAGCTGCGGGACGAGCGCCATGGTCAGTTCGACGTCGAGCGACTGGGCGAGCAGTTCGCCGGCCTCGGCCAGGAACGTCAGCCAGGTGGAGCGGCGTACGTCGGCGCGGCGCAGCCTGTCGTTCTCCAGGTGCAGCGACAGCCGCTCGGCGGCCAGCACGGCGAGCGGCCGGGCGTACGCCGAGGGCGCCGCGTCCAGCTCCAGCTCACCGGAGTACGGCCGGTGCACGGCCAACGGCACGCGTAGCAGCTCGTTGTCCTCGCGCGGCGGCCGGCCGTACCTGGCGAACACCTGGGTGCCGAGTCCGTCGCCCCGGTCCAGCCGGACCGTGCCACCGGCGGCGCCCACCATCTCGGCGACCCGGGTCAGCAGCCCGGTGGCGAACTCGGGCAGCGGCTCGTCGGCGTACGCGTCGGGGGTGATCTGCATCAAGTCGCTCATGGCCGCGGCGCTCGGCGTACCGTCGCCGGTCCGCTCCGGTTCGACGACGCGCAGTGGGCCGGCCGACGGCCGGGCGGACCCGCCGGGGCCGGGCCGGTCCAGGCGGAACCAGACGCCCTTGCCGGTGGGCAGGTACGTGGTGCCCCACCGGCTGGCGAAGTGGTCGACGAGCAGCAGCCCGCGCCCTCGGGCGGCCACCTCGGTGATGTCGGACGTGGTGTTGCGCACACCGACGGTCAGCTCGTCGACCGGGCCGGAGGCGAAGTCGGTGACGGTCACGGTGAGGCTGTTGCGGTCGGCCTCGACTTCGATGTCCAGTTCGGTACGCGCGTGTTCGACGGCGTTCGTGGTCAGCTCGGTGGTGAGCAGCAGCGCCTCGTTCAGCAGTTCCGGCAGCCGGGCTTCGAGCAGCATGGTGCGCACCAGCGCGCGGGCCGCCGCCGGGGTGCGGCGGTCGGCGGGGAGGCGGACCCGGCGGACGCGCCCGCCCGCGCCGCCGCTGACCGGCCCTGCCTCCGCTGACACCTTCGTATCCTCCACCGCGCCCACCCCGGGTGCCAAGCGTCCCGGCGAACCCACCACCCGGGTTGATACCCGCATGACGCGCGAGCACCCGCGGTGACCTCGACGGATCGCGCGGCACAATGATGGGATGGCCCGTGTGACCGCACGAGCCCGAGCGGAGCGAGGAACGATGGCCACGGTGAATCAGTCGGTGACCGCTGACCCGTCCGCGTCCGACCACGAGGTGCTCCTCGGCGAACTGGTCGAGGCGTTGCGCCGGGTGGGGCGCGGCGATCTGCGGGTGCGCCTGCCCCGGCGGGCGGGTCTGCCCGGTGAGGTCGCCGACGCCTTCAACGACGTGGTGTCGTTGCAGGAGCGGCAGCACCTGGACCTGCGGCGGATCAGCCGGATCGTCGGCCGCGACGGCCGGCTCACCGAGCGACTGGACGACGAGGGCCTGGACGGCTCCTGGGCGGAGGGGCAGCGGGCGGTCAACTCGCTCATCGACGACCTGGGCCGGCCGACCACGGAGATCGCCCGGGTCATCGTGGCGGTGGCCGACGGCGACCTGTCCCAGCACATGGCGCTGGAGATAGACGGTCGCCCGCTGCGCGGTGAGTACCTGCGCATCGGCCGCACCGTGAACACGATGGTGGATCAGCTGTCGTCGTTCGCCGACGAGGTGACGCGGGTGGCCCGTGAGGTGGGCACCGAGGGCAAGCTGGGCGGCCAGGCCGACGTGCGCGGGGCGGCCGGCACCTGGAAGGACCTCACCGACTCGGTGAACACCATGGCGTCGAACCTCACCGGGCAGGTGCGGTCGATCTCCCAGATGGCGACCGCTGTGGCGAAGGGCGACCTGTCGCAGAAGATCACGGTCGGGGCGCGCGGCGAGGTGGCCGAGCTGGCCGACACGATGAACTCGCTCACCGACACGCTGCGGCTGTTCGCCGAGCAGGTGACCCGGGTGGCGCGCGAGGTGGGCACCGAGGGCAAGCTGGGCGGCCAGGCCGAGGTGCCGGGCGTGGCCGGCACCTGGAAGGACCTGACCGACAACGTCAACTCGATGGCGTCGAACCTGACCGCGCAGGTGCGGAACATCGCCCAGGTGTCGACCGCTGTGGCGAAGGGTGACCTGTCGCAGAAGATCACGGTGGCCGCGCAGGGCGAGATCCTGGAGCTGAAGGACACCGTCAATACGATGGTCGACCAGCTCTCCTCGTTTGCCGACGAGGTGACGCGGGTGGCGCGTGAGGTGGGCATCGAGGGCAAGCTGGGTGGTCAGGCGCAGGTGCGCGGTGTCTCCGGCACCTGGCGCGACCTCACCGAGAACGTGAACCAGCTCGCCGGCAACCTGACCAGCCAGGTCCGCAACATCTCCCAGGTCTCCACGGCTGTGGCCAAGGGCGACCTGGGCCAGAAGATCACCGTGGACGCGCAGGGCGAGATCCTGGAGCTGAAGAACACCGTCAACACGATGGTGGACCAGCTCTCCTCGTTCGCCGACGAGGTGACGCGGGTGGCGCGCGAGGTGGGCACCGAGGGCAAGCTGGGTGGTCAGGCCCAGGTGAAGGGCGTCTCGGGTACGTGGCGGGACCTGACCGACAACGTGAACTCGATGGCGTCGAACCTGACCAGCCAGGTCCGCAACATCGCCTCGGTCACCACGGCCGTCGCCAAGGGTGACCTGTCGCAGAAGATCACCGTGGATGCCCGGGGCGAGATCCTGGAGCTGAAGTCCACGGTCAACACGATGGTGGACCAGCTGTCGTCGTTCGCCGACGAGGTGACGCGCGTGGCCCGTGAGGTGGGCACCGAGGGCAAGCTGGGTGGTCAGGCGCAGGTGCGCGGCGTCGCCGGCACCTGGCGCGACCTGACCGACAACGTGAACTCGATGGCGTCGAACCTGACCGCGCAGGTGCGCAACATCGCCCAGGTGTCGACGGCGGTCGCCAAGGGTGACCTGTCGCAGAAGATCACCGTGGACGCCCGGGGCGAGATCCTGGAGCTGAAGTCCACGGTCAACACGATGGTGGACCAGCTGTCGTCGTTCGCCGACGAGGTGACGCGGGTGGCGCGCGAGGTGGGCACCGAGGGCAAGCTGGGTGGTCAGGCCCAGGTGAAGGGCGTGTCCGGTACGTGGCGGGACCTGACCGACAACGTGAACTCGATGGCGTCGAACCTGACCAGCCAGGTCCGCAACATCGCCTCCGTCACCACCGCCGTGGCGAACGGCGACCTGGGTCAGAAGATCACCGTGGACGCGCAGGGCGAGATCCTGGAGCTGAAGAACACCGTCAACACGATGGTGGACCAGCTCTCCTCGTTCGCCGACGAGGTGACGCGGGTGGCGCGCGAGGTGGGCACCGAGGGCAAGCTGGGTGGTCAGGCCCAGGTCAAGGGAGTCTCCGGTACGTGGCGCGACCTGACCGAGAACGTCAACCAGCTCGCCTCCACGCTCACCACGCAGTTGCGTGCCATCGCGCAGGTCTCCACGTCGGTGACCCGCGGCGACCTGACCCAGCGGATCAACGTGAAGGCGCAGGGCGAGGTCGCCGAGCTGAAGGACAACATCAACCAGATGATCGTCACCCTCCGGGAGACGACGAAGAAGAATGCCGAGCAGGGCTGGCTCGACTCGAACCTGGCCCGGATCGGCGGTCTGCTCCAGGGCCAGCGCGACCTGGGCGAGGTCTGCCGCATGATCATGCAGGAGGTGACCCCGCTGGTGGACGCGCAACTCGGCGCGTTCTTCCTGGCGGACAGCTCCGAGGGCAGCATGCGGCTGCGGCTCACCGCCTCCTACGGGTATGTGGCGCGCGGCCACGACGTCACGTTCGGCCCGGGTGAGGGACTGGTCGGGCAGGCCGCGCTGTCGCGCCGGACGATCCGGGTCAAGGCGCAGCCGGACGGGCGCCTCGTCGTGCGGTCCGGGCTGGCCGACACGCCCCCGGCCGACCTGGTGGTGCTGCCGGTCCAGTTCGAGGGCGAACTGCTCGGCGTGATCGAGTTCGCCGGTGTGGCCACCTTCTCCGAGCTGCACCTGGCGTTCCTGGAGCGGCTGGTGCTCACCATCGGTGTCGCGGTGAACACCATCCAGGCCAACCGGCGTACGGAGGAGCTGCTGGCGCAGTCGCAGCGGCTGGCGCACGAGATGCAGGACCAGTCGGCCGAGTTGCAGCGAACGAACGCCGAGCTTGAGGACAAGGCGAAGCTGCTGTCCGAGCAGAAGGCCAACATCGAGACGCAGAACCGGGAGATCGAGCTGGCCCGGCTCGGCCTGGAGGAGAAGGCGCAGCAGCTCACCCGCGCGTCCGCGTACAAGTCGGAGTTCCTGGCCAACATGAGCCACGAGCTGCGTACGCCGCTGAACTCGCTGCTCCTGCTGGCCCGGCTGCTCGCCGAAAACCCGGAGCGCAACCTCAGCGCGAAGCAGATCGAGTTCGCCCAAACCATCCACGGCGCCGGGTCGGACCTGCTGTCGCTGATCGACGACATCCTCGACCTGTCCAAGATCGAGGCGGGCCGGATGGACGTCGAGCCCACCGAGATCCAGTTCGCCGAGATCCGCGGTTACGTGGAGCAGGCGTTCGCGCCGCAGGCCGAGGAGAAGGGCCTGGACTTCCAGGTGCGGGTGAGCGGCGACCTGCCGCCCGCGCTGGTCACCGACGCCCAGCGGTTGCAGCAGATCCTGCGCAACCTGCTGTCCAACGCGGTGAAGTTCACCGACAACGGCGCGGTGACGCTGCGGATCGGCCCGGCGGCCGAGAACGCCGTCTTCGACGTGCCGGCGTTGACGAACGCGCAGCGGGTGATCGCGTTCACCGTCATCGACACCGGCATCGGGATCTCCGACGACAAGCTGTCGCTGATCTTCGAGGCGTTCCAGCAGGCGGACGGCACGACCAGCCGGCGCTACGGCGGCACCGGGCTCGGCCTGTCCATCAGCCGCGATCTGGCCCGCCTGCTCGGCGGCACGATCACCGTCTCGTCCGCGCCCGGTCAGGGTTCGACGTTCACCCTCTTCGTACCCGATGTGCTGGCGCCGGACGCGGTGGTGGCGCCGGCGCCGCCGTCACCGGGCCGCGCAGGCCTGCCGTCGTCGCTGCTCATGCCGATGGAGCTGCCGCAGCCGCAGGAGACGCCCACGACCCGGCGCCTGGACGGCGTGACCGTGCTGATCATCGACGACGACGTACGGAACGTGTTCGCGCTGACGTCCGCATTGGAACTGCACGGGATGACCGTGTTGTACTCGGACAACGGAGCGGACGGCGTCCGTCAGCTCGCCGAGCACCCGGAGGTCGACATCGTCCTGATGGACGCCATGATGCCGGACCAGGACGGGTACGAGACGACCGCGCAGATCCGCCGCAACCACCGGTTCGCGGACCTGCCGGTCGTGTTCCTGACCGCCAAGGCGATGCCCGGCGACCGGGAGTCGGCGCTCGGCGCCGGCGGCAGCGACTACATCACCAAGCCGGTGGACCTGGACGAGCTGATCGAACTGATGGCGTCCTGGATCGGCCGGAGCCGAGGCGAGGAGAACGCGTGACGCAGACGGCCAAGGCCCTGCTGGTGGACGACCGGCGGGAGAACCTGATGGCGCTGGAGGCGATCCTCCAGGGCCTTCCGGTGCAGTCGGTCGCGGTGGAGAGCGGCGAGGCGGCGCTCAAGCAGCTCTTGGTGGACGACTTCGCGGTGATCCTGCTTGACGCCCAGATGCCGGACATGGACGGGTTCGAGACCGCCACCCACATCAAGCGGCGTGAGCGCACCCGGCACGTACCGATCATCTTCCTGACCGCCGCGGACAGGGACGCGCAGCTCGCGCTGCGCGGCTACGCGGCCGGCGCGGTCGACTACCTGACCAAGCCGTTCGACCCGTGGGTGCTGCGCGCCAAGGTGACGGTCTTCGTCGACCTGTGGGTGAAGACGCGGCAGCTCGCCGCCCAGTCGGATCTGGTGCGGGAACGGGATCTCCAGTGGCGGCACCTGACCGACGCGGTGGACGAGGCGACGGCGCTGCTGCGTGCCGACGACGACCCGTCGACCCGGGAACGCGCGGTGGAGCTGCTGGAGCAGGCGCGCTGGGGCAACACCCGCTGACGGTTCAGCCGCCGGCCGGGCCGCCGTGCCCGGTCGCGGCCCGCCGGGCCCGCCAGCGGTCGCCGAGCGATTCCAGTTCCTCCTGTACGAAGAGGAAGAAGTCGCGCATCTCGGCGACCCGCTCACCGGCCGGTGTGTTTCGCCCGTGCAGCGCGTCGACCCCGCCGGCGGCGATGTCGATGAAGTTCTTGTAGATCGTGGTCTTGGTGATGGTCGCCTCGTACCACGGGTTGTCGGGCATCCGGTAGCGGTCGCTCCGGGAGCCCTTGACCGGCTCGCGGACCAGCATGGCGAACTGGGTCAGGTAGCGCACCGCGCCGCTCACCGCCGCCGCGCTGACGCCGAGCCGGCCGGCGATCTCGCCCGCGGTGAGCGGGTCGTCGGCGCTCATCACCGTGAACAGGACCCGGGCGGCCATCCGAGGGAAGCCCACGTCGGCGAAGGCCATCGCCATCCGCTCGACGAAGAGGTGGACCTCTTCCTCGTCGTGCTGGGGCGGCACGTTCATGGTCGGCTCCTCGACACTCACCCCGTGACCCTACAGTCTTCACAAGTTTGTGAAACAAGCGTAGCTTCTGAAGTATGGAAACGGCAATCGATGTGTCCGGCCTGGTGAAGACCTTCGGCCGCACCCGGGCCCTCGACGGGCTCGACCTGACCGTTCGCGCCGGAGAGGTGCACGGCTTCCTGGGCCCGAACGGCTCCGGCAAGTCGACCACCATCCGGGTGCTGCTCGGCCTGCTGCGGGCGGACGCGGGGGCCGTCCGACTGCTGGGCGGCGACCCGTGGCGGGACGCGGTGGCGCTGCACCGCCGCCTCGCGTACGTGCCCGGCGACGTCACGCTCTGGCCCCACCTCAGCGGCGGCGAGGTGATCGACCTGCTCGGCCGGCTGCGCGGCGGGCTCGACCCGAGACGCCGCGCCGAACTGCTGGAGTCGTTCGAGCTGGACCCGCGCAAGAAGGGCCGCACCTACTCCAAGGGCAACCGGCAGAAGGTCGGCCTGGTCGCCGCGCTCGCCTCCGACGTCGAACTGCTCATCCTCGACGAGCCGACCTCCGGGCTCGACCCGCTGATGGAGGAGGTCTTCCAGCACTGGGTCCGCCGGGCCCGGCAGGACGGGCGCACCGTGCTGCTGTCCAGCCACATCCTCGCCGAGGTGGAGGCGCTCTGCGACCGGGTGACGATCATCCGGGCCGGCCGGACCGTCGAGTCCGGCACGCTCGGCGACCTGCGCCACCTCCACCGCACCGCGATCGACGCCGAGGTCACCGCGCCGCTGGACGGCCTGGCCGACCTGCCGGGTGTGCACGACCTGCGGGTGGACGGGCAGCGGGTCCGCTTCGACGTGGACACCGCGTCGCTCGACGCCGCGCTGCGCCGGCTCACCGAGCTGGGCGTACGCAGCCTGGTCAGCACGCCGCCCACGCTGGAGGAACTGTTCCTGCGGCACTACGAGGCCGCGTCCCCCGCGTCGGCGCCCTCCTCCGGCGTGGCGCGTTCCGAGACGGCGGACCGGTCATGAGCACGCTCACCGGCACCCGTCACCTGGTCCGGCTGATCATGCGCCGGGACCGCCTCCTGCTGCCGCTGTGGGTGCTCGTGCTCGCGGTACTGCCGATCACGTACGCGGCCAGCTTCTTCGAACTGTTCCCCACCGCCGCCGAGCGGGCCGCGTACCTGGAGGGCACCGCCCGCAACCCGTCGATCGTCGCGCTGCTCGGCCCGGCGTACGGCGACAGCGTCGGCGCGCTCACCGCCCAGCGCAGCGGCTTCCTGCTGCTCATCGTCGCGCTGGCGAGCCTGCTCACGGTCATCCGGCACACCCGCACCGAGGAGGAAGCCGGGCGGCGGGAACTGCTCGGCGGCAGCGTGCTCGGACGGCACGCCGGGCTGACCGCCGCGTTGCTCGTCACGTACGCGGCTGCCCTGGCGCTCGGGCTGCTCACCGCGGCCGGGCTGGTCTCGACCGGGCTGCCGGTCGGCGGCTCGGTCGCGTACGGGCTGGCCACCGTGCTGACCGGCGTGGTCTTCGCGACGCTCGGCGGCCTGGCCGCCCAGCTCACCGAGACCGCGGGCGGAGCACGGGGCATCGGCCTCGCCGGTCTCGGCGCCGCGTTCGGGCTGCGCCTGGCCGGGGACACCGCCGGCAACGACTGGCCGAGCTGGCTGTCCCCGCTGGGCTGGGGCGCCCGAGTCCGGCCGTACGAGGGGGAGCGCTGGTGGGTGCTGCTGCTGCCGTTGGCCGCCACGGTGCTGCTCGCCGCGCTCGCGTACCCGATCTCGGTGCGCCGCGACCTGGGTGCGGGCGTGCTGCCGCCCAGGCTCGGCCGGGCGGCCGCGAGTGGCGCCCTGTCCGGTCCGTTCGGCCTGGCCTGGCGGTTGCACCGGGGGCAGATCCTCTGGTGGTCGGTCGGGTTCGGCCTGCTCGGGCTGATCCTCGGCGGCGCGGCCGAGGCGGCCGGCCGGTCCGTCGAGGGGAGTCCGCGGATGGAGGAGATCGTGGCCCGGCTCGGCGGGGCGTCCGGGATGGCCGACGCGTACCTGGGGGCCACGCTGAGCTTGGCCGGACTGGCGGCTGCCGGGTACGGCATCCAGGCCGCGCTGCGGATGCGCGCGGAGGAGTCCGCGGGGCACGCCGAGCCGGTGCTCGCCACCGAGACCCGGCGCTCGACCTGGCTTCTCTCCCACATGACGTTCGCTCTGCTCGGCCCGGTGGTGGTGCTCGTGGTGACCGGGCTGGCCACCGGTCTGACGTACGGCGCGAGCACTGGTGACGTGCCCCGCCAACTGGGCCGGATGCTCGCCGCCGGACTGGCCCAGGTGCCGGCGGCGTGGGTGCTGGCCGGGCTCGCCGTGCTGCTCTACGGCCTGCTGCCCCGGCTCGCGTCCGCCGCCTGGGTGGTGCTTGCGGTCTGCGTGCTGCTCGGCCAGCTCGGCGCCGTGCTCAAGCTGGACCAGTGGCTGCTGGACGCATCTCCGTTCACGCACACCCCCCAGGTGCTCCGCGACACCTGGACCCCCACCCCGCTCTACGTGCTGGCGGCCCTGGCCGTGACCCTGACCACAGCCGGCCTGCTCACCTTCCGCCGCCGCGACATCCCCGTCCTCTAAAGGCGTTGATCTTGCATTTGCGGCCCCAGCAGAAGGGGCGAATCACCCCGGCTGAGGGCCGCAAGTGCACGATCGCGGGGGGAGGGCCCCGAGGGCTACGGGGTGGCTTCGTTGCGGATCATCAGGGCGCTGCGGAGGCCGGTGATGTCCAGGACGCGGATCAGGAAGTCACCCACGTTGGTGAGCATCAGCAGGCACTGGGCGTGACTGGCCTTGCGGCTGAGCACCACGAGCGTCCCGAGACCCTGCGAGTCGCAGAACGTGACCCCGGCGAGGTCGAGCACGATGCGCGGGGGCGGATCCGCCAGCACCTCGTTGACCACCGTCGAAAGCTGGGCGGCCGTGAGCATGTCGATCTCACCGGCCAGGCGAAGCACTGCTTCGTCACCCGTCCGGTGTACGGTGATGGACAGTTCGGCACGATCCACCCGGTCAGCCTATCGCGATCTCGACCGGCGGGCCTGTCGAGCGGATCGCCGCCGGCCCGTCGCGCCGCTCAGGCGGGTGAGCCTGATAACCCCCGTCGCGGGGTGCCTGCCAGGCAGCACTCCGGCGCTGACACAATGGCCCCATCGTGACCGAGACGCATTCCGCCGGATCCGGCCGCTACCCGGCCGACGCCCCGGCTTCCGAGGCCCTGTTCGACCGCGCCAAGGCCGTCGTGCCCGGCGGGGTGAACTCTCCCGTGCGCGCGTTCCGTGCCGTCGGCGGCACCCCGCGCTTCATGGTCCGGGGGGAGGGTCCGTGGCTCTTCGACGCCGACGGCCGGCGCTACGTCGACCTGGTCTGCTCCTGGGGCCCGCTCATCCTCGGCCACGCGCACCCGGCCGTGGTGGAGGCGCTGCGTGAGGCGGCGGCGCTCGGCACCAGCTTCGGCACGCCGACGCCGGGCGAGGTGGACCTGGCCGACGAGATCGTCGCGCGGACGCCGGTGGAGCAGGTGCGCCTGGTCAACTCCGGCACCGAGGCGACCATGTCGGCGATCCGGCTGGCCCGCGGCTTCACCGGCCGCTCCAAGATCATCAAGTTCTCCGGCTGCTACCACGGCCACTCCGACGCGCTGCTCGCCGCCGCCGGCTCCGGCGTGGCCACGTTCGGCCTGCCCGACTCGCCCGGCGTGACCGGCGCGGCGGCCGGCGACACCATCGTGCTGCCGTACAACGACCTGCGCGCGGTCGAGGAGGCGTTCGCCGCCCAGGGACAGCACATCGCCACGATCATCACCGAGGCCGCCGCCGGCAACATGGGCGTCATCGCCCCCCGCGACGGCTTCAACGCCGAGCTGGCCCGCATCGCCCACGCCAACGGCGCGCTGCTCATCGTCGACGAGGTGATGACCGGGTTCCGGGTGTCCCGCGCCGGATGGCACGGCCTCGACCCGTCGGACGCCGACCTGTGGACGTACGGGAAGGTCATGGGTGGTGGCCTGCCCGCCGCGGCGTTCGGCGGGCGCGCGGACATCATGGCGAAGCTGGCCCCGGTCGGCCCGGTCTACCAGGCCGGCACGCTCTCCGGGAACCCGCTGGCCTGCGCGGCCGGGCTGGCCACGCTGCGGCTGGCCGACGACGCCCTCTACCGGCGGCTCGACGAGACCGCCGCCACGCTGGGCAAGCTCACCACCGAGGCGCTGTCGGCGGCCGGCGTGCCGCACCGCCTCTCCACCGCGGGCAACATGTTCTCGGTCTTCTTCACCGACGCGGACGTGCGCGACTACGACAGCGCCCGCACGCAGGCGGTGCCCGCGTTCAAGGCGTTCTTCCACGCGATGCTCGCCGGTGGCGTCTACCTGCCGCCGAGCGCGTTCGAGTCGTGGTTCGTCTCGACCGCGATCGACGACGCCGCGTGGGAGCAGATCGCCGCCGCCCTGCCGGTGGCGGCGCGGGCGGCGGCAGCGGCCGGAAGCGGGGCCCAGTGAGCGCGAGGAGTGAGCCGGGTTCGCGAATCCCGCAGTCGCGAGCGAAGGGGGCCTGACCATGGCGGAGACAGTGGTGCACGTGCTGCGGCACGGCGAGGTGCACAACCCGGACGGCATCCTCTACGGCCGCCTGCCCGGGTTCCGCCTCTCCGAGCTGGGCGTGCAGATGGCCAAGGCGGCGGCGCAGGCGCTCGCCGACCGGACCGTCGTGCACGTGGTGGCCAGCCCGCTCGACCGTGCCCAGCAGACCGCCGAGCCGATCGCGGCACAGTTCGGCCTCTCCGTCGGCGTCGACGAGCGGCTGATCGAGAGCGCGAACTGGTTCGAGGGCAAGAAGGTCTCGCCGGGTGACGGCTCGTTCCGTGACCCGCGCAACTGGTGGGTGCTGCGCGACCCGGTGACCCCGTCCTGGGGCGAGGCGTACCGGGCCATCGCCGAGCGCATGTTCGCCGCGCTGCACGCCGCCCGGGTCGCCGCCGAGGGACGTGAGGCGGTGCTGGTCTCGCACCAGCTCCCGATCTGGACGCTGCGCCGGCACGTCGAGCGCAAGCGCCTCTGGCACGACCCGCGCCGCCGCCAGTGCGGCCTGGCCAGCCTCACCTCGTTCCACTTCGACGGCGCGAAGATCGTCGGTATCGGGTACTCCGAGCCGGCCGCCCACCTCGTCTCGATCTCGCCGACCGCCCGGACGGCCAAGGGGGCCTGATGCTCACCCGGAGGCTCGCCGCCGCCCTGCTCGCCGCCGTCACCGCCGGTGCGGCGCTGGTCGGCTGCTCCTCCGACAGCCAGGAGAGCCGGTGCGACGCCGACGGCTCCACCGTCACCTGCGCCCCCGAGCAGCGCTCCAAGACGCCGAAGGTGAGCGGCGAGCTGCTCACCGGCGGCAGCTACGACATCTCCCGCGACCGTGGCCAGGTCGTCGTGGTCAACTTCTGGGGCTCCTGGTGCGCCCCCTGCCGCGCCGAGGCGGACGACCTGGAGGCCACCCACCAGGCCACAAAGGGCTCCGGCGTGACGTTCCTCGGCATCAACGTGCAGGACAGCAAGGACAAGGCGATCGCCTTCGAGGAGGGGCGGGTCACGTACCCGAGCATCTTCGACCCGGCCAGCCGGCAGGCGCTCAACTTCGACATCCCGCCGAACACCACCCCGGCCACCGTCGTGCTCGACCGCGAGGGCCGGGTCGCCGTGGTGATCCGCCGGGCCGTCACCCAGGACGAGCTGCGCCCGATCGTCGAGAAGGTCGCCGCCGAGTCGCCGCCGCCGAACGGCTCCCGCTGATGGGCGAGACGTTCCGCCAGCTCGCCGAGTCCGGCCCGCTGCTGCTCGCGGTCGGCGCGGCGGCCCTGGCCGGACTGGTCAGCTTCCTGTCCCCGTGCGTGCTCCCGCTGATGCCCGGCTACCTGTCGTACGTGACCGGCCTGGCCGGCTCCGACCTGGAGGGCCGCCGCCCGGGCGCCCCGCCGCCGCAGGACCCGCCGCCGACCGGGGGCGGCGTCGGTGTGGTGGAACGGACGCAGGCCCGGACCACCGCCGCCGTCAAGGGCCGGGTGCTCGCCGGCACGCTGCTGTTCATCGGCGGCTTCACAGTCGTGTTCGTCGCCACCGCGATCCTCTTCTCCGGCGTGGGCAAGCTCTTCTTCCGGTACGAGCGCACGCTGGAGATCGTCATCGGCGCGCTCGTGGTGGTGCTCGGCCTCGGCTACCTCGGTGTGATCCCCGGTATGCAGCGCGAGTTCCGCATCCGCTGGCTGCCCGCCGCCGGCCTGCTCGGCGCACCGGTGCTCGGCGCGGTCTTCGCGCTCAGCTGGCTGCCGTGCACCGGCCCGACGCTCGGCGCGGTGCTCGGCATGGCGGCCACCGAGGGCGGGACCGACCGGGCCGTGCTGCTCGCCGTGGCGTACTGCCTCGGGTTGGGGATACCGTTCGTCGTCTTCGGGCTGGGCTTCCAGCGCCTGCTCGGGGTCTTCCGCGCCGTCCGGCGCAACAGCCGCTGGGTCACCCGGATCGGCGGCGCGCTGCTGATCGCCATCGGCCTGGCGCTGATCACCGGCGGCTGGGTGAACGTGGTGATCTGGTTGCAGACGAACGTCGGCGTGGGCGAGGTGAGCATCTGATGACGACCGTCGACGACCGGCCGTCCACCCCACCCGCGCAGGCGCCCCGGCGGCGGGTCAACCCGCTGCTGGCCCTGCTGCGCAACTCGTGGCGGCAGCTCACCAGCATGCGTACGGCGCTGATCCTGCTGTTCCTGCTCGCCATCGCGGCCATCCCCGGCTCGGTGCTGCCCCAGCGGGGCGTCAACCCGGAGCGGGTCAACCAGTGGTTCGTCGACCACCCCGACCTGGCGCCCCGGCTGGATCAGATCGGCGCGTTCGAGGTCTTCGGCTCGGTCTGGTTCTCCGCGATCTACCTGCTGCTGTTCACCTCGCTGATCGGCTGCATCCTGCCCCGGGCCCGGGACCACGTCCGCGCGCTGCGGATGAAGCCGCCGGCCGCGCCGAGACGGTTCGACCGGCTGCCGCAGCACGCGGTGCTGGAGGCTCCGGCCGCCGCCGGCCCCGAGGCGATCGCGGCGGTGCTGCGCCGCCGCCGCTGGCGGGTCACCGTGCGCGGCAACGAGGTCTCCGCCGAGAAGGGCTACCTCAAGGAGACCGGCAACCTGCTCTTCCACGTGTCGCTGGTCGCCGTCCTGCTCGGGGTGGCGCTCGGTTCCTGGTACGGCTGGCACGGCAACCGCATCCTGGTCGCCGGCGCGGACAACGCTTTCTGCAACACCCGCCAGCAGTACGCCGAGGCGTCGCTCGGCCCGCGCGTGGACAGCTCCGACCTGCCGCCGTTCTGCCTGACGCTGGAGAAGTTCGAGGCCGACTACCTGCCGTCCGGGCAGGCGTCCCGCTACTGGGCCACGGTGAGGGTGGACGAGCCGGGCGGCGCGGAGCGGACCGCCGGATTCTCGGTCAACTCACCGCTGCGACTCGGCTCGGCGAACGTCTACCTGCTCGGCAACGGCTACGCGCCGCTGCTGAAGTACACCGACAAGTACGGCCGCAGCCAGACCAGCGAGGCGCCGTTCCTGCGTACCGGCGACTCGAACGCGACCGAGGAGGGCGTGGCGATCTTCCCGGACGCCAACGTCGACCCGAAGACCGGCGCACGGGCCCCGGACCAGCAGATCGCCTTCGACGGGCTCTACCTGCCGACCGGACCGGAGAGAGCGCCGTACGTGGCGTCGCAGTACCCGGCCGAGCGGAACCCGATGGTGAACCTGACCGCGTACCGGGGGAACCTCGGGCTGGACGCCGGCATCCCCGGCTCGGTCTACGCGCTGGACCGGCGGCAGATCGACGACGGCAAGCTCAAGGAGATCGGCACGAAGCTGCTGCGGCCGGGGGAGAAGTGGACCCTCGACGACGGCAGCACGCTGGAGTTCGTCGGCACGAAGCCGTACGTCACGCTCGCGGTCCGGCACGCGCCCGGGCAGACGCTGCTGCTGGTGGCGAGCGGCACGCTGCTGCTGGGCCTGATGGGCTCGCTGTTCGCCCGGCGTCGGCGGGTCTGGTTCCGGGTTTCGCCCCCCGAGGGTGGATCTCCGACGAGCGGTAGTAGTTTGGTGGAGGCCGGTGGGCTGCCGCGCACCGAGCACCCTGGGTTCGCCGACGAGTTCGCGCAGCTCGTCTCCGCGGTGAGCGGTGACGCGCCGGACGCGCGGCGGGCGCGAGAAGGAGACGAGTGATGTCCGCACTCTCCGACCAGCTGGTCGCGTTCGCGATCCTGGCGTACCTGATCGCGATGATCAGCCACGCCGTGGAGTTCGCGCTGGGCAACGCGCGGAAGGCGCCCGCGGCCGCACCGGCACGGGAACTGGTCGGCGCGGGCGTCGGCGGCGCCGGCGGCACCGTCGCCGAGCCGGTCGTGCCGGCTGCGCCGCCGCGCCCGGACCGCACCGGCGCGCGGGCCGTGCTGGCCGGCCGGATCGCCGGCTGGCTCACCGTGCTCGCCGCCGCGCTGCACCTGGGCGCCGTGGTCACCCGGAGTGTCGCCGCCGACCGGATGCCCTGGGGCAACATGTACGAGTTCGTGCTGACCGGCACCTGGATCGGCATGGCGGCCTGGCTCGTCGTGCTCTGGAAGCAGCCGTGGCTGCGCCGGCTCGGGCTGTTCCTGACGCTGGTCATGGTGCTGCTGCTGGCGTTCGCCGAGCTGAAGCTCTACGTGCCGATCGAGCCGCTGATGCCGGCGCTGCAGTCGTGGTGGTTCGTCATCCACGTCTCGACGATCATCTTCGCCTCGGGCATCTTCCTGCTGGGCGTGGTGCCCGCCGCCGCGTACCTGATGCGGGCCGGCTGGGAGCAGGGGCGGCGCAGCTTCCCGTACACCCTGGCCCGCCGTCTCCCGGAGGCGGCCGGGCTGGAGCGGCTGACCTTCATGCTGCACGCCTTCTCGTTCCCGATCTTCACCTTCGCGGTGATCGCGGGTGCGATCTGGGCCGAGGCGGCCTGGGGCCGTCCCTGGGCCTGGGATCCGAAGGAGACCTGGGCGTTCATCTCCTGGGTGGTGTACGCGGGCTACCTGCACGCCCGGGCCACGCCGAACGTGAAGCGCAACGTGGCCACCTGGATCTCCATCGTGGGCTTCCTGACCGTGATGATGAACCTGTTCGGCGTGAATTTCTTCTTCACCGGCCTGCACTCGTACGCCGGGGTGTAGCGACCGGGCGACCGCTCAGCACCTCGTCCACCCGGCGCGTGACCTGGTAGGCCACCTCCGGCAGATCGGCCAGTTCGAGGCGGTCCGCCCGGAGCGCGAACTGGGCGTGCAGCTCGCGGGCCACCGCGTCGCGGATCTCTGTCTGGAGTGGGCTGAGGCCGTCCGGGTCGCCCACCACGTACGCGTCGTCCATCCACCGATGATGAACCGCCGACGGCGCAGCTGTCAGTGACGAAGTCATCCGCCGAACCAGCCGGGGACGTCGAGGCGGAACACGTCGGCGGGGACCATCCGTCGCAGGTCGTCCTCGATGGCGGCGACCCGGTTCGCGCCGAGCGTCGCGGCCCAGCGGTCCCGTAGCTCGTCGAAGACGACTGCCGAGCGGTGCAGGCCGTCGCGGCCCTTCGCGGTCATCCGGACCAGCCTGCGGCGGGCGTCGGCGGGGTCGTCCACGCGTTCCAGGTAGCCGAGCGCGACCAGCCGGTCCACCGTCTTGCCGGCGGCCTGCTTGGAGACGCCGAGGCGTTGCCCGAGGTCGGAGGCGGTGGTGCCGGCCGGGCCGACGGCCTGGAGGACGAAGCCGTGGGCCGGGCGCAGCTCGGGGTGCCCCTGGCGGGCCAGCTCGGCGTGCAGGTCGTCGACGAGCGTACGGAAGCCGGCGAGCAGGAGCAGCGGCAGCGCGAAGCCGGGGCGGTCAGGCGTTGCCATGTTCGACAACCACGTTTACTATTTCGTCAACCACGTTGACCATCTTACGAGAGGGGCACAGTCATGTCCCGCTTCACCGCGTACGAGCCGGACACCGCGCCCGCCGCCGCCCGCCCGGTCATGGCCGGGGTGCGCCGTTCGCTGGGCCACCTGCCCGCTGCCGTCGGCCTGATGGCCGGGTCGCCCGAACTGCTCAAGGGCTTCCTCGCCGCGAACGCCGCGTTCGAGGCCACCGACCTCGACCCGGTCGCCCGGGAGGTGGTGGTGCTGACCGTCGCCACCCGCAACGGCTGCCACCTCTGCGTGGCCATGCACACCGCGGCGCTGGTCCGGCACGCCGCCGCGCCAGAGCTGATCGAGGCACTGCGGACCGGTGTGCCGCTGCCCGATCCCCGGCTGGAGGCGCTGCGCCGGTTCACCGTCGCCGTGCTCGACCACCGGGGCGCGGTCCCCGACGCCGACCTGGACGCGCTGCTCGCCGCCGGATGGCAGCGCCGTCACGCCCTGGACGTGGTGCTCGGCATCGGCACGTACACGATCTCCACGTTCGCCAACCGGCTCACCGAGGCGCCGCTCGACCCGCCGCTGGCCGCGTACGCCTGGACGCCCGCCCCCTGTTGACCGGGGGCGCGCCTTACCCGAGGAAGGGGGTGCGGGAGGATGGGGGCATGGCGGCTCGCTTTCCGTACACCGATCTCAAGGACTTCCTCGCGGCGCTGGAGCGTGCGGGGGAACTGCGGCGGGTGAGCGCGCCGGTCGACCCCACGCTGGAGATCAGCGAGATCGTCACCCGCACCGTCCGGGCCGGCGGGCCCGCGCTGCTGTTCGAGCGCCCCACCCGGGGTGAGATGCCGGTGGCGATCAACCTGTTCGGCACCGAGAAGCGGATGGCGATGGCGCTCGGGGTGGAGCACCTCGACGAGATCGGCGCGCGGATCGGCGACATGCTCAAGCCGGAGCTGCCGCAGGGCTTCTCCGGGATGATGGGCGGCCTGGGCAAGGTCATGCAGCTCAAGTCGATGCCGCCGAAGAAGGTCAAGACCGCCCCCTGCCAGCAGGTCGTCTACCGCGGCGACGACGTCGACCTGAACCGGCTGCCCGGGTTGCAGGTGTGGCCCGGTGACGGCGGGATCTTCCACAACTTCGGGCTGACCCACACCAAGCACCCGGAGACCGGCAAGCGCAACCTCGGGCTCTACCGGCTCCAGCAGCACAGCCACAACACGATCGGCATGCACTGGCAGATCCACAAGAACTCCACCGCGCACCACGCGGTCGCCGAGCGGCTCGGCCAGCGGCTGCCGGTGGCGATCGCGATCGGCGCGGACCCGGTGGTGGCGTACTCGGCCAGCGCGCCGCTGCCCGCCGACATCGACGAGTACCTGTTCGCCGGGTTCCTCGCCGGTGAGCGGGTCGAGATGGTGGACTGCCTGACCGTCCCGTTGCAGGTGCCGGCACACGCGCAGATCGTGCTGGAGGGCTACATCGAGCCGGGCGAGCGGCTGCCCGAAGGGCCGTTCGGCGACCACACCGGCTTCTACACGCCGGTCGAGCCGTTCCCGGTCATGCACATCGAGTGCATGACCATGCAGCGCGACCCGGTCTACCACTCGATCGTCACGTCCCAGCCGCCGCAGGAGGACCACGGCCTCGGCAAGGCCACCGAGCGGATCTTCGCGCCGCTGCTGCGCTTCCTGATCCCGGACATCGTCGACTACGACCTGCCCGCCGCCGGGGTCTTCCACAACTGCGCGATCGTGTCGATCCGCAAGCGCTACCCGAAGCACGCGCAGAAGGTTATGAACGCGATCTGGGGCGCGCACATGATGTCGCTGACCAAGCTGATCGTGATCGTCGACGAGGACTGCGACGTGCACGACTACAACGAGGTCGCGTTCCGCGCCTTCGGCAACGTCGACTACGCCCGCGACCTGATGCTCACCGAAGGGCCGGTGGACCACCTCGACCACGCCTCGTACCAGCAGTTCTGGGGTGGCAAGGCGGGCATCGACGCGACCCGCAAGCTGCCCGAGGAGGGCTACAGCCGGGGCTGGCCGGAGGAGATGCGCATGTCGCCCGAGGTGGTCTCGCTCGTCGAGAAGCGCTGGAAGGAATACGGGATCTGATGACGGCGGCAGTACAGGAACGGCCCGGCAGGGTCTCGTCCTTCCTCAAGCTCGTCGCCATCGAGCACTCGGTCTTCGCGCTGCCGTTCGCGTACCTGTCGGCGCTGACCGCGATGCAGCTCGACGGCGGGCGGGTGGACTGGCTCGACCTGCTGCTGATCACCGTGGCGATGGTCGGCGCGCGGACGTTCGCCATGGCCGCGAACCGCATCCTGGACCGGCGGATCGACGCGCGGAACCCGCGTACCGCGAACCGGGAACTGGTCACCGGCGCGGTGAGCGTGCGGACGGCCTGGACCGGCGCGGCCGTCGCGCTCGTGGTGTTCCTGGCCGCCGCCGCCCTGCTCAACCCGCTCTGCCTGGTGCTCGCGCCGCTCGCCGTGGTGCCGCTCGTGGTCTACCCGTACGGCAAGCGGTTCACGAACTGGCCGCACGCCATCCTCGCGGTGGCGCAGGCGGTCGGCCCGGTCGGCGCCTGGCTGGCGGTCACCGGCACGCTCGACGGCTCCGGCCCGGCCTGGCTGCTCGGCGCCGCCGTCGGCCTGTGGATCGGCGGATTCGACCTGATCTACGCCTGCCAGGACGCCGACGTGGACCGGGAGATCGGGGTGCACAGCGTCCCCGCCCGGTACGGGCTGCGCTTCGCGCTGCACGCCTCCACCCTCGCGCACGTGGTGACGTTCGCGCTGTTCATCTGGTTCGGCGCCTGGGTCGGCTTCGGCTGGCTGTGGTGGATCGGGCTGGCGCTGACCGCTGTCGCCTTCGCCTACCAGCACATGGTGGTCAGCCCCACCGACCTGAGCAAGGTCAACCGGGCGTTCTTCACCGCGAACGGGTTCGTCGGCATCGCGTTGTTCGTCCTCGCCCTGCTCGACCTGGTGATCCGCCTCGGCCTGCGGCCGTAGCCGGGAGCCCGCGGCTCTCGCCGGGGGGCCTGCCGCCCGGACGGGTCAGGGCGTCGCGCCGACCGGGTAGCGCGCGCTCTCCAGCGTCCAGTCGACTGTGCCGCGCACGGCGGCGGCCAAGCCGTCGAGATGGGTGGCGACGGCCTGGTCGAGCGCCGGGCCGAACGACGGCGTCGCCGCGCGCAGCACGACGAATCGCCCCATCTCGGCCCGCCAGTGCCCGGCGACCAGGTCGAGCGCCGCCGGCACCGGCACGCCCCGCTCGGCGGCCACCGCCAGCACCAGGTTGTGCCCGCCGCCGGTGGCCCGGTCGCGTTCCAGCGAGGCGATGTCGTTGAACCAGGACAGCAGGTCGTTGGCCAGGCCGGCGAGCCGCCGCAGCGCCGGATGGTGGTAGACCGCGTCGGGCAGAGGCCGCCCGGACGCGAACTCGATCAGTGGGTACGAGACGTACGCCGCCGACGTGGCCCGGCGCAGCCGCACGTACTCGGCGACGCCCGGCGGTCGCCCGGTCGTGGTGGCGGTGGCCTCCCGGTGCACCCCGTCGAGGTGGTCGGCGACCGCGTCGGCGAAACGCAGCCGCCACCGGGCCGGCATCCGGCGGCGCGGCTCGCGCCACGCCTGCACCAGCAGACGGCGCAGCGGGCCGGAGAAGCCCGGGTGGCGGGCGCGTGGCCCCTCCCGCAGCAACGCGAGCGCACCGTCGCGCAACGCGCGGATCTGCGCCGGGGCCAGCCCGTCCCGCCCGTCGCAGGCGTCGTCGACCAGGAAGAACCAGGTGAACAGCGCGGTGAGCACCCGCAGGTCCGGTTCGGCGGCGTCCGGGTAGAGGCGACCGGCGTACCGGGCGAAGCCGGCCCGCGCCAGCCGTCGCCGCTTCGCCGGGTCCGCCGGCAGGCCGAGCCGGTCGACGTGCTCCACCAGCCAGCCCTGCACCTGGTCGGCGTACGGGGAGATGCGGGGCGCGATGGGGCAGTCGGAGCGGAGCGCCCGCAGCACCGTCCCCGTCATGACCGGCCCTTCCGTGGAAGTCGTCGTCGATCGAAGAATTTCATGCCGTGGGGCGTTCCGTGAACCCGCTGGACATCCCGGGCGGGCCGACCGAACGGGGGTCCCCGCCCGGCGCCCGCCGCGACCAGGCACGCTTGGGGCATGCGCGAACCATGGGTGGTGGGTGTCTCCGGAGCCTCGGGCACGCCGTACGCGGCGGCTGTCGTCCGGGCACTGCTCGACGCCGGCCAGGCGGTGGACCTGATCGTCTCCCGGGCGGCCCGGCTCACAGTGCTGGACGAGACCGGCCGGCCGTTCCGGGACGCGCACTGGGCCGAGGACCTGGCCGCCTGGCTCGACCGCGACCTCACCGGCGCCGACCTGCGGCACTGGCCCGCCGGCGACCTGGCCGCCGGCCCGAGCAGCGGCTCCTACCCGGTACGCGGCATGGCCGTGGTGCCGGCCAGCACCGCCGCGTGCGCGGGCATCGCGATCGGGCTGTCGAAGGACCTGCTCCAGCGCGCCGCCGAGGTGAACCTCAAGGAGCGCCGCCCGGTCGTCGTGGTGCCCCGGGAGACGCCGGTGACCCGCAGTCACCTGGAACATCTCGTCGCGCTGCACGACGCCGGGGCGGTGGTGCTGCCGGCCAGTCCGGGCTTCTACGGCGCCGGCGCGGCGGCGTCCGCCGGGCAGCTCGTGGACTTCGTGGCCGGCAAGGTGCTCGACGCGCTCGGCGTGGAGCACACGCTGTTCCGGCGGTGGTCCGGCGAGCTGGCCGCCGGTCGCCGGGAGGCCGCCGCCGACTGACGGGCCCGACGTGCGGGGGCGCGGCCTCGATCGGCCGCGCCCCCCCACGCTCAGTACATGCCGGCGTTCGCCGGTCCGGGGCCGGTGGAAGCGGTCGGGCCCATGTTGCGGGCCTTGCCCATGTCCTCCGCCTCGTCCAGCATGCCCTCCCCCTCGAGCAGGGCCCGCACCTCGGATTCCCGAAACCGGCGGTGCCCTCCTGGAGTCCGGATACTGCCGATCCGGCCGGCCGCTGCCCATCTGGTCACGGTTTTCGGGTCCACCCGAAACAGCGCAGCGACCTCACCCGGCGTCAGCAGGCGATCTCCAGTGTCCACAGCCCCCTCCTCGCGTCGACGAAGCCCTCGGCTGAACACACTGCCCCCGGCCGGTGCGAGCCCAGAGCCGTCATGAGGGACGTATGGCAATTACAGCACCGGCTACCGGACGTGTCCGCCAAACGCGAAAAAGGCACACACTGGGAAGTTAGGAAATGGTACCGGCGGAGAACCCCCTGATCGTACGTTTGTGAAGGGACCGGCCGCGGGTACCGATCGCGTTCGGTAGCCGCCGAGCGGATAGGGTCACTCTCCGTGGACACGATCGACCTGAGCCTCGTGGAGTTGTTGCGAGGCAACGCCCGTCTGTCGTACGCCGAGCTGGCCCGTCAGGTCGGCCTCTCCGCCCCGGCCGTGCACGAGCGGGTCGGCAAGCTGGAGTCCAGCGGCGTGATCCGGGCGTACCGGGCCGAGGTCGAGCCGGAGTCGATCGGGCTCGGCGTCACAGCGCTCATCGGCATCATCGAGGACTCCGACGCGGACACCGACGAGGTGCTGGAGTCGTTCCGCCGCATCCCCGAGATCGAGTCCTGCTACTTCATGGCCGGCGTCGAGTCCTTCCTGCTCAAGGCGCGGGTCGGCACGATCGCCGAGCTGGAGCAGCTGATCGTCCGGCTTAACCGGACGGCCGGTGTGGCGTCCACCCGTACCAGCATCGCCCTGTCGACCAAGTGGGAGAACCGCCCGCAGGCGTTGGGACCCCCCACCGCCTGACGCCTCTGGCCTCCGCGTGGGGGTTGCGGTTACCGTGCGCCGATGACGAGCTCTGGACGCGGTACCGCCGTGGTGACCGGTGCGGCCGGCGGGCTGGGGCGGGCGATCGCCGCCGCGCTGCACGCCGACGGGTGGAACGTGCTGCTCACCGACGTGGATGCCGGCGCCGTGGCGCAAGCCGCCGCGCCGCTGGGTGGCTGGTCGCGCCCGCTCGACGTACGCGACGAATCCGCCTGCGCGGACGTCGCCGCCGAGGCGGCGGCCGCGCCGGGCGGCCTCGGGCTCTGGGTGAACAACGCGGGCATCCTGGTCACCGGCCCGTCCTGGGCGCACGACGCCGCCACCCGGCGCGCGGTGGCCGAGGTGAACGCGCTCGGCGCGATGAACGGCACGCTCGCCGCCGTCGCGGTGATGCGGGAACAGGGCCGCGGCCACGTCCTCAACGTCGTCTCGCTGGCCGGGCTGATCGCCGCGCCGGGCGAGACGGTGTACGCGGCCAGCAAGCACGCCCTGCTCGCGTTCAGCCTCGGCACGTTGAGCGACCTGCGGATGGCCGGCGTCCGGGGCGTACACGTGTCGTGCCTGTGCCCGGACGGGATCTGGACGCCGATGCTGCACGACAAGCTGGACGATCCGGGAGCGCTGGCGTCGTTCACCGGCTCGCTGCTCGCGCCGGAGCGGGTGGCCGCGCGGGCCGTCCGGCTGGCCCGCCGGCCCCGGCCGGTGGTCAGCCTGCCGCGCTGGCGCGGCGCGCAGGTACGGCTGCTCGACGCCTTCCCCCGGCTCGCCCTGGCCCTCACGCCGGTGATCCGGGCCACCGGCCGGGCCGGTCAGCGGCGGCAGGCTCGTCGGGTCCAGGGGAACGCGAGGCCACCTCGCTTGTAACGTTGCCGACGTGACTCACTTCGACCGGTGCGACGAGGCCAGCCGGCGCTGGGTGACCGAGGCGATCGCCGCCGTCGAGGCGGACGCCAACCGCTCCGCCGACACCCACCTGCTGCCCTTCCCGCTGCCCCGGGACTGGGGGATCGACCTCTACCTCAAGGACGAGTCGGTGCACCCGACCGGCTCGCTGAAGCACCGGCTGGCGCGCTCGCTGTTCCTCTACGGGCTCTGCAACGGCTGGATCGGCCCGGACACCACGATCGTCGAGGCGTCGTCCGGCTCGACGGCGGTCTCCGAGGCGTACTTCGCCCGGATGCTCGGACTGCCGTTCATCGCGGTCATGCCCGCCTCCACCTCGCCGGAGAAGATCGCCCAGATCGAGTTCCAGGGCGGGCGCTGCCACCTGGTCGAGGACCCGGCGAAGGTGGTGGTGGAGGCGCGCTGGCTCGCCGAGGACACCGGCGGCCGGTTCATGGACCAGTTCACGTACGCCGAGCGCGCCACCGACTGGCGGGGCAACAACAACATCGCCGAGTCGATCTACGCCCAGCTCGCGCTGGAACGGCACCCGGTGCCCGCCTGGATCGTGGTCGGCGCCGGCACCGGCGGCACCAGCGCCACCATCGGCCGCTACGCCCGCTACCGTCGGCTGCCCACCAAACTCTGCGTGGTGGACCCGGAGAACTCCGCGTTCTACCCCGCCTGGCAGGCCGGTGACTGGTCGGTGTGCACCGACCGTGGCTCGCGGATCGAGGGCATCGGGCGGCCCACCGTCGAGGCGTCCTTCCTGCCCGGCGTGGTGGACCGGATGGTCCAGGTGCCGGACGCCGCGTCGCTCGCCGCGATGCGGGCCGGCTCGGCGGTGCTCGGCCGCCTGGTGGGCGGATCCACCGGCACCAACCTGTGGGGCGCGTTCGGGCTGATCGCGCAGATGCGCGCCGCCGGGCGTACCGGCTCGGTGGTCACGCTGATCTGCGACCCGGGCGACCGGTACGGCGACACCTACTACTCCGACGAGTGGGTAGCCGCGCAGGGCCTCGACCTCGCCCCGCACCTCGCCGCCATCGACCGCTTCCTGGCCGACGGCGCCTGGCCGGCCTGAGCCTGGTTCCAGCTTGCCGGCGAGGCCGGTCAGCGGGGTTCGGCCCGCTCGGCCAGCCCCGGGTAGCGCACCACGAAGCCGTCCGGGTCGACCTCCAGGTCGGCCGTGAACGTGTCACTGGAATACCGGATCCGGCCCGGGCCCAGCGAGGTGTAGACCTGCTCGGCGGGCACCACGGCCAGTCCGGGCAGCAGCACCCAGGCCACGTTCACGGCGGTCGCCAGGTCGGCGGGCAGCCGGCCCAGCCCGATGCGGCGGATCGGCAGCGTGTTCGTCAGCGGGGAACCACCCAGGTCCACGTCGAGTGCCTCGACCAGCCGTCCCGGGTCGTCGGTGCCCGGCAGGCCCGCCGGTGGATGGCCCGCCGCGCTCAGCGCCGCGTCCAGGTCACCCTCCTCGCCGGTACGCATGCGCCACCCGTCCCGGCCCCGCTCCAGGCGTACGCTCCGCGACCAGCCCGCGCCCTCGGCCTCGACCTCCAGCCGGTTCGTCGACCAGTCCGGCCCGACGGCCAGCCGGTACCGGCACGTGTACGGGATCGGATCCACGGCGAGCGCCACACCCTGCGCGGTCAGCCCCTGACCGTCGTCGAGCACCACGTGCTCGGAGCCGGCGGTGTCGGTCCGGGCCCAGAAGAGCGACTTCGGCATGGTCCGGACGTTACGCGACCCGGCGGTCGGCGGCAGCGGATGCGCGAACGCCGCCGCCGGTCCCGGGCTTGTTGCCTGCCTACCCCTGCTCGTCGCCCTCAGTGGGGCGGGGCGGCCGGTTGTGGCGGGCCCACTCGTCGACCTCATCCGCATCCCAGACGTTCATGCCGATCAGTCGGGCGAGCGGCTCCGGGAACCCGGGACGGCGAGTGATCTGCAGGACCCGCTGACGCGATACGCCGAACAGGGCGGCCAGCTCGCCGGGCCCGTACAGGCGTGGTCGTCTCACACGCCGAAGGGAGTCATGGTCATGCCTCTTCGGGCTACTCGTCGTCGTCCGCAGGCCGGGGCGGCCGGTGCTCCCGGATGTACCGCTCGACGTCCCGCTTCAACCAGACCGCGCCGACCGACAGCTCTTGATACGGCGCGGGGAATGCGGGGTGCCGCCGGATCTCGCGGAATCTCGATCTGCCCACGCCGAGCATCTTCAAGATCTCACCGGCCGCGACAAGTTCGCCCGGTCCCGTCTCCTTGGTCACGACTTCGAAGGTAGGAGCGGGCCGGCCCGACTATGGTGACGCGAACAAATGGCCCCACCTACGTTGGCCCGTCAATGTTGACAGGGGGGCGAGTGAGCGATCTGATGGATCAGCCCCCCGTCCGGTGGCGAGTTCGCGGCGGGCGGGGGTGCCACCTGGACGCCGAGGCCTGCAGGAGGCCCCGAGTGACCCAGCGCCACGCTCCGCTGAAACCCCTTTGGGTCTGTACGGCAGACCTGCTCAACTGGCCGTGCGAGAACGCCAAGGTCGAGTTGGTCGCTGATTACAAGCACGACCGGCGCCACCTCGCCGTCGATCTGGCTGTCCTGATGCGGCAGGCAACCATCGACCTGACCAGGCTCTACTCCGAGCCGCCGTGTCCCGCCGAGATGCACATCCGGTTCCTGGGCTGGCTGCGGTCGGTGCGCAATGTCTGACCCGATCGGCACCGGGCTGCTGCTGGCCGCCGTCATCGCCCAGGCGTTCGGCTGCTGGGTCGCCTGGTCGTGGGGCCGGTCCGCTCGGCGCAGCCTCCGGCAGACCATCGGCAAGACCATCCCGACGCCACCGCCCGATTGGCGGCCTCGTCATCGCCTGTCGCTGTGGAACGAGCCGACCCGGCGATACCCCGTCCTCGCACCGCGCAGCTAGAACGGGAGCCGAAATCACCACAGACGCACCGCCGCCGCCGAGCGGGTGCTCGGCGGCGGCGGTGGTTGGTCGCGCTCAGATCAGTGGGTACGTGCCGGCGGGCGCCCGCCGAAGCCGCGCCGGTCGTCCCGGCCCCGTCCCTCGGCCCGGAAACCGCCCCGGCGCTCGGCCGGCCGCGCGTCGCCCCGGTCACCGAAACGCCGCTCGGCGTGCGGGCGGTCCTCCTGGCGCCGGTCGCCGAAGCCGCGCGAGGCGCTCGGCCGGTCGTCGTACCGACGCTCGTCGCGGTCGTACCCGCGCCCGGCCGTCGGCCGCTGCCGGTCCCCGTACGGCCGCTCGGACCGCTCACCGTGCTGGCCGCGGTCATCGGACCGCTGCTCGCCGAAGCTCCGGTCGTCGCGGCGCTCCGGCCGCCCGAAGCGGCCTTCGCCGCCGGACCGCTCGCCCGAGTAGCGCTCGCCCGCCGGCCGGTCGCCGAACCGGCGGTCACCGCCGCGTTCGGCGAACCGGTCGCCCGCCGGCCGGTCGCCGAAACGGCGCTCGCCACGGTCGCCGAAGTCGCGTCCGCCACCGAAGCCCCGGCCACCGCGGTCGAAGCCCCGGCCGTCGCGGTCGCCGAAGCGACGCGGGCCGCCGCGTCGCTGCTCCGGCTCGTCCCGGACCGGTACGCCGCTGGGTTCGCGCGCGCCGGTCAGCTCGGCCAGCGCCTCGTCGCCCGCCCGGACCCGGGTCTCGGCCGGCTCGACGCCCGCCTTCTCCATCATGGCCAGCGTGGTCCGGCGCTGCTTGGGCAGCACCAGCGTCGCCACCGCGCCGGATTCGCCGGCCCGAGCCGTACGACCGGCCCGGTGCAGGTAGTCCTTGGGGTCCTTCGGCGGGTCCACGTGCAGCACCAGCGAGACGCCGTCGACGTGGATGCCCCGGGCCGCCACGTCGGTCGCGACCAGCACGGGCGTCCGGCCCTCGCGGAACTCGGCGAGCGTCTTGGTGCGCACGCGCTGGGTCTTGCCGCCGTGCAGCCCACCGGCCCGCACACCGACGGCGGCGAGCTGCTCGACCAGCCGGTCCACGCCGAGCTGCGTACGGGCGAACAGCATGGTGCGGCCCTCACGGGCGGCGATGGACGCGGCGACCGCGAACTTGTCGTGCGGCGGGATCAGCAGCAGGTGGTGATCCATGGTGGACACGGCGGCGGTGGCCGGTGCGGTCGAGTGCGTGACCGGGTCGGTCATGAACCGCTTGACGAGCGTGTCGACGTCGCCGTCCAGAGTGGCCGAGAACAGCAGCCGCTGCGCGTCCGCCGGAGTCTTCGCCAGGAGCTTGATGACCTCGGGCAGGAAGCCCATGTCCGCCATCTGGTCGGCCTCGTCCAGCACGGTGATCTCGACGTCGTCGAGGCGGCACACGCCGCGCTCGATCAGGTCGCCGAGCCGTCCCGGGGTGGCCACGAGGATCTCCACGCCACGGCGTAGCGCGTCGATCTGCCGGTCGTACGGCACACCGCCGACGGCGGTCTTCAGGAACACGCCCACCGCCTTGCCGAGCGGCACCAGGGCGTCGTTCACCTGCATGGCGAGTTCCCGGGTGGGGACCAGGACCAGGGCGCGCGGGTGCAGCGGCCGGGCCCGGTTGCGGTCGGCGAGCCGGACGATCACCGGGAGGCCGAAGGCGAGTGTCTTGCCCGAGCCGGTCTGGCCCCGGCCGAGGACGTCGCGGCCCGCGAGCGAGTCGGGCAGCGTGGCCCGCTGGATCTCGAACGGGGTGGTGATGCCCTGCCGGGTGAGCACCTCGACGACCTGCCGGGGCAGGCCGAGGGAGGCGAAGTCGATGTTCTCCGGGGTCGGGTCGACGGACGGTGACGTGCTGGATTCAGCGAACGTGGTCAAGAAATGCCTCTCGAGCGGGGCGCATCTTCGCGATGGCCCGCCGCGGCCTGTCACGCCGCCGAATCGCCCGCAAGATCGCCCATGGGCGCGCAGTCGGGGCGCGCCGGGTCAGTGATCGCAGATAAGTGTACGGCGAATCGCCCACTTCGCCAGGGCAGCGCGAGGCGGTAGTGGGCGGGCTCACCCCTGTCACTCGATGAGCATGGTCCCGGTCAGGCCGCTCAACGCGTCGTTGGCCAGGAAGACCACGAGCAGGCTGATCCCGATGAGCAGGGCCAGCGCGAGGGCCAACACGATGATCACCTTGGTGTTGCCACCCCGGGCGGCCGGGCTGTCCTCGGACCAGCCCTGGGCCAGGATGTGCCCGGTCAGGGAGCCGGAGTTCTCCAGCGGGTTGCCCTGCGGGAACGACACGGTGGCGAAACCGGGCCCGTCGGTCCCGCCGTACGCGGTGGCGGCGAGGTCCGGACCGGCGGGCTGCGGGCGTACCGGACGGGTCGCGCCGGCGTCGCGGGCGGGCGCGGCCGGCGGCGGCCAGGTCGGCAGTGCCGGGGCCGGCACCACGGGCGGCGGCGGGTCCGACATGGGCGCGGCGGCCCACGAGGGCTGCGCCTCGGCGGGCGCGGCCGGTGGCGCGATGAGCGGGGCCGGCGGGCTCGGTACGGCCGCCCGCGCGGGCGGAAACGCCGGGGTGGCCGGCGGGGCGGGAAACAGCGGCGCGGGCAGTGGGTCCGGAGCGCCGGTCATCGCCGGCGGCGGCGGGAACGGCGGCGCGGGCATCGGTCCCGGCGGGGCCGGTGGCGGGGGTACCGGTGGCCCCGGCGGTGGCACCGGCGGCCCGGGGACCGGCGGAACCGGCCCGGGTGGCGTCGGCGCCGGAGGGGTGGGCGCGGGCGGTGAGGGCAGGGGTGGCGTCGGCCGGAGCGGAGGTTCCGGCTCGGGTACCGACGGCGGCGTCGGACCCGGCACCGGGGTCGGCGCCGGCTCGGGCTCCGGGCCGTTCGGCGTCGGAGGCTGCGCGGGCTCCGGCGGCTGGACCGGCTCCGGGGGTTCCGGGCTCACCGGCCCGGCCCGGTAGACAGTGGCGGCGGCCGGCGGAGCGGCCACCACGGACGCCGCGGCCTCCTCGGCCGAGACGCGGCTCAGCCCGGGCACCGACGCGCTGGCCCGGGCGGGTGCTCCGACCTGCTCAGCGGTCGGGGCCGGCGGCGTGTCGGCGGACCCGGCTGCCGGGGGTGCGGGGGCGGCGTCCGCCTGCCGGGCGGGTGCGGTGTCGCGGTCCGGCCGGTCGTCCGCACGGCTCGCGGCGTCGGCCGGCGCGGCCGCTTCCGGCGGAGCGGGTGCGGGCACACGTGCGGAACCGGAGACGCGGGGTGTCGGGATGGCAGCCGGAGCACCGCCGGGCGTGCCCGCGGAGGCGTCGCCGTCCGGCTCGGCGGGCGCGGTGACGGGCTGGGGCATCGCCTGACGTTCGGCCACCGAGAAGGCGGACCAACTGGACGGCGGCACCGTGGCGCCGGGCAGGCGCCGGTCCAGCGGCGGCGGGGTGTCCGCCGGGGTGCCCGCCCGGTAGGTGGTGGGGGTGGACTGCGGAAGCGGCTGCTCGGCACCGGCGGGCGGCGGTACGGCCGCGCCGGCGACCGATACCCGCGCCCGCGCGACTGCCACCGGCCCGGCGAGGGCCGACCCGTGGTCGTCGCCGGTCGGGTCGGCGGGGTCGGGCGTCGGTCCCGGGTGGGCCTTCTCCGTCCGAACGTCCTGCTCGCCCATCTCGCCCCTCCGCACCCACGCTCGCCTCCGGCCGTGGCGCCGACCGGAAGTGCCTGGATCTCACCGTGCCATATTCCGGCCCGGGAACACAGCCGGAGCGGCGGTCGGGTCAGTCGGCGCTACTGCTCGGGCTGGCCGAGCCGCTGCCGGACGTGCTGCTCGACGGGGCGGCGCTGCTGCTGCTCGGTGCGGCGCTGCTGGTGTCCGGCTCGGCGCTCGCGCTCTGGCTGGGCTCCGGCTCCGGCTCCGCCGACTCGCTGGGCGGCGGCGTGGTGGGCGCCGGGCTGGACGTCGTCGGCTTCGGCGTGGGCGTGGTCGGCTTCGGCGTGGTGGGCGTCGGCTTGGGCGTGGTCGACGGCTTCGGCGTGGTGGGCGTCGGCTTCGGCGTGGTCGACGGCTTCGGTGTGGCCGGCGTGGTCGGCACGGGCGGCGGCGGTACGGGAGTGGCCGGGCCGGGTACCGCTCCGATCACCCGGGTCGCGGCGTAGAGCCGGGACCAGCGGACCACCGAGATCTTGACCACGTCGCCGGTCCGTGGGGCCTCCACCATCTTGCCGTTGCCGATGTACATGGCGACGTGGTGGACGCTCGTCCAGCTGCTGCTCGACGCGAAGAACAGCAGGTCGCCGGGGAGCAGGGCGTTCGGCGAGACGGTACGGGAACGGGTGGCGAAGTACTGGTCCTTGGCGACGCGAGGCAGACCCCGGTAGCCGGCCGCCCGGTAGGAGGCGAGCATCAGGCCGGAGCAGTCGAACCGGTCCGGGCCCTCGGCGGCCCACAGGTAGGGGTCACCGAGCTGGGCGAGGGCGTAGCGCACGGCGGCCAGCGCCCGCGGGTCCGCCGCCAGGCCGTCGATGCTCTGGTCGACCACGTACGAGGTGCCGAGCCGCTGCTCGGCGGCGTCCGCCAGGCGCTCGATCTCCAGGAGCTTCGCCGCGTTCTCCTTGCGCAGCGCGACGAGCGTGGTCTCCTGCTTGCGCAGGTCGGACTCGGCGCGGGTGAACGCCGCGCCCTTCTCGGTGGCCCGGCGCTGGGCCGAGTCGTGTGCCTCCCGGGCGATCCGCTCGGCGCTCGTGGCGCGGAGGAGCTCGCCGGTCACCGACGTCGTGGCGCCCTCGGCCTTGTCGCCCCGGGTGATGCGCTGGAGGTTGGCGAAGTCACGCAGGCTGGCGCCGAACTCGCCGGGCGGCAGCGCCGCGTCCGCCTTGACCGCGTCGGCGGCGGCGCTCTTGGCGTTCTCCTGGGCGCGGGTGAGCGCGTCCCGGGCTTCCTTGAGCCGGGCGGCGGCCTGGGTCAGCTCGGTCTGTGCGGCGTCCCGCTCGGTCTTGATCCGGAGCAGTTCCTCGCCGAGCAGTGTGACCCGGGCGTCGAGCTGGTTGATCTGCGCGATCAGCGGGCCGTCGGCGGGGTTGGTGACGCCGGTGGCGCCGGGCAGGCCCGGGACGGCGCCGGGAACGGTGCCCGGCAGACCCGGGACGGTGCCGGGCACGCCGGGAACGGTGCCGGGCAGACCCGGGACGGTGCCGGGCACGCCGCGGACGGCGCCGGACGAGCCGGGCAGCTGCAGGGGGCCGGTGACCTGCGGCCGCGAGCCGGTGTCGGGCACGGCGTCGGGCAGCGGGTCGGCCCATGCCGGAGTGGCGAGCGCCGCGGCCGCAACCGCACCCAGGAGGGCGGACCAGAGCGCCGGGCGCAGGATCGGTGAGATCACCGGCTGCCGTGCTCGTCGCCGTCGGGCCTTGGTGCTGTGCGCCATTCCGCTCCCCGTCCGGTCTGGGGTCCGTCACGCGTGGTGGGGCGTGTCGGGACAGGACGGCCCTGGTGTGTGTTCCGCCCCACCCTGTCTTACCTCACGGTTGCGAGGATGTCGATGTGCGGAGCGTGACGGCCGGTGAACCGGCGCACCACGTCGGCGGGCGGTCGGACCCGCGACGTAGGCTCGATCGGGAACCCAGGTGGAAGGACGTGGCCAACGGATGGACGCCGGACTCAAGCGCGAACTCGAGGCGAAGGTGTACGCGGGGGAGCGGCTGACCCGCGAGGACGGCATCGCCCTCTACGCCAGCGACGACCTGACCTGGCTGGGCCGGCTGGCCCACCACAGGCGTACCGAGCTCAACGGCGACCGGGTGATGTTCAACGTCAACCGGCACCTGAACCTGACGAACGTCTGCTCGGCGTCGTGCGCGTACTGCTCGTTCCAGCGCAAGCCGGGCGAGAAGGACGCCTACACGATGCGCATCGACGAGGCGGTCCGCAAGGCCAAGGAGATGGAGGACGAGCAGCTCACCGAGCTGCACATCGTCAACGGCCTGCACCCGACGCTGCCCTGGCGCTACTACCCGAAGGTGCTGCGCGAGCTGAAGGCCGCGCTGCCGAAGGTCAACCTCAAGGCGTTCACCGCGACCGAGGTGCAGTGGTTCGAGAAGATCAGCGGGCTCACCGCCGACGCGATCCTCGACGAGCTGATGGACGCCGGCCTGGAGTCGCTGACCGGCGGCGGCGCGGAGATCTTCGACTGGGAGATCCGCCAGCACATCGTCGACCACAACTGCCACTGGGAGGACTGGTCGCGCATCCACCGGCTGGCCCACTCGAAGGGCATGAAGACGCCGTCGACCATGCTCTACGGCCACATCGAGGAGCCCCGGCACCGGGTCGACCACGTGCTGCGGCTGCGTGAGCTGCAGGACGAGACCGGCGGTTTCCAGGTCTTCATCCCGCTGCGCTACCAGCACGACTTCGTCGACTCGGCGGACGGCAAGATCCGCAACCGGATCCAGGCCCGGACCACGATGGCCTCGCCGGCCGAGTCGCTCAAGACGTTCGCGGTCTCCCGGCTGCTGTTCGACAACGTGCCGCACGTCAAGTGCTTCTGGGTCATGCACGGCCTGTCGGTGGCGCAGCTCTCGCTGAACTTCGGCGTCGACGACCTGGACGGCTCGGTCGTCGAATACAAGATCACGCACGACGCCGACTCGTACGGCACGCCGAACACCATGCACCGCGACGACCTGCTGCACATGATCTGGGACGCCGGGTTCCGTCCGGTCGAGCGGAACACCCGCTACGAGATCGTCCGCGAGTACGACGCGCCCCCGTCGCCGGCGGAGCGCCGGTCCGAGCCGCAGCAGGTCTGGGCCTGACCTGGCGATGAGCGGCGAGGAACAGCAGCGCGCCTTCCCCCGGCGCGACGCCGAGGGGCGCATCCTCACCCTCGGTGACCTGCTCGGCGTGAGCCTGGCCGGCCTGGTCATCGGGGTGCTGGCGCTGCTGGTCTTCGAATTCGCGTTCGCCACCATCGGTGACAGCGGCTTCGGGGGCACGAACGGCTGGCTCGCGGTGATCCTGCCGCTCTGGCTGTTCTGGGACGAGTTCCGGGCCTGGGAGTTCGGCGCCGCCCGGGTGGTGGCCGCGCTCGCCGGCATCGCGCTCGGCGTACTCGCCGGTCTGCTGGCGGCCGGGCTGGCCTCGGGGCTGCCCGCGTTGTTCACCGGAGCGTTGGCCGCGGCGGTGTTCACCGTGGTCTACGCGGTCGTCTGGTTTCATGGCGTGCACTGGCTGGCCCGGCGTACGGGCTGAGGCACGAAGAGAGTGGGAATGCGGGAATGAGCGCGGCGCTCAAGTACACGCTGGGCCGGATCGGGCTGTTCGTCGTCGTACTGGCGGCCCTCTGGTTCGTCGACATGAACATGTTCCTGCGGCTGATGCTGGCGCTGATCTTCTCCGCCACGCTGTCGTTCTTCCTGCTGAAGGGTCTGCGGGACGACATGGCCGGAGAGATGGCGGAGGCCGCGGAGCGGCGTCGCGCCGAGAAGGACCGGTTGCGTTCGGCGCTGGCCGGTGAGGACCAGGCCGAGCCGGACGCCGAGCGCCGCGACAGCTGAGCGGGCGGGTGAGGGGCCCGGCGGACGACGTCCCGCCGGGCCCCTCACCGTTCACCAGTTGGTCGAGCCGGTCACCAGTTGGTCGAGCCCGGGACGACCGGCCACGGCCGGTCGGCCGGCTTGATCAGGTACGCGATGCCGCCGGAGCCGGAGGCCACCGTGCCGTTGGCCCGGTAGCGCTTGGTGCGCAGCCAGATCTGCTCGAACTGCTCCCGCTTGTAGACGTTGCGGACCGCGTCGTTGGACGAGGACGCCGGGTCGTTGACGATCACGTCGCCCTCGGCGGTGAAGCCGACGATCACGAACAGGTGCCCGGAGGTGCCGTAGTTGGCGCCGTTCAGCTCGCTGGCGAGGAACGACTGCGAGGTCACCACCGGGATGCCCGCCTTGATGAAGCGTTCCGCCTCGTCCAGGGAGTGCAGCCGGGTGACCCGCGCCTCCAGGCCGGGGAAGCTCGCCGCGTACGCGGTGTTGAACGGCCAGTTGCCGGCGCCCTCGTACTCGTAGTCGTAGGTCATCCGGGCGGCGTGGTCGACAGTCGGGTCGGCGTAGGAGGGGTCGACCCAGGAGGTGTCCTCGGCCGAGGGCTTGCGGCCCCAGTACTCGACCACCATCTCGGTGGAGGTGGGTGAGCACCACGCCTCGCCGCCGCCGTTGTACTCCGGGTACTCGCCGATGTGGATGTTCTGCGAGTAGCGCGGCACGGCCAGCTCCGTGCCCCAGGCGATGCCGCCCCGGCTCGGGGTGACGGTGAACCGGTCCGGCACGTTCGACGCCATCGCGCCGAGCATCCGGACCTGCGGCGTGGCGGCCTGGCCGGGCGCGCGGTAGAGGGTCAGCCGCAGCTGGTACGAGCGCAGCAGCACCCCGGCGTCGGCGTCGTCGATCGAGAACGTGTCGGTCCAGATGCTCGACCACGGGTCGCCCTGGCCGTCCAGCGTGGCGCGCTTGATGTCCTGGTCGCCGGAGGCCCAGCGGCCCATGACGTACCACGGGGTCTGTGCCCCGGTGTTGTACGTGCCGTGCAGCTCGACCTGGATCCAGGTGCCGGCCGGGGTGGCGGCGTTCCACGACGCGACCATCTCGGTGGCGTCGAAGCCGATCCGCCGCTCGGGCGAGGTCCAGGTGGCGTACTCCCAGGTGCGGGTGGCGCCGGTGTGCTCGTCGGTGAACTCGGTGGTCCCCGCCGGGCGGTCGATGGTCAGCGCCGGGTGGCGGCCCGGTACGGCGCGGGTGCCCTGGTGGGTGCCGCTACGCCAGTCGGGGAAGCGGGAGAACTCCTGAAAGGTGATCTGTTCGTCGTGCGTGACGCCCGGCCGCGCGGCTTGTGCCTGGACCGGTGCGCTGGTGCCGAGGAGGGTGAGCGCGGTGAGCCCGGCGAGGGCGGCCGCGCGCATGGGTCTTCCGAACATGGCAGCTCCACAGGGAGACGGCATCGTTGCCGTTCACTGTGGCGCTTGGCGGGAAGTTTCGCCAGATGTTCAGGCACAGAAAATCATTGCCGAAGTGACGATCAGGCCGGGATGGCTAAAGAGAGAGACAGATATTGATATGACCATGTGTCTCCTGGTGGAGTGTGCGGACAACGGGATCTCCCGTACCCCCAGGAGGTTTGTCAATGGCCTTCCGCGCCTCTCCGCTCCGCCGCCGGTTGGCGCTCGCCGCCGCCGTCGGCCTGACCATCGTCGCCGCGGCCGCCGCGCCCGCTGTCGCCCGCCCCGCACCGGAAGGCTCCGGTGAACCGACCAGCGTCGCCTACCGGGTGCTCGGCCCGCGCACCGCGGCCGACCGCACCGCCGTCGCCTCCACCGGCGCCGCCATCGACTACTCCGAGCACGGCGTGCTGCACGTCACGGCGACCAGGGCCGAGGCCAACGCGATCACCCGGCTCGGATTCCGGCTCGAGAAGGACGTCGCGCCGGCGCCCGCCGACGGGGGCATGACCGCCAACGCGTTCCCGTCCGCCGACTCGAACTACCACGACTACGCCGAGCTGACCACCGTGGTGAACAAGGTGGTCGCCGACCACCCGACCATCGCCCGCAAGCTGAGCATCGGCACGTCCTACCAGGGCCGGGACCTGATGGCGGTGAAGATCTCCGACAACGTCGCCACCGACGAGGCCGAGCCGGAGATCCTGTTCAACGCCCAGCAGCACGCCCGCGAGCACCTGACCGTCGAGATGGCGATCTACCTGCTGAACCTCTTCACCGACAACTACGGCAGCGACTCCCGGATCACCAGCATCGTCAACACCCGGGAGATCTGGATCGTCCCCACCGTCAACCCGGACGGCAGCGAGTACGACATCGCGACCGGCTCCTACCGGTCCTGGCGCAAGAACCGGCAGCCAAACAGCGGATCGACAGCCGTCGGCACCGACCTGAACCGCAACTGGGGCTACCAGTGGGGCTGCTGCGGCGGCTCGTCCAGCACCAAGTCGTCGGAGACCTACCGGGGCCCGTCCGCCTTCTCCGCCCCGGAGACCGCCGCGCTGCGCAACTTCGTGAACAGCCGGGTCGTCGGCGGGGTGCAGCAGATCAAGGCGAACATCGACTTCCACACCTACTCGCAGCTGGTGCTCTGGCCGTACGGCTACACGTACAACAACACCGCCACCGGGATGAACACCGACCAGTACAACACCTTCGCCACCATCGGTCGGCAGCTGGCGGCGACGAACAACTACACCCCGGAACAGTCGAGCGACCTCTACATCGCCGACGGCACCAGCATCGACTGGATGTGGGGCACCCACAAGATCTGGGCGTACACCTTCGAGATGTACCCCGGCTCGTCCTCCGGCGGCGGCTTCTACCCGCCGGACGAGGTCATCCCGGCGCAGACCTCACGCAACCGGGAGGCCGTGCTGCTGCTGTCCGAGTACGCCGACTGCCCGTACCGGGCGATCGGCAAGCAGAGCCAGTACTGCTGACCTCACCACCGGGCGGGAACCCCGGTTCCACCCCCGCCGGGGTTCCCGCCCACCCCCACCGTCCGGACGATCTCCGCTGGTCGTGCGCTACCGTGGCATCGACCGTGCCACAGCGAAGCCGGTGTGAAACCGGCGCTGTCCCGCAACTGTGATGCCCCGTACGCGCGGCGTCGGCCTTCCGCCGGCGCCGACGGACGTGGGACGAGCCAGGTCGCCTGCGGCCCGGTCGCGACACGCGCTCTCGAGGAAGGGCGCCTCGCGGACGGGCCTCTCTTCCTGTCGGCGAAGCACCACACTCCTCGACCGACAGGAGGTTCCATGTCCCGACGTACCCCCCAGCTCTTCGCCGCCGCGCTCGCGGCCGGCGCGCTGCTCCTCGGCGGCTGCGCCGAGAAGACCTCGACCGACACCCCGGCCGCCGGCGCCTCCGGCGGCGCGTTCCCGGCCACCGTCGGCAGGCTGACGCTGGAGAAGCGGCCCGAGAAGATCGTCTCGCTCGCGCCGACCTCCACCGAGATGCTGTTCGCCATCGGCGCCGGAAAGCAGGTCACCGCCGTCGACGACCAGTCGGACTACCCGCCCGAGGCGCCCCGCACCGACCTGTCCGGTTACCAGCCGAACGCCGAGGCGGTCGCGTCCCGCAACCCCGACCTGGTGGTGATCTCCGACAACCTCAACAAGATCGCCGACCAGCTCGTCGCGCTGAAGATCCCGGTCCTCCAGGTTCCCGCCGCGACCACGCTCGACGACACGTACCGGCAGCTCACCGACCTGGGCACGCTCACCGGCCACCGCGCCGAGGCGGACGCCGTGGTGCAGAAGATGAAGGACGACATCACCGCGCTGACCAAGGACCTGCCGAAGCGTACGGAGAAGCTGACCTACTACCACGAGCTGGGCCCGGAGCTGTACAGCGCGACCAGCAAGACCTTCATCGGCACCATCTACGCGCTCGCCGGCCTGGAGAACATCGCCGACGCGTCCGACGCCGACGGGAAGAACGGCGGCTACCCGCAGCTCTCCCAGGAGGTCATCGTCAAGGCGAACCCCGACTTCGTCTTCCTCTCCGACACCAAGTGCTGCAAGCAGAGCGCCGACACGGTGAAGGCACGCAGCGGCTGGTCCGGCATCACCGCCGTGAAGAACAACCAGATCGTGGAGCTGGACGACGACATCGCCTCGCGCTGGGGCCCGCGCGTGGTCGACCTGCTCAAGGTGATCGTGGACGCCACCGCCAAGGTCCCGGCCTGACCGTGGCCCTCCGACAGGCGGACTCCGCCCCGAACCCGGCCGGCACGCCCCGGGCGTCCCGGCCGGGTCCCCGGTTGACCGGGCGCCGCACGGCCGGTGCCCCGATCCGGCCCGCCGGGCTGCGCAAACGCTGGCTGTTCGCCGGTGTCGTGGCGGTGTTCGTCGCGCTGGTCGCGGGCGTCTCCCTCGGGCCGGTCAGCCTGCCGCCCGGCAGCGTCGCGGCCGAACTGCTCAACCTGCTGCCCGGGGTACGCCTGGACAGCGGGCTCACCGAGCGGGAAATCGCGATCATCACCGAACTGCGGCTGCCCCGGGTCGTGCTCGGGCTGCTCGTCGGCGCGCTCCTGGCCCTGGCCGGCGGCTGCTACCAGGGCGTCTTCCGTAACCCGCTGGCCGACCCGTACCTGCTGGGCGTGGCGGCCGGCGCCGGGTTCGCGGTCACCGCGGCGATCGTCCTCGGCGCCGGTGCGGGCGGCGCGCTGACCGGGCTGCCGATCACCATCCCGCTCGCCGCGTTCGTCGGGTCGCTCGGCGCGGTGATGCTGACGTACCTGCTCGGCGCGGCCGGCGGGCGGGACCGGTCGCCCGCCACGCTGATCCTGGCCGGCGTGGCGGTGTCCGCGTTCTTCGCCGCTGGGCAGACGTACCTGCTGCAACAGCACTCCGACAACATCCAGCAGGTCTACTCCTGGCTGCTCGGGCGGCTGGCCACCGCCGGCTGGCACGACGTGTGGCTGGTCCTGCCGTACTTCGTGCTCACCGCCGTGGTGGTGCTGCTGCATCGGCGCGAGCTGGACGTGCTCTCCGTCGGCGACGACGAGGCAGCCGGTCTCGGCCTGCACCCGCAGCGGTCCCGCTACCTGCTGATCGCCGCCGCGTCACTGGGTACCGCCGCAGCCGTGTCCGCGTCCGGGCTGATCGGCTTCGTCGGCATCATCGTGCCGCACACCATGCGGCTGCTCTTCGGTTCCAGCCACCGGGTGGTCCTGCCGCTGTCGATGCTGTTCGGCGGCGCTTTCCTCGCGCTGACCGACGTGGTCGCCCGGACCGCCGCCGCCCCCGCCGAGATCCCGATCGGCGTGGTCACCGCGCTGCTCGGCGGCCCGTTCTTCGTGCTTGTCCTGCGGACGGCCCGCCGGGTGGCGATGTGAACGCCCCCGCCGTGCGCGTCCACGACCTGCGCGTCACCCTCGGCGGCAGCCCGGTCCTGGCCGGCGTCGACCTCACCGTCACGGCGGGCGAGTGGGTCACCGTGATCGGACCCAACGGCGCCGGCAAGTCGACCCTGTTGCGCGCCGTCGGCGGCCTGCTGACCGGCCCGGGCGAGGTCGCACTCTTCGGTACGCCGATCGGCGCGCTGCGCCGCCGCGACCGCGCCCGGATCGTGGCCACCGTGGCGCAGTCCCCGGTCGTACCGATCGGCATGTCGGTGTTCGACTACGCGCTGCTCGGGCGTACCCCGTACATCCCGCCGCTGGGCCGCGAGTCCGCCGCCGACCTGGCCGCCGTGCACGAGGTGTTGGACCGGCTCGACCTGGGCCCGTTCGCGCACCGCGAGCTGGCGACGCTCTCCGGTGGCGAGCGGCAGCGCGTCTTCCTGGCCCGGGCGCTGGCCCAGGGCGCCACCCTGCTGCTGCTCGACGAGCCGACGAGCGCGCTGGACATCGGGCACCAGCAGGAGGTGCTCGAACTCGTCGACCAGCTCCGCTGCGAGCATGGCCTCACAGTGCTCGCCACCATGCACGACCTCTCCATCGCGGGCGAGTACGCCGACCGCCTGGTCCTGCTCGCCGACGGCCGGGTGGCCGCTGCCGGGCCGCCGGAGGAGGTGCTCACCGAGGACCTGCTGGCCCGCCACTACCGCGCCCGCATCCGGGTGATCCCCGGCGACCACGGCCCCCTGGTGGTCCCCGTCCGCCCGACCTGACCGGATCAGCGGAGGGTGGAGACGGAGAAGAGGGCGCCGGACGGGTCGCGCAGGGCGGCGCTGCGGCCGGCCGGGTTGTCACGCGGCGGGACGAGGATGGTGCCGCCCAGCTCGGCGGCCCGCGCGGCGGTCGCGTCGCTGTCCTCCACCGCGAAGTAGACCGCCCAGTACGCGGGCAGGTCTTCGGGTAGCGGCTCGGCCCGGGGCACCATGCCGGCGACGATGCGGGCGCCGCAGCGCCACCCGGTGTACGCCACCGGTCCGGCGGGACGCTCCTCCGGGTGCCAGCCGAAGACCAGCGCGTAGAACTCCTTGGCGCTCTCCGGATCGGGGGTGACCAGTTCGTTCCAGCACATCGCGCCGGGTGCGTTGAACAGTTCGGCCCCGCGCATCGCCATCGGCTGCCAGACACTGAACACGGCGCCCGCCGGGTCGGCGAGGACCGCCATCCGGCCCTGTGTGGAGACGTCGAACGGGGAGACCACCACCTGCCCGCCGGCCGCCTCCACCCGGGTCGCGACCAGGTCGGCGTCGTCGGTCGCCACGTACATCGACCAGACCGGCACCTGGTCCGGCGTGGCGGGCGGACCGGCCCCGGCGACCGCCTTGCCGTCCTTGCGGAAGACGGTGTAGCCGTCGGCGTCCGGCTCGGGGGAGACCTGCCCGGTCCAGCCGAACAGCTCGGGGTAGAACCGGCGTGCGTCGTCCAGCCCGGGCGTGGCCAGGTCGGTCCAGCAGGGCGTGCCGGGCTCGACGCCGTTCACGGTGACCCCTCTCGCCGGGGGCGGCTCCGCTGGCCCGCCCTGTCGGCATCGTGGCACCGCCGGGCCGGTCCCCGGGCCGGAACCGGACAAAAGGTCTGTGCATCCCCCGACTGCCGGGCGTGCGCCGGCGGCGGCATCCCCTGACCGGGTAGCCGGCATCCCCTAGTCTGGTGGCGCCGTCGACGACGGTGGAAGTTCCAACCGGACACTGGGGAGGGTCCGTGACCAGTCCGAGCAGGAATCTCGACGTCCAGCCGGAGGCGCTGAGGGCGTTCGCCGCCGCCTCCCGGGACCGGACGTCCCGGTTCCGCGAGCTGGAGCGGGCGTTCCGCGACGGCCACGTGGCCCGGCACTCCTTCGGCGTGATGCCCGCGTCGTTCAGCCTCGCCGCCGCGTACGAGCAGCAGTTCGAGGCGTGCCTGCAAGGGCTGGCGGACGGCGCCGAGACCATGCTGACGATCGCCGTGGGGCTCGCCGAGACCGCCGCCGCCTACGACGACACCGACTTGGCGAACGACACCATGTTCACCGCCGGCGGCTGAGGGGAGCGGGGATGAGCACCGAGGCGCTCCAGCGCAACAAGACCTACTTCGAGCAGATCGTGTCGGGCACGCCCGACCCGTTCAAGCCGCTGTCGAACGCGGTGCTGTGGCCGTTCGAGCAGCTCCTGGAGCTGGTCGCCGGTGAGCCGGACGACCTGATGCGGGCGGCCCAGCTCGCGATGACCACCGGAGAGGCGGTCCGGCGGATCGCCGGTGACCAGGTCGCCGACCGGGCCCGGCTGCGCGGCGCCTGGGACGGCGACGCGGCGGAGAAGTTCCACGCCTCGATGGAGTCGATCGAGGCGGCGATGGAGGATCTCGCAGAGGGGCTGGACGGCACCAAGGAGGTGCTGGTCGACTCCGCGAACGCGGCGGTGGACGCGTTCAACCTGCTGGTCGAGCTGATCCTGGAGTTCTTGCTCTGGTTCCTGACCGAGGTCATCATCGCCGCGGTGGCGGCGGTGCTGAGCGCCGGGGTGAGCCTGGCCGCCACTGTGGTGCGGGTGCTGGCGCGGCTCGCCACCACCGTCGGCCGCATGGTCAAGATCGTGGCACGGTTCGCGGAGATCCTCACGAAGCTCGCCACCAAGCTCCAGAAGGTCGCCAACCTGATCGAGCACTACGCCAAGGTGGTGATGGAGCTGCGCCGGGCCAAGAAGGCGTACAGCGCGTTCAACAAGTCCGGCTACACGAAGGCGGCGCTCGCCTTCAAGGTCGAACGCGCCGCCGTCCTCTTCCCGGGCAAGTTCGCCATCAACCAGACCTCCCCGGTGAACATCCCCGGCATGGGCGGCGCCCTGCTCGACACCGGTATGGGCCTGCACGACGTCTCCGACGGGCGCAAGGACCGCAACTACCTGGTGGACGGCACGTACCGCGAGGATCTCGGCCCGTACAGCAAGAGCGTGCAGAACGTGTTCGACTCGATCGTGAACTGAGAGGCAGCAATGACGTTCCCGGCCCTGGACCGGATCGAGGCGCTGGCCCGCAACCTGGACGGGTGGCAGCGTGAACTCGGCGCGCGGATGGCCGAGCTGGAGCAGAGCAGCGCCGAGGGGGTGAGCGACTCCGGCCTGGTCACTGTCGTGGCCGCCGCCGACGGCAAGATCCTCTCCACCGACATCAACGCCCGGGCCATGCGCTTCGACTCGTACACGCTCGCCGAGGAGATCACCGCGGCGGCGAACCGGGCGCAGGAGGCCGCCGCCGCCCGGGTACGCGAGATCGTCGGCGAGGTGATGGGCAACGCCCCCGCGGCGGAGCGCCGCGCCGACGACGGTCACGGCCACGACCGATACTGAGCCGATGGACGAGACCAGATACCGCGACCGGATCGGCCGGCTCGTCGAGCCGGGCGAGCGCGTCCTGGCCCACGCCAAGGCCGACGTCGGCCAGGGGCTCGCCCCGGCACCGCCGCCCGAGCCGGAGCCCACCGCCGAGCCGAGCCGGCGGACGGTCGGCTCGGTGCTGCTCAACGTCCTGCTGCCACTGGCCACCTGGGACCGTGGCGACCGCCTGGTCGACCTGATCGGCTGGGGGATCGCCGGGCGAGGCGCCCCCGGCTCGGCCGCCTCCCGCCTGCATCGCGCGCTCCGCCCGCCCCGGCCCGACCTCCAGGTCCGGGAGACGCTGCTCGCGGTCACCGACCGGCGGCTGGTGGTCTGCCGTACCGGCGGGGTCAAGTTGCTGGCCGGTCGCGAAGCCGAGGAACGCGCGCTGGCCGAGACCGCCGTGGCGTGGTCGGCCACCCGGGCGGAGATCGCCTCCGCGCGGGTGGGCTGGCACCGGCTCAACCCGAAGCGGCTGCGGATCGACTTCACCGACGGTTCCTGGCTGTCGTTCACCGTGCCGATCGCCGAGTCGGGTCGACCGCTGCGCGAGGTCGCCGCCGCGCTGACCGCCTGACCACGCCCGCTCCACGGCGCCACGGCCGGTCGCCCGCGTCAGCGCGCCGGCCGGCCCGCCTCAGCGCGCCGGCCGCCCGCGTCAGGCCGTCAGCGGCGCGGGCAGCGGCTCGCGGTGTAGCACGGCCAGGCGGGAGACCGCCCGGGTCAGCACCACGTAGAGGCGGTGCAGCCCGCGCGGCTCGGCGGCCACGATCGCGGCCGGCTCGACGACCACCACGTGGTCGTACTCCAGGCCCTTCACCAGCGTCGCCGGGACCACTGTGACGCGCGCCGCGGCCTCGACGTCGTCGGCGGTCGCGGTCTCGACGCCCGCGTCGGCGAGCGCCGCGCGGAGCCGGTCGACAGCGTCGTCGGCGGCGATCACACCGACCGAGCCGTCGTGCGCGAGCGCCACCCGCACCTCCGCCACCGTCGCGGCCGTCAGGTCCTCGGCGGTACGCACATCGAGCGTGCCGTCGTTGCGCAGCGAACGGGCCGGGGGTACGTCGACGGCGAGCGCCGGCAGCAGCCGGTTCGCGAACGCCACCACTGCGGCCGGCACCCGGAAGCCGACGCTCAGCGGCACCACCGCCGCGTCCGGCTTGCCCAGGTGGGCCAGGGACTCCCGCCAGTCCGTCGCCGCCCAGGGCGCGGTGCCCTGGGCCAGGTCGCCGAGCAGCGTGATCGAGCCGTGCTCGCTGCGCCGGGCGATGGCCCGGCACTGCATCGGGGAGAGGTCCTGCGCCTCGTCGACCACCACGTGCCCGAAGCCGGCGGGCCGTTCCAGCAGCCCGGCGACCTCGTCGATGAGCACCGCGTCGGCGGCGGTCCACCGGGTCGCCTTCGCGGTACGGCCCACCTTGCCGGACCGGAACAGCTCCTGCTCCTCGGGCGTGAGCAGGCCGTCGGCGGCGGCGGCGAGCGCGTCGGCGTCGGTACGCAGCCGGTGCAGCAGCCCGTCCGGGGTGAGCGCCGGCCAGACCGCGTCGACCAGGTCGGTGACCGGCTTGATCCGGCTCATCCGGCGCAGCCAGGCGTCGCTCGGTGACTCCGCCCGGCGGGCCTCGGCCTGGCGTTGCAGCAGCCCCACCACCCGCGCCCGGACCCGTTCCCGGCCGGTCGCGTAGGGCAACCCCTCCCGGCGGGTCTCGGTGACCAGCCGGTGCAGCGGGTCGAGCCCGATCCGCCACCGGTACGAGCCGTCCGACACCATGATCGGGTCGGTCGGCGTACCGATGTGGGCCTCGACCGCCCGCCGCAGCACCTCGGCCATCCGGACGTCGTGCTTGAGCGCGGCGGCGGCCGGGTCGTCGACCGCGCGGACCGGCACCCGCACGACCAGGTCCTCCACAGTGGCCTGCTCGACCTCGACCTCACCGAGGGCGGGGAGCACCGCCGCGATGTACGACAGGAACGCCCGGTTCGGCCCGACGATGAGCACGCCGGAGCGGCGCAGCCGTTCCCGGTGCAGATAGAGCAGGTACGCGGCGCGGTGCAGCCCGACCGCTGTCTTTCCGGTGCCCGGGGCGCCCTGGACGCAGATCGAGTCGGCCAGGTCGGCCCGGACCAGCTCGTCCTGCTCCGGCTGGATGGTGGCGACGATGTCGCGCATCGGGCCGACGCGGGGGCGCTCGATCTCGGCGGTGAGGATGCGGCTGGCGGTGCCGAGTTCCTCGCCCCGGTCCAGGTGCTCGTCCTCGAAGCTGGTCAGCGTCCCGGCGCTGAACCCGAACCGGCGGCGTACGGCGACACCCTGCGGGTCGCGCGCGCTGGCCCGGTAGAACGACCGGGAGACCGGCGCACGCCAGTCCAGCACCAGCGGCTCGCCCAGCTCGTCGGTGACGTGCCGCCGCCCGACGTGGTAGTCCCGCCCGGCGTGGTCCGGGTCGTCACCGCCGAAGTCCAGGCGGCCGAAGAACAGCGGGGTGTTCGGGTCGTCGGCCAGTTCCTTGACCCGCCGGGCCATGTGCCGGCCGAGCTGCTCGGCGGTGTACGAGTCACCGGCCACCTTGTCGCCGGTGGCGAAGAGCGCCTGGGCGCGTTCCCGCATCCGGGTCAGCGCGGCGCGGGAGGCGTCGAGGTGGGCGCGCTCGGCGGCCAGTTCGGCGTCGAGGCCGGGTGTGGCGTCAAGGTCGGTTGCGGGCACTGTGAACTCCGATGGCTCAACTGAGGCTCGCTCGCGTGTCCGGGGCGGTTGGCCTGCTCCCGGCGCGGGGACGTCCGCTGCGGTGCATGCTCACCGCGGCCGTCGGGCGGCCCTCCACGCTACGGGAGCACCGCCCGGCAACGCCACCGAATTTCCGGGCTCCGCGCCGATCTTGGTACGGACTCGCCCTCATGGGGGCGGTTCCGTACCAAGATCTGGCGGGTGGCGGGCTGCACCTGCCGTGTGTGGGCGCGGGATCATTGAGGCATGACCGAGGCGCTTCCCGGCAGGAGCCGGGTGACGATCAGTGACCCGCAGGTGATGCGGGCGCTCGCTCACCCGGCCCGCATGGCGATCATGGAACATCTCGGCACGCTGGAGGGCGGTGCGACGGCTACCGAGTGCGCCGAGATCGCCGGGCTGTCGCCGAGCGCCACCAGCTACCACCTGCGCGAGCTGGCGAAGTTCGGGCTGGTCCAGCAGGCGCCCGGCCGGGGTGACGCCCGCGAGCGGCTCTGGCAGGCGGTGAATCCGTCGTACCACGTCGAGGTGGGGCCGGACGCCGACCCGGAGGCGCGTGCCGCCGAGGCGGCCCTGGTCGAGGCGCACATGGTCCGCGACGCCGAGCGGGTCCGGGACTGGTTGCGCCGCGCGCCCGACGAGTCGCCGGAGTGGTACGCGGCGACCTGGTTCAGCGACGGCATGCTGCTCATGACCGCCGAGGAGCTGACCGAGCTGAACCAGGCGATCCAGGCGCTGATGGAGCCGTACCGGCGGCGAACCCGGACCGATCCGCCGGCCGGAGCGCGACCGGTGGCGACGCAGTACCGGGCGATGCCTGTCGATTGAGGGGTTGCGTGCGTCAGTTGTGAAGGATTACTTTCGAAGTATGTCCTTCACAACTGACGAGTCGCGCTGGCCGGACGTCTGGTTCGCGGCCACCGCGCGCGGCTTCTCCAGTTGCGGGAACTTCCTGGTCACCAGCGCTCTCACGCTCGCGCTCCAGTCCGCCGGCGCCGGTGGCCTCGCCGTCTCCGGGCTGCTGCTGGCCGCGACGGTGCCGCTCGTGGTGCTCGCGCCGCTGACCGGCCGGCTCGCGGACCGGGTGGACAGCCGGGTGCTGCTGATCGTCACCGGGGTCGGCCAGGGGGCGACCTGTCTGGCGCTCGCGTACGCCTCGGCCCCGGCGCTGGTGATCGCCCTGGTGGCACTGCTCGCCACGGGTCTCGCGGTCTCCCAGCCGGTGATCTCCGCGTTGGTGCCGGTCATGGTGCGGCCGGAGGACCTGCCCCGGGCCGGCGCGCTCAACCAGACCGCCGGCACGCTCGGCGCGCTTGCCGGACCGGCGCTGGCCGGGCTCCTGGTCGGCCAGTTCGGCACCCGGGTGCCGCTGCTCCTCGGTGCGCTCACCTATCTCTCGCTGGTGGCGGCCGGGCTGCTCGTGCGTACCCGCAGGGGTGGCCGCCGGGCTGCCGCCGTAACCGCCGCCGCGGCGGCGCCCCCGTGGCGGTTCCGACGCGACCCGCTGCTGACGGTGATGGTCGGCAGCGTGGCCGCGGTGATCGGCGCGGTCGGTGCGGTGAACGTGATCGAGGTCTTCTTCATCCGGGAGACGCTCGGCAGCAGCGCCACCGTGTACGGGCTGGTCACCGGCTCCTGGACGCTCGGCATCGTGCTCGGCGCGTGGCTGTTCGCCCGCGTCGCCCGCCGGCTCGCCGACGACGGCGCGCTGCTCGGGGCCGGGCTGGTGCTGCTCGGCGGCTGCGGTCTGGCGGTGCTGGTCTCGGCGGCGGTGCCCTCGGCCTGGCTGCTCGTGCCCATCTGGCTGCTGGGCGGCGTGGGCAACGGTGGCGACAACGTCTTCAACAACCTGCTGCTGGCGCGACGGGTGCCGGACGCGGCCCGGGGCCGGGCGTTCGCCGTCTTCGGGGCGGCCGCCCAGGGCGCCGCGATGGGCGGCTACCTGGTCGGTGGCCTGCTGCTGGAGGTGGCCGGTCCGCGCGTGCTCGTCGCCGGATGCGGCGTGGCCGGCCTGCTCGTGGTGGTGGCGCTGGCCTGGCCGGTCCGACGCGCGGTACGCGCCGAGCGGGCCGCCGCCCGCACGGCCACGCCGGCCGCCGCCTTGGCCGGCGGTTAGGGCGCCGCCGCAGGTGCGGAGTTCACCACTCCATCGGCTCCCCCGGCGGCGCGGCGCGAGCCACGGCGATACGGTCGGGGCATGGCCGACCGCATCGCCCGCCCTCGGGTGGGGCACATCCAGTTCCTCAACTGCCTGCCCATCTACTGGGGGTTGATGCGATCCGGCGCGCTCATCGACGTCGACCTGCACAAGGACTCGCCGGACCGGCTGAGCGCCGCCCTGGTCGCCGGTGACCTGGACATCGGGCCGATCACGCTCGTGGAGTTCCTCAAGCACGCAGACGACCTGCTGCTCCTGCCCGACCTGGCGGTCGGCAGCGACGGGCCGGTGCTCTCGGTGAACGTGGTGTCCACCCGCCCCCTGGGTGAGCTGGACGGCGCCCGGGTGGCCCTCGGCTCCACCTCGCGCACCGGGGTGCTGCTGGCCCAGTTGCTGCTCGCCGAGCGGCACGGGGTACGCCCGGAGTACTTCCGCTGCCCGCCGGACCTGACCCAGATGCTGCTGGAGGCCGACGCCGGAGTGCTCATCGGCGACGTGGCGCTGCGCGCGCTCTACGAGGCGCCGGCCAAGGGTCTCGAGGTGACCGACCTGGGGCAGGCGTGGCACGACTGGACCGGCCTGCCGATGGTGTTCGCCGTCTGGGCGGTACGCCGCGATTTCGCCGCCGCCCACCCGGGGCTGGTCAAGGAGGTGCACGAGGCGTTCCTGCGCTCGCGCGACCTGTGCCTGGCCGAACTGGACCAGGTGGCGGAGGCGGCGGCCCGCTGGGAGACGTTCGACGCGGCGACGCTCGCCACGTACTTCCGGGCGCTCGACTTCTCGCTCGGTGAGCGGCAGGTGGCCGGGCTGCGCGAGTTCGCCCGCCGGGCGGCCGCGTACGGGGAGGTGCCGGCGCTGCCGGCCGGCGGCCCGGAGTTCTTCCAGGGCTGAGCGTGGCTCAGGTGGCGGGGCGCATGAGCGCCTTGGTGATCCGTTCGCAGGCGTCCATGCCGTACTCCCAGCCACCCTCGACGCCGAACGGGCTGCGCAGCATCACGCCCATCGTCCAGGTGTCGCCGATGGCCAGGCAGTTGACGTGGTACTCCTCTTCCTCCTGCCGGTCGATCCACCCGTTCTTGATGGCGATCTTCTTCTGCTCGGCAGCGGGGAACGCCTTGCGGATGCCGAAGTCACCGGGGGCGCGGACCAGGCGCATCTCGTTCAGCAGCCACTTGGTCCACTTCGGCCCGGCGGCCCGGCCGTCGTCGATGCAGAGCCCGAGGCGGGCGGTGTCCCGGGGGGAGAGCTGCGTACGGCTCCAGCCGCCGTCGTCGGCGACCTCGCTGTCGGTCAGCTTGCAGATCGAGATCAGTCGCTCGATCGAGTCGGAGTCCCCGACGTTCCGGTAGAACTCCTGGGCACGGGTGTTGTCGCTGTCCCGGATGATCTTCGTGGCGTCGGCCAGCTTCGCTTTGCTCGGCGTCTTGCCGTCCTCCGCGCTCAGGCGCAGGTAGTCGGCCACCACCCAGGACTTGATCAGGGACGCGGTGGTGCTCGTCTCGCCCATGTTCGACGAGCCGATGATCTGCCCGGTCCGCTTGTCCAGCACCGACCAGCCGTACCAGCCCTTGATCTTGAGACTGTCCAGGTTCTTCGCCTGGAACGGCAGCGGTTCGAGGGACCGTGAGGGGGCCACCCGCGGTTTCGCGCCGCGGTCGACGGTCTGCTGGCCGGACCGCTCGCTGGTCGGCTCCGGGCGCGAGTTCGCGGTCGCCTCCAGCGGTGAGCCGGGGATCACACGCAGGGAGAGGCCGAGCAGGCCGACGAGGGCCACAGCCAAGGCGCTGAACGCGAGCGGGCGCCGATAGCTGCCGGGCCGGCGCCGGGCACCGGCCATCAGAGTTTCCCGACCGGCTGCTGCGGCACCTTGAGCGCCGCACCGGGCTGCGGCGTCACGAGCTGGGTGGCGACGGCGGCGCACATCTTCGCACCGTACGGCAGGCCGGCGCTTCCCGGGTACCGCATCATCACGGCGAGACTCCACTTGTCGGTGAACGACAGGCAGCTGACGTGCCAGTTGCCGTCGTAGGCGAGTTGCGTCCAGCCGTTCTTCATGTGTACCGGACCCTGCGCCTTGATCGTCGCGGGCAGGCCGTCGATGATGCCCCACCGGCCGCCGCCGGATCGGGTGCTCTGCTTGTTGACGCCGCCGGCGACCTTTGTCATCTCGCTGAGCAGCCACTCGGTCCACTTGGGGCCGGCGGCGCGGCCGTCGGCGATGCAGTCACCGAGGCGGGCCGCGTCCCGGGGGGACATCTCGGTGAAGCTCCACCAGCCCTTGTAGTCGGGCACGGTGCCGGGCCGGGTGTCGGTCAGACCGCAGATCCGGATCGCGCGGGCGATGACCGGGTCGGGCCGGCCGCCCGGCTGAGGCTTGTAGGAGCCGCCCGCCGCCCGGTAGACGGCGTTCGCGCCGTCGTCGTCGCTGTCCCGGATCGCCAGGACCGCCGCCTTCTTGAGCCCGGCGCTCGGCTGCTTGTCGCCGAGCTGGCGAAGGTAGTCCGCGACGATCCAGGCCTTGAGCATCGACTCGGTGGAGCTGGTCTGGTTCATGTTCTGCGCGCCGGTGACCCTGCCGGTCTCGCGGTCCATCAGGGCCCAGGAGAAGAACTCGCCCTTGAAGTTCACCGACACCGGGGCGTCGCTGAGCGTCGGCGCAGCCGGCGCCGTCGGTGCCGGTGCCGGGACCTGCTCGCCGCCGCCGATGCCGCCCGCGCCGGCGCCGAACTTGGCGTACGCGGCCGGCACCAGCATGACGCCACCGATGAGGATCGCCACGATGGCGACCGCCATGGTCACGCGAGGTCGCATGAGTGGTGAACTCCAGATGTCTGGCCGGGGGGCCGGCGCTTCCGCATGGGTCCGGCCCGGTCGCCGACAGGCCGGGGGACGATGGCCTGAACGGTGACGATCATGGAGCCGAACGGGTTGCCGGGGGGAAGTCTACTTCCGGACAGTCCTGATGACAGGTCTCGACACCCGTGACTCTGCCGGGTCGGCGGGATATTGAGCCACTTTGCCTACCTTGGGGGATTTAGCCGGAGCTGAGTGATCGACATCACAGCGACCTGGGCCGATGGTGGCGCGCGCACCCCCGGTGACGCGAGACGATCCTCGAAACCTGTTACACCCCCTGGTGTGGTTCGTGCCGAGCTGTAACACTGGCTTCATGTATGGCAACGACTTCGCCCCGCCGGAGGACGCTCCGGGCGGCGGCCTGCTCGGCGAGGTGGAGGCCGCGGAGGCGGCGCTGCGCGAGGCGGCGGCGCGGTCCCGGCGCGGCGGCGCGGCTCCCGACGAGGACGTCGAGGCGTACTTCGCAGACGTGATCAGCGCGGACCAGAAGATCGAACCCCGCGACTGGATGCCCGAGGCGTACCGCAGGACGCTGATCCGGCAGATCGCCCAGCACGCCCACTCCGAGATCATCGGCATGCAGCCGGAGGGCAACTGGATCAGCCGCGCGCCGTCGCTCAAGCGCAAGGCGATCCTGCTCGCGAAGGTGCAGGACGAGGCCGGGCACGGCCTCTACCTCTACGCCGCGGCGGAGACGCTCGGGATCAGCCGCGACGAGCTGGTGGAGCTGCTGCTCGACGGGCGGCAGAAGTACAGCTCGATCTTCAACTACCCGACGTTGACCTGGGCCGACGTGGGCGCGATCGGCTGGCTGGTGGACGGCGCGGCGATCGTCAACCAGGTGCCGCTGTGCCGCTGCTCCTACGGCCCCTACGCCCGCGCGATGATCCGGGTCTGCAAGGAGGAGTCGTTCCACCAGCGGCAGGGCTACGAGATCCTGCACACGCTGGCGCACGGCACCCCGGCGCAGAAGGCGATGGCCCAGGACGCGGTGGACCGCTGGTGGTACCCGTCACTGGCCATGTTCGGCCCGCCCGACGGCGACTCGACGCACAGCGCCCAGTCCATGGCCTGGAAGATCAAGCGCTTCTCCAACGACGAACTGCGCCAGCGCTTCGTCGACATGTGCGTCGGTCAGGCGGAGGTGCTCGGCCTCACCCTCCCCGACCCGGACCTGCGCTGGAACGACGAGCGCCAGGCGTACGACTACACCCAGCCCGACTACGACGAGCTGATGCGGGTGATCAAGGGCAACGGGCCGTGCAACAGGGAGCGCCTCGCGCACCGGCGCAAGGCGCACGCCGACGGCGCGTGGGTACGGGAGGCCGCCGCGGCGTACGCCGCGAAGCGGGCGGAGCGAAAGGAACCGGTCGCGGCATGAGCGAACGCACCGAGCGAAGCGAGGGCCGTGAGGGCATGCCCGGTCGGCTCGGCATGAGCGAACGCACCGAGCGAAGCGAGGGCCGTGAGGGCATGCCCGGTCGGCTCGGCATGAGCAGCCAGTCCACTCCCCTGTGGGAGGTGTTCGTGCGGGCCCGCCGTGGCCTGTCGCACACCCACGTCGGCAGCCTGCACGCCCCCGACGCCGAGCTGGCCCTGCGCAACGCGCGGGATCTCTACACCCGCCGTCAGGAGGGCGTCTCCATCTGGGTGGTGCCGGCGAGCGCGATCACCGCGTCCAGTCCCGACGAGAAGGACGCGTTCTTCGACCCGGCCGCCGACAAGGTCTACCGCCACCCGACGTTCTACGAGGTCCCCGAAGGGGCGGCCCACCTGTGAGCCTTTTCGACTTCACGCTCGCCGTCGGCGACGACGCGCTCATCGCCGCGCAGCGCCTCGGTGAGTGGACCTCCCGCGCTCCCGAGATGGAGGAGGACATCGCGCTGGCGAACATCGCCCTGGACCAGCTCGGCGCGGCGCGGCTGCTGCTCACGTACGCGGGCGAGCTGGAGGGCGCCGGCCGGGACGAGGACGCCCTGGCCTACCTGCGCGACGACCGCGAGTTCCGCAACTGCCTGTTGGTCGAGCTGCCGAACGGCGACTTCGGCGTGACGATGGCGAAGCTGTTCTTCCTGGCCGCGTACCAGGTGCCGCTCTACACCGCGCTGGCCGGCTGCGCGGACGAGCGGCTGGCGGCGGTCGGGGCGAAGGCGCGCAAGGAGTCGGCGTACCACCTGGACCACGCCGCGCTGTGGGTGAAGCGGCTCGGCGACGGCACCGGGGAGTCGCACCGGCGCATGCAGGACGCGGTCGACCAGGTGTGGCCGTACGTCCACGAGCTGTTCGACCCGGCCCCGGCGGCGCCGGTCGACCCGGCCACCCTCCGGGCCGACTTCGACGCCACGGTGACCGCGGTCCTGGACGAGGCCACGCTCACCCGCCCGGAGACGGGCTGGACGCCGGGTGGCGGCCGGGACGGCCTGCACACCGAACACCTCTCCTACCTGCTCGCCGAGATGCAGGTGCTGCACCGCGCCCACCCCGGAGCCGCGTGGTGAGGAACGCAAGGGACGCCGCGGCGGCGGTGGTGGACCCGGAGATCCGGGTCATCACCATCGACGAGCTGGGCATCCTGCGCGCGGTCGACGAGGAGCCGGACACCGGCCGGGTCGTCGTCACCATCACCCCCACCTACACCGGCTGCCCGGCCATGGACGTGATCCGGGCCGACATCCGCCGGGCGCTGGCCGCCGCCGGGCATCCGGACGCCGAGGTCCGTACCGTCTACCACCCGGCGTGGAGCACCGACTGGATCTCCGACGCCGGCCGGGCCAAGCTGGCCGCCGCCGGCATCGCCCCGCCCGCGCCGCGCGGCGACGACACCGTGGTGCCGCTGACCCTGGCCGTACGCTGCCCGCGCTGCGGGTCGCCGGAGACCAGCCAGATCAGCCGCTTCGGCTCCACCGCGTGCAAGGCGCTGTGGCGCTGCCGCTCCTGTTCCGAACCCTTCGACCACCTGAAGGCGCTGTGACTGTCACCATCACCCGGCCGGTGCGCCGCCGGCCGGTCTTCCACCCGTTGCCCGTGGCCGCCGTGGACCGGCTCACCGACGACTCGGTGTCGATCACGTTCGCCGTGCCCGAGGAGCTGCGCGAGACGTTCGCGTTCTCCGCCGGGCAGCACCTCACCGTCCGCCGCCCGGCCGACGCCGACGGCGGGGAGGTGCGGCGGTCGTACTCGATCTGCTCGACCCCCGACGAGCTGGCCCGGCACGGCCGGGTGCGGATCGGGGTGCGTGAGGTTCCGGGCGGGGCGTTCTCCGCGTACGCCTGCGGCGCGCTGCGCGACGGCGACACCGTCGAGGTGCTGCCGCCGCTGGGGCACTTCACCTCCGCGTTCACCCCGGGCCGCGTCCGCCGGTACGGCGCGGTGGTCGCCGGTTCCGGCATCACCCCGGTCCTCGGGCTGGCCGCGACCGCGCTGGCGACCGAGCCGCGCAGCACCTTCACGCTGGTGTACGGCAACCGCACGGCGAACTCGGTGATGTTCGCCGAGGAGCTGGCCGACCTGAAGGACCGCTATCCGACCCGGCTGCACCTGGTGCACGTGCTGTCCCGGGAGATGGGCGAGTCGGCGTTGCTGTCGGGGCGGATCGACGCCGACCGGCTGACCCGGCTGCTGGACACCGTCGTACCGGGTGACGAGATCGAGGAGTGGTTCCTCTGCGGCCCGTACGGCATGGTGGTGGACGCCAAGGCGGTGCTGGCGGGTCGCGGCGTGCCGGACGCGGCGGTGCACACCGAGCTGTTCCACGTCGACGCGCCGCCGGAGCCGGTCCGCCGCGAGGCCGACCGGCCCGGATTCGGCACCGCTGTGACGATCGTGCTGGACGGGCGCTCGTCGAGTTTCACCATGGGCCGGGACGAGCGGGTGCTCGACGCGGCGCTGCGGGTGCGCGGCGAGTTGCCGTACGCCTGCAAGGGCGGCGTGTGCTCGACCTGCCGGGCGAAGGTGACAGCCGGCGAGGTGACGATGGCGCGCAACTATGCCCTGGAGCCGGACGAGGTGACCGCCGGTTACGTGCTGACCTGCCAGTCCAGCCCGGTCACCGACGAGCTGACAGTCGACTACGACGCGTGAGCTGACCGGCGGGCCGGTGCCCGGCGGTCAGAACGGCAGCGGCAGCGGCGCCGAGGCCCGCCGGGCCCGGGCCCGGCGGACGTGGCCGCGCCAGCCGGCGAGGAGCGCGAACAGCGTCCAGCCGACCGCGCCGAGCACGAGCATGCTCCGCTTGCCGGCGACGTCGACCTTCTCGGCGTCGGCCAGCTCCACCTGCCCCTGCGGATCGACGAGCACGGTCAGCCGCTGGCCGACCTGGTAACCGGGAGAGCTGCCCGAGTAGACGAGCGGCTCGTCGAGCGGACCCGAGTCGCCCTGGAGCGCGAACTCGTGCCGCTTGCCGGACGTCTGCACGTCGGTGATGGTGACCTGCTGGGCGACGCCCCGATCCCGCAGCACCGTCTCGGGGGCGAGCTGCACACTGCCCACCAGCACGAAGAGAGCCGGCACCACCGACAGGACGGCCAGCCACCAGGCCCGGTGCAGCAGGCGCAGGGCGACGGCGAAGGCCAGGCAGCCGACCAGCCCGAGGCAGATCGGCACGGCCTGGGACAGCCCGACGGTCAGGTGGCTGACGAGCGTGTTCACCACGATCACGGCGAGACCGAAGCCGGCTACCACCGCGGTCAGCGCGAGGGACCAGAGGGCGGGGCGGGTACCGGCCACTGCTACCGGGGCGGGCGGATGCGGTGAGACGAACACGCGGCGAGCCTAGGCGACGGACGCAAGATTCCTCGCGCCCGTCGCCCGCGCGCGGGTCAGCTCGGCGCTTTGACCTGACCGTCGAAGGCGATGCTGCGCCAGAGGTCGAACTGGCGGTCGTTGCCGATGAGCGGATTGCCGACGAGCGCGACGGCGGCGTAGACCTCCTCGTTGTTGTTGAGCACGCGGAAGTAGCCGGGGCCGACCAGGGCGATGCCCCGGTTGGTGGACTGGATGAGCTTCATGTCGTCCTTCCAGAGTTCGAGGGGCGGGTTCCCGGTGAGCTGCCGGGCGACGTCGGAGCGCATCGTGTCGAGGTCGATGAAGGAGGGATCGATCTTGCCGGTGGTGCTGGTCTCCCGGTGGCCGCGCGCATAGGAGGCGTCGCGGCCCAGCCGGCGCAGCACGGCGGCGGTGGCGAGCACCGACGCGGAGTACTGCGCGGGGGTCATCTGCTGGTCGACCCCGTTGTAGTCGATCTCCCATCCGACCATCAGCGTGTTGCCGTCGCCGGCCGGGATCGGGCCGCTGCCGCGGCTCTTCCCGGCGTGGTTGGCCCGCCCGCCGGAGATGATGTGGAACACACCGTGGTAGTCGACGAGCGCGTGGCAGAGCGGGCCGGGCAGGTCGGAGCGGCCGTTGATGCAGATGCCCAGCGCGGGGTGCGGGTTGGCCGCGCTGGAGGTGGAGGCGGTGTGGTGCCAGAGCACACCGATCGGGCTGAACGAGCTGCCGGCGACGCGGCCGAGCCAGTTGCCCTCCTCCACCACTGTGACGCCGGCCGAGCGCAGCACGTCGGCAAGCCACGGAATGGTGGCCATCAGCTCTCCAGCAGGTCGGCGAGGCACTCCGGTGCGGGTGTGGCCGCCGCGGCCGGGCGGGGGGCCGCGGCGAGGGCCACTCCACCGGCGGCGAGGGGAGCCAGGACGAGCAAGGCGCGGCGGGGTAACGCGCGCCTTGCTCGGGGTACGGGTTCGTCGGTCATCGATTGATCGTAATCCATCTATGAGATTGCCGGCACCCGCCGATCTCACCGGCTCCGCCGCACCCCGGGTCGGCGAGGTGGTGCCCGGGGCGGTCGGCGTACCCTCGGAGTGTGACGGCGAACCGGGAGATCGACGACATCCTGCAACGCGGCGCTGACGGCGGGCGGATCACGCCCGAGGAGGCGCTGCTGCTCTACACCGACGCGCCCTTCCACGCGCTGGGCGAGGCGGCCGACGCGGTACGGCGGCGCCGCTACCCGGACAACATCGTCACGTACCTCATCGACCGCAACATCAACTACACGAACGTCTGCGTGACGGCGTGCAAGTTCTGCGCGTTCTACCGGGCCCCCAAGCACAAGGAGGGCTGGACCCACCCGACCGAGGAGATCCTGCGCCGCTGCGGCGAGGCGGTCGAGCTGGGCGCCACCCAGGTCATGCTCCAGGGCGGGCACCACCCGGACTACGGCGTCGAGTACTACGAGGAGCTGTTCTCCTCGGTCAAGAAGGCGTACCCGCAGCTCGCCATCCACTCGATCGGCCCGAGCGAGATCCTGCACATGGCGAAGGTCTCCGGCGTGAGCCTGGACGAGGCCATCGCCCGGATCAAGGCCGCCGGCCTGGACTCGATCGCCGGCGCCGGCGCGGAGATGCTGCCGGACCGCCCGCGGAAGGCGATCGCGCCGCTGAAGGAGTCCGGCGCCCGCTGGCTGGAGGTCATGGAGCTGGCGCACCGGCAGGGCCTGGAGTCGACGGCCACCATGATGATGGGCACCGGCGAGACGAACGCCGAGCGCATCGAGCACCTGCGGATGATCCGCGACGTGCAGGACCGCACCGGCGGTTTCCGCGCCTTCATCCCGTGGACCTACCAGCCGGAGAACAACCACCTGAAGGGCCGCACCCAGGCGACCACGCTGGAATACCTGCGACTGGTCGCGGTGGCCCGCCTGTTCTTCGAGACGGTGCCGCACCTCCAGGCGTCCTGGCTGACCACCGGCAAGGACGTCGGGCAGCTCGCGCTGCACATGGGCGTGGACGACCTCGGCTCGATCATGCTGGAGGAGAACGTCATCTCCTCGGCCGGCGCCCGGCACCGGTCCAACCTGCACGAGCTGATCGGCATGATCCGGTCGGCCGACCGGATCCCGGCCCAGCGGGACACGCTCTACAACCGGCTGGCGGTGCACCACACGCCCGCCGACGACCCGAGCGACGACCGCGTGGTCTCGCACTTCTCGTCGATCGCGCTGCCCGGCGGCGGGGCCGGGAAGTCGCTGCCGCTGGTCGAGGTCAACTGACCCGGTTCCGCCGTTCGGCCGGTCGGTGTCCGTCGTGCGGCCGGAGGTCCCCCCGTTTCCGGTGAAGCTTCGGCGCGGGGTCTTCACCCGCGTGATCACCGGCGGCTAACCTGCCCGCGCGACACCACCGATCCGGGCCGCGAGCAGGCAGGTAACAGGTCGGCGGCGACCCGGGCGAGCGCGGCCCGGTGAGCCGACGACGCCACTACGCTTGCGGCGTCGTCGGGGACCGTCGTCCTCCATCGGCCCATGAGGGCCGTTCACATAACGCACCGCGGCAGGGGCGGGATGGGTGACCATCCCGCCCCTGCTGTCTGCCGGGATCGATGGGAATTCCGCCACCGGTGCTGGCGTGGCGACGCGTCGCTCCGGTACCGTCCGTTCGTTCGGCGTGATCACGCCTCCCTATCCCCGGGAGAACAATGACCTTCCGCTACCGGTCCACGCTGGCCCGCGCCGGCGTCGTGGCCCTGCTCTCCGCCGCCGGTCTCGGCGCGCTCGCCGGCCCGGCGCAGGCCGCCGACGAGGCCGACCTCCAGCTCATCCCGCTCAGCTACCAGGTCGCCAAGGGCGTCAGCGAGGCGAAGGCCAAGCCGTTCAAGTTCCAGGTGAACAACACCGTCGGAACCGTGGACGCGAAGGACGTCCGGGTCACCGTCGAGACGAACGGACTCAAGACCGACAAGGTCGGCGTGCTGGTCCCGGCCGGTTGCGACATCCGGGGCACCGCCTTCTCCTGCCTGCTCGGCGACCTGCCCGCCGGCACCTCCGAGGACTTCGGCATCCCGCTGTTCGCCAAGGGTGGCAAGGGTGCGGCCGGCACGCTCACGGTCTCGATCAGCGCGGGCAGGAGCGCCAAGGTGCTGGACGAGATCGACCACGACATCACCGTCGCCGAGCCGGGCTACGACCTCACCACGTGGGTGCAGGACGTGTACGCCGACGTGGTGGTCGACGGCGACGACGCCAGCGAGTCGGGCCTGCGCCCGGTCCGGCCGGGCGCGACCGCGCCGCTGGACTGGGCCGTGTTCAACGACGGCAGCAAGCGCGCCACCGGCATCGCGTACGGGATCGGACTGCCGGCCGGCGTCACTTTCGCGAAGCTGCCCGAGGGCTGCGTCGAGCAGAACCTGGGCGGTGTCCTCAACGCGCACTGCGAGGACGCGGGCGCGGTGCTCAAGCCCGGCCAGTACTACACCGCCGACATCCGGGTGACTGTCGGCGCGGACGTGACGGAGAAGCTGCTCCGGCCCGGGATCGTCTGGGCCAAGGGCCTCGACGCCGCGGCCGGGGCGGCCGACGAGGAGCCGCGGGTCGCCAGCTCGGCGCAGCGGCGCGCGTTCACCGAGACCGACGACTTCGACAACACCGCGCTGTTCGACGTCTTCGTCGACCAGAGCCCGCCGTCGAGCCCGTCCCCGAGCCCGTCGCCGACCGCCCAGCCGACGTCGTCGCCGACGGCCGGGCCGACGCCGACCGGCGGCGCGACGGCGGTGCCGACCCCGACCGCCGGTGGTGGCACGGGTGGCGGCGCCGGTGACGGTGGCCTGCCGGTGACCGGTATGCAGATCGGCCTGATCGGCGGGACCGGCGCGGCGGTGCTCGCGGCCGGCGCGGCGCTGATGATGCTGTCCCGCCGCCGCAAGGTGGTGCTGGTCACACCGGGCGAGGAGCGCACCGGCGACTGACCTGGGAACCGATACGCGGCAGGGCGGGGTGGGTGACCACCCCGCCCTGCCGCGTACCCGGGCGGAGCCGGGCGCCGTGCGGCTGGCAGAGTGGAGGGGTGAGCCGTACCCCGCAGGGCCAGCGCGCCAGCCTGGACAAGCAGCCGCACGAGGTAGCCGCGATGTTCGACGGCGTCGCGGCCCGCTACGACCTGACGAACACAGTGCTCTCCTTCGGGCAGGACCGGTCGTGGCGGCGGGCCACCCGGGCGGCGCTCGGGCTGCGGCCGGGCGACCGGGTGCTGGACGTGGGCGCCGGCACCGGTGTGTCGACCGAGGAACTGGCCCACTCCGGGGCGTACGCGGTCGGCGCCGACCTGTCGCTGGGCATGCTGCACGCCGGAAAGCGCACCCGTCCGTCGGTGCCGCTGCTGGCCGGGGACGCCCTGCGGTTGCCGTTCGCCGACGCCAGCTTCGACGCGGTGACCATCTCCTTCGCGCTGCGCAACGTCAACGACACCGACGCGGCGCTGGCCGAGCTGGCCCGGGTGACCCGGCCGGGAGGCCGGCTGGTGGTCTGCGAGTTCAGCACGCCGGTCAACCCGGCGTTCCGCACCGTCTACCTGTCGTACCTGATGCGGTCGTTGCCGGCGGTGGCCCGCGCCGTGTCGAGCAACCCGGACGCCTACGTCTACCTGGCCGAGTCGATCCGGGCCTGGCCGGACCAGGCGGCGCTGGCCGCGCGGATCGCGGCGGCCGGCTGGGGCCGGGTGGCGTGGCGCAACCTGACCGGCGGCGTCGTGGCGCTGCACCGGGCAGTCCGAAACTGACAGTCCGGCCGAGGCTGGCCGGCCATTTCGTGAATGTCCAGTTCTGGTCTACTTTGTCCCGTAGGCTCGCCTCCATGAGGGGACCAGACCAGGCCGCCACCGACGACGACGCCGCCGAGCTCATCGCGCAGCTCCGCGAGCTGGCCGGCGCGGATCCCGCCGATGTCCGCCAGGTCGTCGCCGAGGTGCTCGCCGCGCTGGACCGGGCCGCCGGTGGCGCGTTGCGCGACCACCTGCCCGACGCGATACGCCTCGACGCCGGGCTCGGACCGGCCGCGCAGGCACGCCCGTGACCGGTCTCGACGCTCTTACCGGCGCGTTTCCGCGAAGTTAGGCCCCCCTCAGCGCGAACTGGTGTAACGGCGGTCATAGACTCCAACCCGATCGGCTTGTGAAGCATTTCACGAGCATGCGGGAGGAGGCGCGGATGACCGCGGTGGAGAACGACGCCGACGTCATCGTCGTGGGCGCCGGTCCCGGAGGATCGGCCACGGCGTACCACCTGGCGCGGCACGGCGTACGCGTGCTGCTGCTGGAGAAGACGGAGTTTCCCCGGGAGAAGGTCTGCGGCGACGGGCTCACGCCCCGCGCGGTGCGGCAGCTCATCCGGATGGGCGTGGACACCTCGCCCGAGGCGGGCTGGCTGCACAACAAGGGCCTGCGCGTGATCGGCGGCGGGGTACGCCTGGAACTGGACTGGCCCGACCTGGCCAGCTTCCCCAACTACGGCCTGGTGCGGACCCGGCTCGACTTCGACGACCTGCTCGCCCAGCGGGCGGTCGCCGCCGGGGCGAAGCTGCGCACCAACGTCAACGTCCTCGGGCCGGTGCTCGACGCCGACGACCGGGTGATCGGCGTGCAGGCCGAGGTCGGCCCGGACAAGGAACCGGCCACGTTCCACGCGCCGCTCGTGGTCGCCGCCGACGGCGTCTCCGGCCGCTTCCCGCTCGCCCTCGGGCTGGCCAAGCGGGAGGACCGCCCGATCGGCGTGGCGGTCCGCCGCTACTACCGCTCGCCCGCCAAGCACGACGACGACTACCTGGAGTCCTGGCTGGAACTGCGGGCCAAGGGCAGCGACGCGCTGCTGCCCGGCTACGGCTGGATCTTCGGCCTCGGCGACGGTCGGGTGAACGTCGGCCTCGGCGTCCTCAACTCCTCCTCGGCGTTCGGCAAGACGAACTACCGCAAGCTGCTCACCGACTGGCTCGCGAACACCCCCGAGGACTGGGGGATGACCGACGAGTCCAACGCGGAGGGTCCGACCCTCGGCGCCGCGCTGCCGATGGGCTTCAACCGGGTACCGCACTACACCCGCGGCGTCCTGCTGGTCGGCGACTCCGGCGGCATGGTCAACCCGTTCAACGGCGAGGGCATCGCGTACGCGATGGAGTCGGGCGAGATGGCCGCGGAGGTCCTGGTGCAGGCGCTCGCCCGCCCGGCCGGCGCGGAGCGCGAGCGGGCGCTGATGGCGTACCCGCAGGAGCTGAAGGCCCGCTTCGGCGGCTACTACCGGCTCGGCGGCGTCTTCGTGAAGCTCATCGGCCGCCCCGAGATCATGCGGATGGCGACCAGGCACGGCATGCCGCACCCGATGCTCATGCGGTTCGTGCTCAAGCTGCTGGCCAACCTGACCGACCCGCGCGGCGGGGACGCGATGGACCGGGTCATCAACGCGATGACGAAGGTGGCCCCGGCCGTGTAGGAGACGACCGGCCCCGAGGCCGAACGCCCACGGGCCGGACCGAGATCGACCCCGCCGACCGCTGTCGGGAGGGACGTGAATAGTGTGATTTTGGCCAACCACCGAGGTCAGGGAAGGACGAGCAGGGGACAACGATGACGCTCTCTCCTTACACACCCATCATCGGGCTGTTCGCCCTCGCTGCGGCGTTCGCGCTGTTCTCCGTGGCCGCCGCCCGACTCGTCGGCCCGCGCCGTCTGAACAAGGCCAAGCTCGAGGCGTACGAGTGTGGCATCGAACCGAGCCCGCAGCCGGTCGGCGGCGGCCGGTTCCCGATCAAGTTCTACCTGACGGCGATGCTCTTCATCGTCTTCGACATCGAGATCATCTTCCTCTACCCCTGGGCGGTCTCCTTCGACGCCCTGCCGATCTTCGGCTTTGTGGAGATGGTCCTGTTCATCGTCGCGGTCTTCGTCGCATACGCCTATGTCTGGCGTCGCGGCGGCCTGGACTGGGACTGAGGAGGTAGCAGATGGGCATCGAGGAGAAGCTTCCCTCCGGCGTCCTGCTCACCAGCGTCGAGAAGCTGGTCAACTGGACGCGGAAGACCTCGGTCTGGGGCGCCACGTTCGGTCTGGCCTGCTGCGCCATCGAGATGATGGCGGCGGGCGGCCCGCACTACGACATGGGCCGCTGGGGCATGGAGGTCTTCCGGGCCTCGCCCCGGCAGGCGGACCTGATGATCGTGGCCGGCCGGGTCAGCCAGAAGATGGCCCCGGTCCTGCGCCAGATCTACGACCAGATGGCCGAGCCCCGCTGGGTCATCTCGATGGGCGTCTGCGCCAGCAGCGGCGGCATGTTCAACAACTACGCCATCGTGCAGGGCGTCGACCACGTCGTACCGGTCGACATGTACCTCCCCGGCTGCCCGCCCCGGCCGGAGATGCTCATCGACGCGGTGCTCAAGCTGCGCGAGAAGATCATGTACGAGCCGCTGGGCCCGAACGGCCGCAAGATGCTGGAGGCCCGCCAGGCGCGCGGTGACGTGCCGGCCGTGCCGTACGGCTCGATGCCCTCGTCGTACCGCAGCGACAAGGCCCGGCGTGCCGAGTGGACGAAGGCCGTCCGCGAGGGGCGCGAGGAGCAGCTGCGGATCGAGAACTGGATGAAGGCGCAGAACCACCTTCAGGCGTCGCATAGGGGCCCGAAATGACCGCACCGAACGACAAGACCAACGACGGCGGGGTGCCGGTACCCACCACCCCGGTCGGCGCCAGCTCCACCGCACCGGCGGAGTACCCCCCGGCCAGCCCGGCCGGCCGGGGCATGTTCGGCAACCAGGGCACCGGCGACGTCTCCGGCTACGGCGGCCTGGTCCGCCAGCGCAAGCCGATCGAGGAGGCGACCCGCCCGTACGGCAGCTACTTCGACGAGGTGCGGGACGCGCTGGAGGAGGCGTACCCGGACTTCGGCGACGCGATCGAGAAGGTCGTGGTCGACCGGGGCGAGCTGACCCTGCACATCCGCCCGGAGCGGATCGCCGAGGTCTGCCAGGTGATGCGCGACGACCTCGCGCTGCGCTTCGAGCTGCTCTCCTCGGTGTCCGGCGTGGACTACCTGGGCGCGGAGCGTCGCCTGCACGTGGTCTACCAGCTGACCTCGATGACCTACCGCCGCATGGTCCGGCTGGAGGTGGCCGTCTCCGCCGAGCAGCCGCACGTCCCGAGCGTCACCGCCGTCTACCCGACCGCCGACTGGCAGGAGCGGGAGGCGTACGACATGTTCGGCGTCGTCTTCGACGGCCACCCCAACCTGACCCGGATCCTCATGCCGGACGACTGGGAGGGCCACCCGCAGCGCAAGGACTACCCGCTCGGTGGCGTGCCGGTCGAGTACAAGGGTGCGGAGATCCCGCCGCCGGACAAGCGGCGGTCGTACCAGTGAGCGCGAGGAGTGCAGCGAAGCGGAGCCCCGCAGTCGCGAACGGAGGGTTGGCACTGTGACCACGTCGAACTACGCGACCGAGCGCGAGACGACCGAGGGCAAGGTCTTCACCGTCACCGGCGGGGACTGGGACGAGGTCGTCTCCGGCACGGACCCGATCAACGACGAGCGGATCGTCGTCAACATGGGTCCGCAGCACCCGTCCACCCACGGCGTGCTCCGGCTGGTCCTGGAGCTGGAGGGCGAGACGGTCCGCGAAGCCCGCTCGGTCGTCGGCTACCTGCACACCGGCATCGAGAAGAACCTGGAGTACCGCAACTGGGTCCAGGGCTCGACGTTCGTGACCAGGATGGACTACCTCGCCCCGCTGTTCAACGAGACGGCGTACGCGCTCGCGGTGGAGAAGCTGCTCGGGATCACCGACGACATCACCGAGCGCGCGAACACCATCCGCGTGCTGATGATGGAGCTCAACCGGATCTCGTCGCACCTGGTCTGGCTGGCGACCACCGCCATGGAGCTGGGCGCGATCAACATGATGCTGTACGGCTTCCGCGAGCGGGAGTACGTCCTCGACATCTTCGAGACCATCACCGGCCTGCGGATGAACCACGCGTACGTGCGGCCGGGCGGTGTCGCACAGGACGTGCCGGACGACGCGATCCGCAAGATCCGCGACTTCCTCGTGCTGATGCCGAAGCGGCTCAAGGAGTACGAGAACCTGCTCTCCGGCCAGCCGATCTGGCTGGAGCGCACGCAGCAGGTGGCGGTGCTCGACGTGAGCGCGTGCATGGCGCTCGGCGTCACCGGCCCGGTGCTGCGCAGCGCGGGCCTCGCCTGGGACCTGCGCAAGACCATGCCGTACTGCGGTTACGAGACGTACGAGTTCGACGTGCCGACCCACACCGACGGTGACGTGTGGGGCCGCTACCTGGTCCGGGTGGCGGAGATCCGCGAGTCGCTGAAGCTGGTCGAGCAGGCGCTGGACCGGCTCAAGCCGGGCCCGGTGATGGTCTCCGACAAGAAGATCGCCTGGCCGGCGCAGCTCGCCATCGGCGTGGACGGCATGGGTAACTCGCTGGAGCACGTCGCCAAGATCATGGGTCAGTCGATGGAATCGTTGATCCACCACTTCAAGCTCGTCACCGAGGGCTTCCGGGTTCCGCCGGGCCAGGTGTACGTCGGCATCGAGTCGCCCCGCGGCGAGCTGGGCGTGCACGCGGTGTCCGACGGCGGCACCCGGCCCTACCGGGTGCACTACCGGGAGCCGAGCTTCGTCAACCTCCAGGCCCTCCCGGCGATGGCCGAGGGCGGCCTGATCGCCGACGTGATCGCCGGCGGCGCCTCGCTGGACCCCGTGATGGGTGGTTGTGACCGATGAGCACGTTCACTGAAGAGACCCGGCTCCGGGCGCGGGAGATCATCGCCCGGTACCCGGCGGACCGGTCCCGCTCGGCGTTGCTGCCGCTGCTGCACCTGGTCCAGTCCGAGGAGGGCTACGTCTCCCCGGCCGGTGTCGAGTTCTGCGCCGAGGTGCTCGGGCTCAACAAGGCCCAGGTCGGCGCCGTCGCCACCTTCTACACCATGTACAAGCGCAAGCCCACCGGTGACTACCTGGTGAGCGTCTGCACCAACACGATGTGCGACGTGCTCGGCGGGCAGAAGGTCTACGACACCCTGGCCGAGCACCTCGGCGTCGGGCACGAGGAGACCACCGCCGACGGGAAGATCACCCTGGAGCACGCCGAGTGTCTGGCGGCGTGCGACTACGGCCCGGTGATGACCGTCAACTACGACTTCTTCGACAACGTGGAGCCGCAGGCCGCGCTCGACGTGGTCGAGGAACTGCGCGCGGGCGGCCGCCCGATGCCGACCCGTGGCGCGCGGCTGTGCACGCTCAAGGAGATGGCCGTCCAACTCGCCGGTTTCGCCGACGAGCGCGAGGGCGCGGTGGCCGACGGCGGACCGGGCGAGCCGAGCCTGCGCGGTCTGCGCCTGGCCGAGCAGCACGGCGTCTCGGTGCCGGGCTTCGACCCGAAGACTCCGATCCGCAGCAAGGCCGAGGCCGACCGGGCCGCCGCCGAGGCGAAGGCGAAGGCCGAGAAGCCGGCTCCCGCGCCCGAGCCGGCGAAGGCCGTCGAGCCGGCCAAGCCGGAGGCGGCCACCGGCAGCACCGCGCCGGACGTGAAGGCGCCGGACGACAAGTCGCCGCAGGTGCGTACCGCCGAGACCCGGCAGCCGGACGCGCACACGCCGGTGGCGGACGCGCCCGGCACCAAGGTCCCGGTGGACGGCCCGCCGCCGGCGTCGCGCGACGCGCAGGCGGCGGAAGCGGCCGGCGCGGCGGCGAACCCGCCGGCCGGCGACGGCAAGCCCGCCGGCGACGCGGCCGGCGCGCAGGAGCGCAACCTCAAGGAAGCTGAGGCCGGTACGGGCGCGGACGGCGCCGACCCGGCGGACGCGAACGGATCGGGGGTCCGCAAGTGACCACTCCTCGGCCGGAGACGCTGGCCAAGCTCACGCCGGTGCTCACCAAGCGCTGGCTCTCGCCGGACGCCTGGCGGCTCGGCACCTACGAGAAGCTGGACGGCTACGCCGCCCTGCGCAAGGCGCTCAAGGCGCACCCGGACGACCTGATCCAGCTGATCAAGGACTCCGGGCTGCGCGGCCGGGGCGGCGCGGGCTTCCCGACCGGCCTGAAGTGGGGGTTCATCCCGCAGGGCGACGGCAAGCCGCACTACCTGGTGGTGAACGCCGACGAGGGCGAGCCGGGCACCTGCAAGGACCTGCCGCTGATGACCTACGACCCGCACTCGCTGGTCGAGGGCGTCATCATCGCCTCGTACGCGATCCGGGCCAACCGGGCGTACATCTACATCCGCGGTGAGGCCGTGCACGCCGCCCGGCGGCTGCGGAGCGCGGTCGCCGAGGCGTACGCGAAGGGTTATCTCGGCCGGAACGTCCTCGGCTCGGGCTTCGACCTGGACCTGGTGGTGCACTCCGGCGCCGGGGCGTACATCTGCGGTGAGGAGACCGCGCTGCTGGACTCGCTGGAGGGCTTCCGGGGCCAGCCCCGGCTGCGCCCGCCGTTCCCGGCGACCCACGGCCTGTACGCCAGCCCGACGGTGGTCAACAACGTCGGCACCATCGCCAGCGTGCCGTACATCGTGCTCGGTGGCGCGGACTGGTGGAAGACGATGGGCACGGAGAAGTCGTCCGGCCCGATGATCTACTCGCTGTCCGGCCGGATCGCCAACCCCGGCCAGTACGAGTGCTCGATGGGCATCACGCTGCGCGAGCTGATCGAGCTGGCCGGCGGCATGACGCCCGGGCACAACCTGAAGTTCTGGACGCCGGGTGGCTCGTCGACGCCGCTGCTGACCGCCGAGCACCTGGACGTGCCGCTGGACTTCGAGGGGGTGGCGGGGGCCGGCTCGATCCTGGGCACCACCGCCACGCAGATCTTCTCCGACCAGGACTGCCCGGTGTACGCGACCTACCGGTGGCTGGAGTTCTACCACCACGAGTCGTGCGGCAAGTGCACCCCGTGCCGGGAGGGCAACTACTGGATGGTCCGGGTCTACCGGCGCATCCTGTCCGGCCAGGGCACCCACGAGGACCTGGACACCCTGCTCGACACCTGCGACAACATCCTCGGCCGCTCGTTCTGCGGTCTGGGTGACGGCGCGACCAGCTCGGTCACCTCGTCGCTGAAGTACTTCAAGCAGGACTACCTCGACTACATCGAGGGACGTACCGCGCCGAAGCTGTCGGACAAGCAGCTGGTGGGAGCCCACTAATGACCGACGTAGCCAAGCAGACCGAGACCGTCACGCTGACCATCGACGGCGTCGAGGTCACCGCGCCCAAGGGTGCGCTGCTGATCCGCGTCGCCGAGCAGCTCGGCACCGAGATCCCGCGTTTCTGCGACCACCCGCTGCTGGCCCCGGCCGGCGCCTGCCGGCAGTGCCTGGTGGAGGTGGAGGGCCAGCGCAAGCCGGTCGCCTCCTGCACCCAGACCGTCGCCGACGGCATGGTGGTGCGGACGCAGCTCACCTCCCCGGTCGCCAAGAAGGCCCAGGAGGGGGTGATGGAGCTGCTGCTCCTCAACCACCCCCTGGACTGCCCGATGTGCGACAAGGGCGGCGAGTGCCCGCTGCAGAACCAGGCGATGTCCACCGGCCGGACGGACTCGCGGTTCCACGAGCACAAGCGGGAGTACCCGAAGCCGCTGCCGATCAGCACCCAGGTGCTGCTCGACCGCGAGCGCTGCGTGCTCTGCCAGCGGTGCACCCGGTTCTCCGAGGAGATCGCCGGAGACAAGTTCATCGACCTGATGGGACGCTCCTCGCACGAGGAGATCAACATCTACCGGGACGAGGAGTACGGGGAGGACGGCGACGCCGGTGACGTCCCGTTCAACTCGTACTTCTCCGGCAACACCGTGCAGATCTGCCCGGTGGGCGCGCTGACCGGCGCCCAGTACCGGTTCCGGGCCCGCCCGTTCGACCTGGTCTCCACGCCCAGCGTCTGCGAGCACTGCTCGGCCGGCTGCGCCCAGCGCACCGACTGGCGGCGCGGCAAGGTGCTGCGCCGGCTGGCCGGCGACGACCCGGCGGTGAACGAGGAGTGGAACTGCGACAAGGGCCGCTGGGGCTTCCAGTACACCCGCGCGTTCGACCGGATCAGCACGCCGATGGTGCGCGACGAGAAGACCGGTGAGCTGCGCGAGGCGTCCTGGAGCGAGGCGCTGACCCGGGCCGCCGAAGGGCTGCGCGCGGCCCGCGACGGCGCGACCGGCACGGCGGTGCTGACCGGCGGCCGGCTCACCGTCGAGGACGCCTACGCGTACGCGAAGTTCGCCCGCATCGCGCTGCGTACGAACGACATCGACTTCCGGGCCCGCCCGGCCTCCCGCGAGGAGGCCGACTTCCTGGCCAGCAGCGTCGCCGGGGTCACCGACGTGACCTACACGGACGTGGAGAACGCGCCCGCGGTGGTGCTGGTCGGCCTGGAGCCGGAGGAGGAGTGCCCGATCCTCTTCCTGCGGCTGCGCAAGGCGTACCTGAAGAAGAAGCTCACCGTGTACGCGATCGCGCCGTTCGCGACCCGCGGCCTGGAGAAGCTCGGGGCGAAGCTGGCCCGCGTGGTGCCCGGCGAGGAGGCCGGCGTGCTGGCCGAGCACGCCACTGTGGCCGAGGCGCTGGGTCGGCCCGGCGCGATCCTGGTCGTCGGCGAGCGGCTGGCCGAGGTTCCCGGCGGGCTGTCGGCGGCGGCGGACGTCGCCCGGCGTACCGGCGCCCGGCTGGTCTGGGTGCCGCGGCGCGCGGGTGACCGCGGCGCCGTCGACGCGGGCTGCCTGCCCAACCTGCTCCCCGGCGGCCGGGTCGTCACCGAGCCGGCCGCGCGCGCGGAGCTGGGCGAGGCGTGGGACATCCCGGCCGGGGTGATCCCGAGCCAGGCCGGCCGCGACACCGACGGCATCCTCGCCGCCGCCGCGAACGGCCAGCTCGGCGCCCTGGTGGTGGCCGGCGTCGACCCGGCCGACCTGGCCGACCCGCGCCTGGCCGAGGCGGCCCTGGACGCGGTGCCGTTCCTGGTCAGCCTGGAACTGCGGATGAGCGCGGTGTCCCGCCGCGCCGACGTGGTCCTGCCGGTCGCGCCGGTGGTCGAGAAGGCCGGCAGTTTCCTGGACTGGGAGGGCCGGCTGCGCACGTTCGAGAAGGTGCTGGACACCGGCGCGATGACCGACGCACGGATCCTCGACGCGCTCGCCGCGCAGCTCGACGTGCGGCTGGGCACCGGCGACGTGCCGAGCATCCGGCGCGAGCTGGGCGCGCTGCCGCGTACCCGGGTCGAGCGGCCGTCGGCGCCCTCGGTCGAGCCGGCCGCCGTGCGGCAGCCCGGACCGGGCGAGGCGGTGCTCGCGACCTGGCACCAGTTGATCGACCTGGGCAGCCTCACCGACGGCGACGAGCACCTCGCCGGCACCGCCCGCCCGCCGGTGGTCCGGCTCGGCAAGGGCACCGCCGAGGCGCTGGGCGTGGCCGACGGCGACCCGGTCACGGTGGGCACCGACCGCGGCGCGATCACGCTGCCGGCGGCGATCACCGAGATGCCCGACGGCGTCGTCTGGCTGCCGACCAACTCACCCGGCTCCACCGTGCGGCGCGGCCTCGGCGCGACGTCCGGCGACGTGGTGAGCGTCTCCGCAGGAGGGAACGAAAGGTGGGTGCAGTGAACCCCGTCATCCTCGCGGCGCAGGACCCGACGCTTGCCGACTTCGGCAGGGACCCGTGGTGGCTGGTCCTCGGCAAGATCCTGTTCGCGTTCGTCGTCGCCGTGGCGGCCACGCTGCTCGGCGTCTGGTTCGAGCGCCGGGTGGTCGGCCGCATGGCGGTGCGGCCCGGCCCCAACCAGGCCGGCCCGTTCGGCCTGCTCCAGACGCTCGCCGACGGCGTGAAGCTGGCCTTCAAGGAGGACATCCTCCCGCGCAAGGCCGACAAGGTCGTCTACTTCTTCGCCCCGGTGATCTCGGTGGTCTGCGCGGTCACCGCGCTGTCGGTGATCCCGTTCGGGCCGATGGTGAGCATCTTCGGGCACCGGACGCCGCTGCAGGTCACCGACGTGTCGGTGGCGGTGCTGGTGGTGCTGGCCTTCTCCTCGCTCGCCGTGTACGGCATCGTGCTCGGCGGCTGGGCCAGCGGCTCCACCTACCCGCTGCTCGGCGGCCTGCGCTCGGCGGCCCAGCTGGTCTCGTACGAGGTCACCATGGGCCTGAGCGTGGTCGCGGTCTTCATGACCGCCGGCACCATGTCGACGAGCGGGATCGTCGCCGCACAGGGCGACGGCACGCGGCTGACCATCGGCGGCTTCGACCTCGCCGCGCCCGGCTGGTACGCGATCCTGCTGCTGCCCAGCTTCATCATGTTCTTCATCGCCATCGTCGGTGAGACGAACCGGGCGCCGTTCGACCTGCCCGAGGCGGAGTCGGAGCTGGTGGCCGGTTTCCAGACCGAGTACAGCTCGCTGAAGTTCGCGCTGTTCATGCTCAGCGAGTACGTCGCGATGGTGACCATGTCGGCGTTCACCGTGACGCTGTTCCTCGGCGGCTGGCACGCACCGTGGCCGATCACGATCTGGTCCGGCGCCAACGAGGGCTGGTGGCCGATGCTGTGGTTCTTCGGCAAGGTCATCATGCTGGTGTTCGTCTTCGTCTGGCTGCGCGGCACGCTGCCCCGGCTCCGGTACGACCAGTTCATGCGCTTCGGCTGGAAGGTGCTGCTGCCGCTGAACCTGGTCTGGATCATGGTGCTCGCCGGGCTGCGCTCGATCGAGGACTGGCAGACCCGGGACCGGCTGCTCGTCACCGCCGTCGGCGCGGGCGTGCTGCTGCTGGCCACGCTCTTCTGGCCGTCGCGCAAGAAGGAGCTGAAGCCGTCGCTCCAGGAGCAGGCGGACACCCGGCCGTACGGCAGCTTCCCGCTGCCGCCGATGGATCTTCAGGTTCCGCCGAGCCCGCGTACCAAGCGCGTGCTCGCCGAGCGGGAGCCGGCCAACGTCGTCGCCGGCCCGGACTCCAGGGAGGTGTGACGTGGGCGCGATCACCGGAACGTTCAAGGGCTTCGGTGTCACCTTCTCGCACATGTTCAAGAAGGTCGTCACCACCGACTACCCGTTCAAGCCGCCGGTCTCGGCGCCGCGCTACCACGGGCGGCACATCCTCAACCGGCACCCGGACGGGCTGGAGAAGTGCATCGGCTGCGAGCTGTGCGCCTGGGCCTGCCCGGCCGACGCGATCTATGTGGAGGGTGGCGACAACACCGAGGAGCAGCGCTTCTCCCCGGGTGAGCGGTACGCCAGCATCTACCAGATCAACTACGCCCGGTGCATCTTCTGCGGGCTCTGCATCGAGGCCTGCCCGACCCGTTCGCTCACCATGAGCAACGAGTACGAGCTGGCCCGGGACAACCGGCAGGACCTGATCTTCACCAAGGAGCAGCTGCTCGCGCCGCTGCTCGAAGGCATGGAGCAGCCGCCGCACCCGATGCGGCTGGGCGACAGCGAGAAGGACTACTACGTCGGCGCGCTCACCAACCCGGGCACCTCGGCCGGCGCCGAGCGCTCGCCGATGGGCCCCGGCCGGTACCAGGTGGACGAGCACCCGGGCGTGACCTTCCCCGGCGCCGAGCAGGCCGAGCAGCGGTCCGCCGCCGCGGCGGGCAAGGGAGGCAAGGCATGACCTCGGCTACGGTGCTCGCCGCCGCGGGCCAGGTGTCCGGCGGCGAGGAGGTCACCTTCTGGATCCTCGCCCCGCTGGCCCTGCTCGGTGCGGTCGGCATGGTGTGGGCCCGCAACGCGGTCCACTCGGCGCTCTGGCTGGTGCTGACCATGCTCTGCCTGGGCGTGTTCTACGTGCTCCAGGCCGGGCCGTTCATCGGCATGGTGCAGATCATCGTCTACACCGGCGCGATCATGATGCTGTTCCTGTTCGTGCTGATGCTGGTCGGCCGGGACGCGTCCGACTCGCTCATCGAGACGCTGCGCGGCCAGCGGGTCGCCGCCGTGGTCCTCGGGCTCGGCTTCGCCGGCCTGGTGGGCACCGGCCTGTACCGCGCGCTCGACGGCGTCCAGGCGGTCGGGCTCGACGAGGCCAACGGCGAGGGCAACGTGCAGGGCATCGCCCGGCTGCTGTTCACCAAGTACGTCTTCGCCTTCGAGCTGACCTCGGCGCTGCTGATCACCGCCGCGGTGGGCGCGATGGTGCTGGCGCACGTGGAGCGGCGCAAGGCGGACCGGATGGACCAGATCGCCACCATGAAGGCGCGGTTCCGCCCCGGCAACTACCCCGGACCGAAGCCCGGCCCGGGTGTCTACGCCACGTCCTCCTCGGTGGCCACCCCGGCCCGTCTGCCCGACGGCCGGCTGACCGACCGCAGCATTCCGGAGATCCTGCCGGTGCGCGAGTTGACGGCCGAGGAGACCGCACCGAAGGGGACTGACAAATGACCCCGGACTACTACCTCATTCTCGCGGCGGTGCTGTTCACCATCGGCGCCGTGGGCGTGCTGGTCCGGCGCAACGCGATCGTGCTGTTCATGTGCATCGAGCTGATGCTCAACGCGGCCAACCTGACCCTGGTCACGTTCAGCCGGATCAACGGCGACCTGAACGGCCAGATCATGGCGTTCTTCGTGATGGTGGTCGCGGCGGCCGAGGTCGTGGTCGGGCTCGCGATCATCATGGCGATCTTCCGGACCCGGCGCTCGGCCAGCGTCGACGACGCCAACCTGCTGAAGTACTGAGGGGCTCGTGGTGGAACAGATTCTGACGATCGCCCAGTCTGAGCCAGCCGAGGCCGTCACCTTCGCCACGGCGGACGGGATGCTGGGCAGCGTCTGGCTGCTGGTGGCGATCCCGCTGGTCAGCGCGGCGATCCTGCTGCTGCTCGGCAAGCGGGCCGACCGCTGGGGCCACTGGCTCGGCGTGGGCGCCATCGGCGCCGCCTTCGTGCTCGGGCTCACCTACTTCTTCCAGCTCCGCGGCTTGGAGAACAAGCAGGTCGAGCTGAGCCTCTGGGACTTCATCGCGGTCGGCGGCCTGCGGGTGGACTTCGGTCTGCTCTTCGACCCCCTGGCGGCGGTGTTCGTCCTGCTGATCACCGGGGTGGGCTTCCTGATCCACCTCTACGCCGTGGAGTACATGGCGCACGACAAGGGTCGGCGGCTGTTCTTCGCGTACTTCAACCTGTTCGTCGCCGCCATGCTGCTGCTGGTGCTCGGCAACAACTACGTGATGCTCTACTTCGGCTGGGAGGGCGTCGGTCTGGCGTCGTACCTGCTGATCTCCTTCTGGTACGGCCGGCCGAGCGCGGCCACCGCCGGCAAGAAGGCGTTCCTGATGAACCGGGTCGGCGACGCCGGCCTGGCCATCGGCATCTTCATCATGTTCGCCATGCTCGGCACCACCCAGTACGACGAGGTGTTCAACGGGGTCGGCTCGCTGACCTCGACCACCGTGCTGGTGCTCGGCCTGCTGCTCCTGCTCGGCGCGGCCGGCAAGTCCGGCCAGTTCCCGCTCCAGGCCTGGCTGCCGGACGCCATGGAGGGTCCGACCCCGGTGTCCGCGCTCATCCACGCGGCCACCATGGTCACCGCCGGCGTCTACCTGATCGCCCGCTCCAACGCGATCTTCTCGGCCAACGAGACGCTCCAGCTCGTGGTGGTCAGCGTCGGCGCGCTCACCCTGCTGATGGGCTGCATCATCGGTGCGGCCAAGGACGACATCAAGCGCGTCCTGGCCTGGTCGACGGTGAGCCAGATCGGCTACATGTTCCTCGGCGTCGGTCTCGGCGGCGGCGCGTACGCGCTGGCCATCGTGCACCTGCTGGCGCACGGCTTCTTCAAGGCCAACATGTTCCTCGGCGCCGGTTCGGTCATGCACGGCATGAACGACCAGGTGGACATCCGCCGCTTCGGCGGGCTGTCCAAGTACATGAAGGTCACCTGGCTGACGTTCATGATGGGCTGGCTCGCCATCATCGGCATGTTCCCGTTCTCCGGCTACTTCTCCAAGGAGCCGATCATCGTGGCCGCGTTCGAGCGGGAGGGCTGGACGGCCTGGCTGTTCGGGCTGGCCGCGCTGCTCGGCGCCGGGCTCACCGCGTTCTACATGACGCGGCTGTTCGTGCTCACGTTCCACGGCCCGAAGCGTTGGACCGAGGACATCGAGCACCCGCACGAGTCGCCGAAGCTGATGACCATCCCGCTGATCCTGCTGGCGATCGGCTCGGTCGGCGCGGGCTTCCTGCTCGCCACCTCCGTGCCGGACTGGCTCACCGCCACCAACGGGCTCGCGTCCGAGAGCGGGGAGCACGCGCCGGTGCTGGCGCACTGGCTGCTCACCGCGCTGTCGCTGCTGGTCACCGTGCTCGGTGCCGGGCTGGCCTGGTTCCTGTTCCGCGCCGGCACGGCCACCGAGCCGCAGCCGGCCGGCGTGGTGGTCACCGCCGCCCGCCGCAACCTCTACACGGACGCCTTCAACGAGGCGGTCTTCGAGAAGCCGGGCATCTTCCTCACCCGGGCGCTGGTGTTCCTCGACAACCGGGGCGTGGACGGGCTGGTGAACGGCCTGGCCGCCGCCGTGGGCGGGGGCTCGGGCCGGCTCCGGCGGCTCCAGACCGGCTTCGTGCGGTCGTACGCGACCTCGATCCTGACCGGCGCGCTGCTCGTGGTGGCGGCGTTCCTGGCGGTGCAGGCGGGGTGGTTGGCGTGATCGACCTCAACGCGGCCGCCCCCGCCGGCGGGCCACGCAGTCACGACGGAGGTAAGGCCGAATAATGTCCAACTTCCCGTTCCTCTCGGTGCTGACCGTGGCGCCGCTGGTCGGCGCCCTGGTGGTGGCACTGCTGCCCCGCAGCCGCCCCGACCTGGCCAAGCTGGTGGCGTTCGGCTGGTCGCTGCTGGTGCTGGTGCTCTCGGTGGTGATGTGGTTCGCCTTCTCCGCCGGTGGTGACCGGTTCCAGTTCCGCGAGTCGTACCCGTGGATCCCGAACTGGGGCGTGAAGTTCACCTTCGAGGTGGACGGCATCGCGCTGGTCATGCTGATGCTGATCGCGATCCTGGTGCCCCTGGTGATCCTGGCGTCCTGGCACGACGCCGAGGCGTCGAAGCGCTCCGTGCCCGCGTACTTCGCTCTGCTGCTCGTCCTCGAATGCACGATGATCGGCGTCTTCGCCGCCGCCGACGTCTTCCTGTTCTACGTGTTCTTCGAGGTCATGCTGGTGCCGATGTACTTCCTGATCGGCAGCTACGGCGGCCACCAGCGGCAGTACGCGGCGGTGAAGTTCTTCCTCTACTCGCTGGTCGGCGGTCTGTTCATGCTGGCCGCGGTGATCGGCCTCTGGGTCGTCGGCGGGAAGACCTTCGACTGGCAGACGCTGAGCCAGGCGGAGTTCGCCACCGACACGGCCCGCTGGCTGTTCCTCGGCTTCTTCGTGGCCTTCGCGATCAAGGCGCCGTTCTTCCCGTTCCACACCTGGCTGCCGGACGCCGGTGGCGCGGCCCCGGCCGGTGCCGCCGCGCTGCTGGTCGGCGTGCTGGACAAGGTCGGCACGTTCGGCATCCTGCGCTACTGCCTCCCGCTGTTCCCGGAGGCGTCGCGGTGGTTCGCGCCGTGGGCGCTGGCGCTGGGCGTCATCGGCATCATCTACGCCGCGCTGCTGGCGGTCGGCCAGAACGACCTGAAGCGTCTGGTGTCGTACACCTCGATCGCGCACTTCGGGTTCATCGGCGTCGGCATCTTCGCGTTCACCACCCAGGCCGGCACCGGCGCGGTGCTCTACATGCTCAACCACGGCCTGGCCACCGGCCTGCTGTTCCTGGTGGTCGGCATGCTGGTCGCCCGGCGCGGATCGGCGCTGATCAGCGACTTCGGCGGCGCGGGCAAACTGGTGCCGGTGCTGGCCGGTGTGCTGTTCTTCGCCGGTCTGGCCTCGCTGGCGCTGCCGGGCACCGCGCCGTTCGTCTCCGAGTTCCTGGTGCTGATCGGCACGTTCACCGTCAACAAACCGGTCGCGGTGATCGCCACGCTCGGCATCATCCTGGCGGCGGCGTACGTGCTGTGGATGGTGCAGCGCACCACGCAGGGCACCCTGAACCCGGCGCTGACCGAGGTCGAGGGCATGCGCCGTGACCTCACCCTGCGCGAGAAGGTGGTCGTCGCGCCGCTGATCGCGCTGATCGTGCTGCTCGGCTTCTACCCGAAGCCGGTCACCGATGTCATCAACCCCGCCGTCCAGGCGACCATGCAGGACGTCGGCAAGTCCGATCCCGCCCCTGAGGTCGGCAGCGTCCAGGAGGCCGCGAAGTGAGTGAACTGAAGCTGCCGTCGATCGACTACGCGGCGCTCGCTCCCATCCTGATCATGCTGGGCGCGGCCCTGCTCGGGGTCCTTGTCGAGGCGTTCGTGCCGCGCCGCCTGCGCAACGCGGTGCAGCTCGGGCTCGCCCTGGTGGCGCTGCTCGCCGCGATCGTCATGGTGATCCTGAACGCCGACGACCGGCTGATCACCATCGGCGGTGCCATCGCGATCGACGGCCCGACGCTGTTCCTCCAGGGCGCCATCCTGGTGCTCGCGGTGATGGCGCTGCTGCTCGTCGGCGACCGGACGGTGGAGCGGGGCGGCGCGTTCGTGGCGCACGCCGCGGTCACCGCCGAGTCGCCGGAGGACCGCCGGCAGGCCGAGGGCGTCGGTGGCGCCACCGAGGTCTACCCGCTGATGTCGTTCGCGATCGGCGGCATGCTGATCTTCGTGGCGGCGAACGACCTGCTGACGATGTTCGTCGCGCTGGAGGTCTTCTCGCTCCCGCTCTACCTGCTCTGCGCGCTGGCCCGCCGCCGGCGTCTGCTGAGCCAGGAGGCGGCGCTGAAGTACTTCATGCTCGGCGCGTACGCCTCGGCGTTCTTCCTGTTCGGGGTGGCCCTGATCTACGGCTTCACCTCCGGGATCCCGGGCCGTGCGGCGGGCGTCGACTTCGCCACCGTGCACGCCGCGGTCACCGACTCCCCGTCCAGCCCGGTGCTGCTGTTCGCCGGCATGGCGCTGCTCTCCATCGGCCTGCTGTTCAAGGCCGCCGCCGCGCCGTTCCACGTCTGGACGCCGGACGTCTACCAGGGCGCGCCGACCCCGGTCACCGGCTTCATGGCGGCCTGCACCAAGGTCGCCGCGTTCGGCGCGCTGCTGCGCGTCTTCCACGTGGCGTTCGCCGGGGCCTCCTGGGACTTCACCCCGGTGCTCGGCGCGATCGCGGTGCTGACCATGCTGGTCGGCGCCGTGCTGGCGGTCACCCAGACCGACATCAAGCGCCTGCTGGCGTACTCGTCGATCGCGAACGCCGGCTACCTGCTCGTCGGTGTGCTGGCGCCGAGCCGCGAAGGGCTCTCCGGCACCATGTTCTACCTGGCCGCGTACGGCTTCTCGGTGCTCGCCGCGTTCGCCGTGGTGACGCTGGTGCGCGACGCCGACGGGGAGGCCACCCACCTGTCCCGCTGGGCCGGGCTGGGCCGCCGCTCGCCGTTCTTCGCGGCGATCTTCACGTTTATCCTGCTGGCCTTCGCCGGTATCCCGTTGACCAGCGGGTTCACCAGCAAGTTCGCGGTCTTCGGTCCGGCCCTGGAGGCGGACCAGGCGTGGCTGGTGATCGCGGGCGTGCTGACCAGCATGGTGCTGGCGTTCCCGTACCTGCGGGTCGTGGTGATGATGTGGCTGTCCGAGCCGGGTGAGTCCACCCCGACGGTGACCGTGCCGGGTGCGCTCACCTCGGCCGCCCTGGTCATCGGCGTGGTGGCCACGCTGGTGCTGGGCGTGGTGCCCGGCCCGCTGCTCGACCTGACGACCGGTGCCGCCGAATTCGTCAGATGACAGAGGTGATCACACCGGGGGCCGGTACGCCGTGGCGTGCCGGCCCTCGGCGTATCCCCGTCGGCGAGCAGGTCGAACGGGTGTGGCATGGTTGAGGATGTGGCGAACCCGGCTGGCGAGCGTTCAGGTCAGTTCGGCGCGCTCGGCCTGCACCTCGCCGACCCGCGCGCCGAAGCCTCAGTGCTGGGCGTACTCGACCGGGTAGAGGCGAGCCTGCGGGCGAGCGTGGCGAGCGCCGATCCGCTGGTCACCGAGGCGTCCCGGCACCTGGTGGAGGCCGGCGGCAAGCGGTTCCGTCCGTTGCTGGTGGCGCTCGGCGCCCAGTTCGGCGAGCCGGACGCACCCCAGGTCGTACCCGCCGCCGTGGTGATGGAGCTCACCCACCTGGCAACGCTCTACCACGACGACGTGATGGACGAGGCGGCCGTGCGGCGTGGCGCCCCGAGCGCCAACTCCCGCTGGACCAACTCGGTCGCCATCCTGGTCGGCGACTACCTCTTCGCCCGGGCCGCGGACATCGCCGCCGACCTGGGTCCCGAGGCGGTACGCCTCCAGGCCCGCACGTTCGCCCGGCTGGTGCACGGCCAGATCGCCGAGACGGTCGGCCCGCGCGACACCGACCCGGTCGCGCACTACCTGCACGTGATCGCCGAGAAGACCGGCTCGCTGATCGCCACGTCGGCCCGCTTCGGCGGCATGTTCGGCGGCGCGTCCCCGGAGCACATCGAGGCCCTGGCCGAGTACGGCGAGATCATCGGCGTCGCGTTCCAGCTCTCCGACGACCTGCTGGACATCGCCAGCGAGTCGGTTCAGTCCGGCAAGACCCCCGGCACGGACCTGCGCGAGGGCGTGCCCACCCTGCCGGTGCTGTACGCGCTGGCCGCCGACGACGCGGACGCGGCGAGCGTACGGCTGCGCGAGATCCTGTCCACCGGCCCGCTGGTGGACGACGCGCTGCACGCCGAGGCGCTCGGCCTGCTGCGGGAGTCCCCGGCGCTCAAGCGCGCCCGGGAGACGGTGCGCAGCTACGCCGAGGACGCGCGCGCCCGGCTGGCCCCGCTCCCCGAGGGTCCGGCCCGCCGCGCGCTGGAGTCGCTCTGCGACTACATCGCCGACCGCACCAGCTGACCTACCCACTGCACTCTCGCCCTCACCCGGCTCACCCCGCCGCCCTGGCCTCGTCGATCACGAGGTTGGCTTGCCGCGTAGCCGGGTGCAGGAGGCGGGCGCCGAGCAGCATCAGGAGGGCGGCGAGGAGCATCGCGGTAGCCGCCGTCAGCCACATCGCCGGGTAGCCGGCCGCGCCGGCCAGCGCGCCCAGGCCGAGCGGGCCCAGGCAGCCGCCCGCGTACACCCCGGTCTGGGTGATCGAGGTGGCGGCGGCCGGCGCCTGCGGGTGGAGCCGGACCACGGCGAAGTTCATCAGCCCCGGCCATGCCCAGCCGAGCCCGAAGCCGAGAACCACGCCCGCGACCAGCGGCGTCGAGCCGGCCACCGCGAGCAGGATCAGGCCGACGGAGCCGGTCAGCAGCATCCCGGCGATCAGCCCGACGTGCCCGCTGGTGCGCCGGTCGGCCAGCCAGCCGACGCCCACCCGGGCGAGCACGCACACCACGCTGCCCAGCGTCAGCGTCAGGCCGGCCAGCCCGGGGGAGAGCCCGCGCGCCGCGGCCGAGTCGACGAGGAACGTGCCGAGGGCGTTCGCGGCGGCCGCGGCGAGCGTCGCGGCCAGCCCGATCACCACGAGCGGGCCTCTGCCGCCGGGACGGCGACCGGAGGCGCTCCGGGCCCGCCCGTCCCGTCCGGCCCGCGGTACGGCCGGCAGCGCGGCCACGGCGGCCACGGCGGCCGCCACGAAGGCCCAGCGCCAGCCGGCGGTGAGCGCGACAGTGGGGACCGCCAGACCGGCCAGCAGCGTGGCGGCGGGTACGGCGGCCTGCTTCACGCCGAACGAGAGGCCCTGCCGGTGGGCGGGCACGTGCTCGGCCAGCGCGGCGTTGCTGGCGAGCTGCCCGAGGGCGTTGGCGGCGGCGCTCAGGGCCAGCAGCGCGACCAGGACCGGGTACGACCGGGCCAGACCGGCCACGGCGAGCAGCGAGGCGGCGGAGAGCACGACGGCGGCCCGGGCGACCGGGGCCGGGCCGAAGCGCTCGACCAGGGCGCCGGAGGGCACCGAGGCGAGCGCGCTCACACCGAAGTAGATCGAGACGGCCAGGCCCAGGCCGGCCGGGCTGAAGCGGAGTTCGTCAGCGAGCTGGACGGCGAGCCCGCCCACCAGGAACACCGGTAGGACGCACACGATCGTGGTGAGGGTGGCGCCCGCGCCGACCGTGACCGCGCGCCGGGACGTCGCAGGGGTGGCACGCGAAACTGTTTCAGTCATCGCGAGCACACCTTACGCCTGCGCGTTTCGGCTGCTCATCGTGTCGGTGGACGTACCGTCTGTGTCCGGTCTTCTGGCATCCTCCATCCGAACAGGCATTTCGCACTCGGCCGGTTTTTCATATGGTGTAAGTCCCCGGCGGCGGAGGTGGTTGTGCGCGACCCCTTGGCGGAACCTTCGGACCTGATCCGTAGCGTCTCCCGCGCGCTTCGCGTGCTCGAGTCGGTCGGCCGTGCGCCGAGAGGGCTCACCGTGAAGCAGATCGCGCGGCGCTGCGAGCTGACCGTCGCCACCACCTACCACCTGGTGCGCACCCTCGCGTACGAGGGCTACGTGATCCGGCGCGAGGACGGGACGTACATCGTGGGGTTGGAGGTGGCCGACCGCTACCGCGAGCTGGTCACCGCGTTCCGTGGGCCGCCCGCGGTCGGTGAGGCGCTGCGCCGCGCGGCGTCGGACACCGGCTGGAGCCACTACCTCGGCCGTTTCGTCGGCGGCCAGGTGGCGGTGACCGCGTCCGCCGAGGGGCCGCGCTCGCCCTACCTGGAAGACCTGGTGCCCGGCTTCGACGAGGGCGCGCACGCCACCGCGCTCGGCAAGAGCCTGCTCGCCACGCTCACCACCGAACAGCGCTTCCGTTACCTGCGCGAGTACGGCATGCGCCCGTTCACGAACGCCACCCTCACCACGGTCGAGGCCTTCGAGGCGGACCTGGCCGCCGGTGACCGGCGCGGCATGCAGCTGGAACTCGGGCAGTTCCGGCAGGGCGTGGCGTGCGCCGCCGTGCTCGTCACCCCGGACAAGGACATGGAGCGCCGGGTGGTGCTGGCGTGCGCGCTGCCGGCCGGGGAGATGATGACCTCGGCCCGGGTGGTCCGAGCCAAGCTGCTCACCGCCGCGCGGGCCATCGCCGACGGGATCGCCTCGGAGAACTGACGAAGGGCCGCCGACCTGGTGGGTCGACGGGCGGATCGGCCCGGATCTGAACCGGACGTGAACAGCTCCGCACTGACCTGCGGATGAACCGTTCGGCGTCACGGCACGTATGGACAGGCGAACGCATCGCCCGTTTCCCGCTGCCGGAAGCGAGGTACCGCCATCAGCGACCATGACGCCCAACTGCTGCGCGCGCTGCACGACGAGCACGCCGACGCGCTGTACGCGCACGCCCTGCGGCTCGTGAACGGCGATCGGCCCCGAGCCGAGGACCTGGTGCAGGAGACGCTGCTGCGCGCCTGGCGGCACCCCGAGTCGCTGGACCCGCGACGCGGCTCGGTACGCGCCTGGCTGTTCACCACCGCGCGGAACCTGGCCATCGACGCTTGGCGGCGACGCTCGGCCCGGGTCGGCGAGGTGTACACGGACGAGTTGCCCGAGACTGCCGAGACGGTCGACGAGACCGAGCGCGCGGTAGAGGCGTGGACCGTCGCCGAGGCGCTCAACCGGCTCAGCCCGACCCACCGGGAGGTGCTGGTCGAGTGCTTCTACCAAGGGCGTTCGGTGGCCGAGGCGGCGGCGCGGCTGGGCGTGCCACCGGGGACGGTGAAGTCGCGTACCCACTACGCGCTGCGCTCACTACGGTTGGCGCTGGCCGAGATGGGGGTGACCGGATGACACGCTGCGAGTTCGCACACGACGACGGGGCGTACGTGCTCGGCGCCCTCGCGCCCGCGGACCGGGTCGCCTACGAGCGGCACCTGGCCGGCTGCGCGCAGTGCCGGGAGGCGGTGGCCGAGATCGCCGTGCTGCCCGGTCTGCTGGGCCGGCTCGACCCGGCCGGGCTGGAGCAGTTCCTGGAGGTCGGGCCGGAGACGTCGCGGGTGCCCGCGCTGCTCGACGCCGCGCGCGAGCGCAAGCGCCGCGAGCGGTCGCGCTCCCGCCGACGGTACGCGCTGACAGCGCTCGCCGCCGCCGCGCTCGCGGCGCTGGTCGGCGTCGGGGTGGGGCTCGTGCGGTCGCCGGCCGGCCCGGCCGAGCCGCCGGTGGCGCTGGCCTCCGTGCGGCCGGTGGCGTTGGCCTCCATGCGGCCGGTGGCCGGGACGGTGCCGGTGCACGCCGAGGTGGGGCTGACCGAGACGCCGTGGGGCACCGAGGTCACCATGCGCTGCGGGTACGACAGGCGGGCCGGGCACCGGGAGGCGTACACCTTCCGGCTGGTGGCGCACGGTCCGGACGGCGCGACGGAGCAGATCGGCTCGTGGCTCGCCGCCCCCGGCGACGACCTGCGCTTCTCCGGCGTCACCCGCTTCACCAAGGGCGAACTGGTCCGTCTGGAACTACTCCGAGGCAGCAATTCCCCCGTCCTCGCCTACGACCTCCGCTGACCCCGCGGCCCTCTCCGGCCTCCCACCCTCGCATGGTTGATCTTGCAGTTTCGGCCCTCGGTGCGGGTCTTTCGCCCCTTTCGCGGGGGCGGAAAGTGCAAGATCAGCGGGAGGGGGTGGGGGTCGAGGCCGGGGGCGGGGTGGGGGTCGCGGTGCGGGCGGCCAGGCGGGTGCGGTGGGAGTGGCGCAGCGCGTCGGCGGTGAAGACCACCAGGGCGAGCCAGACCAGGGCGAAGCCGGCCAGCCGGGCAGGCGGCATCGGCTCGTGGAAGATCAGCACGCCGCAGCCGAGCTGGAGGATCGGCGCGAGGTACTGCAACATCCCGACAGTGGACAGCGGCAGCCGGTTCGCCGCCCCGGCGAAGAGCAGCAACGGGATCGCGGTGGCGGCGCCGGCCAGCACCAGCAGCGCGGTGTGCCCGGCCGAGACGTGCCCGAACGTCGAGTCGCCGCGCGCCGACAGCCACCCCAGGTACGCCAGCGCGGGCAGCGCCAGCACCGCCGACTCGACGAACAGCCCCTCCGTGGCCGGCAGCGCGAGTTGCTTCTTGACCAGCCCGTACCCGGCGAAGCTGAACGCCAGGGTGAGTGCCAGCCAGGGCAGTCGGCCGTAGTCGACGGTGAGCACCGCCACCGCCAGCGCGCCGACGCCCAGTGCCGTCCACTGCGCCCGACGCAGCCGTTCCCGCAGCACCAGGACACCGAAGAGCACCGACACCAGCGGGTTGATGAAGTAGCCGAGCGCCGTCTCCACGACCCGGTCGGAGTTCACGCCGTAGATGTACGTACCCCAGTTGACGGCGATCAGCGCGGCGGCGAGCCCGATGCCGGCCAGCGTCCGGGGGCGCCGGGCCAGCTTGCGCAGGAAGCGGGCGTGCCGCGTGGCGGCCAGCAGCAGCGCCACGAACGCCACCGACCAGAGGATCCGGTGCGCGAGGATCTCCACCGGCCCGGCCGGGCGCAGCAGCTTCAGGTAGATCGGGAAGAAGCCCCAGATCAGGTATGCGCCGATGCCGTACAGGTAGCCGAGCCGGAGCTGGTTCACGGCTCCACCGTAAGTGGCGGATCGCGCGGCTGGTCCTTATCGGTGACCGCTGTCACCCGCTGATCCAGCTCCATCCACCGATCCGGCGCGATCGGCCGGAAGCCGATCTTCGCGTAGACACCGTGCGCGTCGAGAGTGGCCAGCAGGATCCGGCCCACGCCCATCTCGGCCAGGTGGTCGCGGACCGCGCCGGCCAGCCAGGAGCCCAGCCCGCGACCCCGCTCGGCCGGGTCCACGTACACGTCGCAGAGCCAGGCGAACGTGGCCCGGTCGGTGACCACACGGGCGACAGCCACCTGCGCGCCGTCGCCCGGCCGGTAGACGCCGAAGCCGATCGAGCCGACGAACGCGCGCGCCACCGTCTCCCGCGCCCGCCCCAGCGCCCAGTACGCGTCGGTGGAGAGCCAGAGGTGCACCCGGTCCAGGTCGAGCCGGTCCGGGTCGGTGCTGATCTCGTAGCCGTCCGCGCGGGTCAGGGTGAGCACCCGGCCGAGGCTAGTACCACCGCCCGGCCTCCTCGCCAGCCAATTCCCTCCTGCTGGCCTGGTGGCCCCGGCCGGCCGACGTGACGACGGCCGGCCGGGGACCGGCGTCAGTCGCGGTCGAGGACGGCGCCGAGGATCCAGGTGACGATGCCGACGAACAGCGCGCCCAGCACCGCCTCCGGCCAGAACCCGTCCACGTGGAAGGGCAGCCCGGCCTCACCGGCGATCCAACTGGTGAGCAGGAAGAGCAAGCCGTTCACCACGAGCGCGATCAGGCCGAGGGTCAGCAGGTAGAAGCCGCACCCCACGGTCTTGATGATCGGTTGGAGCACCGCGTTCACCACGCCGAAGATGACCGCGACGAGCACCAGCGTGATCACCGTCTCGACGGTCGAGCCGGAGTCGAGCGAGATGCCGGGGATGAGCAGCGTGGCGAGCCAGAACGCCACAGCCGTCGAGCCCACGCGAATCAGAAGACCCTTCAGGAAATCCATGGCCGGGATCGTGCCACGGCCGTACCACCAGCGGAAGCTGCCATGCCGGGCCTGCCGCGTCTGTCGGACCGTCCGGGCCGCCGGCCTGCCGGGACCGCGCCTCAGTGCCGGGCCGGGCGGCCGACGAGTTGCGACTCGACGGGTGTGGGCGAGAGCAGCGCCCAGCGCAGGGCCCGCCGATTGATCACCGCCACCATGTCGTCGCGGATCCGGGTCAGCCACTCGGCGGAGCCGCCCAGACCCAGCGCCGCGCCCGCCAACGCGGCCTCGTCCGGGTCGAGCGGCTGGAGGATCGCCAGGTCCGCGCGGGCCAACGCGAGCGCGTCGGCCGGCGTCAGCTCGTCGCGGACCACCAGAACCGACTGCCAGGCGGCGGCTGGTCCGGCCTCCGGCGGCACCGGGCCGGCGTCCACCACCACCAGCAGCGGGTGCAGCGGCGAGCCGGGGACGTCGCCGACCGGACGTCCCGGCGGAAGCAGCGGTACGCCACCACCGAGCGTCCCGACGCCGCGCGCGAACGGCTCCCAGAACCGGGGACGGCCGGTCTGCACCACCACGCGCGCGCCGAGCGCCAGCGCCCGCAGCAGGAGAAGTTGCGCCGCGGGCACGCCGCCGACGAGCAGCGCCCGGGTCGGGGCCGGCCGGAACAGCCGCACGGTGAGCGCGGTGCCGTGCCGGTTGGCACCCACCATCAGGCCGGCGGTGGCCGAGGGCAGGTCCAGTGCGGGCGGAGGTGATCCGGCCGCCGGGGTGGCCCCATCGGAGGCCGCCAACGGCAGCGTGGCGGCCAGCCCGGCCAGGTGTTCACCATCGAGCCGGCGCAGCTCACCGCCGACGTCTCCGGCGACCCGGCGCAGCGTACGTTCCGCGGCCGACAACTCGGCCGCGCTCCCGGCCGCCACCCGTACCGCCAGTTCGGCCGGGACCGGTGCCGGACCGGTGCGCGGACCGGCAGTGAGTGCGACGGTGGTGGCGGTGGCCGGCAGCGCGAGCAGCCGTCCGACCAGCCCGCGGGCCGCCTCGCCGCGCGGATCCGGCCACCGGCGCAGGCGCCAGGTCGCCTGGGTCAAGCCACCCACCGCGAGCAGCGGCCAGGTCTCCCGCACCGGCGCGCCGGGCTCGTGGTGGGCCAGCTCGGCGATCACCCGCAACGCCGCGTCGCCGCCCAGCGGCCGGGCGGTGAGCGGACCGAGCCGGCGGACGAGCCGCCGAACGGTGCCGGACAACACACGCAACAGGTCCTCGTCCGGCCGGCCGTCGGCGCGCAGCACCTGGACGGCCAGCACCACGCGCGCCCGCCCGGCCACCCGCCCGTCGGTGAGCTGGCGGTACGACGTCCCGGCCGGGCCGCCGGCGATCGCGGGCGCGGGCGCCGGCGACGACGAGAACACCAGTTGCAGCCGGATCGCGGGCGCGTCCGGACCGGTCGGCGGCAACAGGTCGAACGGCGTCGGCAACTCGCCGGCGTGATCGCCGAGCAGGTCGTCCGGGTCGCCCAGCTCCAGCAGCGCGGTCAGGCCGGCGGCGTCGTGCAGCACGGCAGCGCCACCGGACGCCTCCGTGGCGTCGATCACCGAACCCGGCCGGAGCAGTTCCAGCAGCGCCGCCGGGTCGGCCGCCGGTGGCAGGGCGCGGCGCCGGGTCAGGTACGCGGCGGCGGTGGCGAGCCACTCGTGCAGCCATCGGCCACGCACCCGTACCCACGTGGCCGGCAGCAGCAGGGCGGCCGACAGCAGCGCGACGGCCGTCGGCACCACGCCCCGCCCGGCGGCCGCGATCACCACCGCCGCCGCGACCTGGGTCGCCACGATCTGGCCGGCACGCAGCCGGGCTGCCGGACGTGTCGTCCACTGTGGTGTGCGGACCGGAGCGGGCATGGGCCGCTCGGACGTGCTCGCGGTCACCGCACCTCCTCGCCGGCCTCCGCGTGACGCTGCCGTGGCTCATCGTAGTGGCGCTGTTGTCCACAGGGGAGCCCGCAGGGGTAGCAGAACCGGAGTCGGACGGCTACCGTCAGCGACGAAATCGTCGAGTCGCGTGCCCGCCGCCGCCAGACTTCCCTCCACCGCCCCGGGCGCCCGCCGACGAGTCCACGGTGGTCACGCAGTGGCCAGCCACGACCGAGGAGACGAGGTGACGTCCGGGATGTCCCAGACCCAGGCAGAAGCCGCGGTGATGCAGCAGACCGCCGCGAAGTTCGAGCAGGTCGACCAGTCGCTCCAGAGCATGCTCAGCGGCCTGATGGCCGAGCTGGAGGTGCTGCAACAGGCCTGGCGGGGTGCTGGCGGGCGCTCGTTCGCGCAGGTCAAGCAGCAGTGGGCGGAGGATCAGGCCACCCTTCAGCGAGCGCTGCGCGAGACCGCCACCGCGATCCGCACCGCCGGCCGGCAGTACGACGTCTCCGACACCGAGGCCGCCGGCCGGGTGGCGGGCACCAACCGCGGCATCCAGCTGCCCCTCTGACAACCGGAAGGATCGAACTCATGGAGCACGGTGTGCTGGTCGTCAACTTCGCCGCCCTGCAACAGGCCGGCGCCGACATCCAACGGGCGCTGTCCACGCTGGAGAGCCAGCTCGGTCAGCTCGAACGCGACGCCGCCCCGCTGGTGGCGAGTTGGAACGGCGAGGCTCGCGAGGCGTACGAGGTGCGGCAGTCCCGGTGGCGGGCCGCCTCGCAGGATCTCCAGGCGATGCTCCGCGACATCAAGCTCGCGGTGGAGGACTCCGCAGCCGACTACCTCGACACCGAGAAGCGCAACGCCAACCTGTTCCAGTGAACCGACACCGCGCGGCCCGGGCAGGTGAACCGGGCCGCGCGGCCGCGTCTGTGGCCGGCGGTCATTCCTGCGCTGCCGTCCCGGCCGGGTCGGCCGCCCGCCATCGCCTGCGCGCGCCGCGCGGCAGCACCAGGGCGAGCGCCGCCACGAGTGCCACCGCCCCGCCCGCGACGGCGACGGCCGGCAGCGCCCGGTCGCGGGCCGCGTCCCGGCGCGACCGGCGGGCGAGCGCGGCCGGATCGGGACGGTCGGCGGGCAGCACGGCACCCGGCCGGTTACGGGGACCCGCCGCGCCGGCCGACTCGGTCACCGCCCGGTACGGGTTCAGCACCCCCGCCCCGTAGCCCGCGTCGCGGCCCGGTGCCGGGTCGGCGGCGGCCATGATCCGCCCGGCCACCTCGTCGGCGCTCAGCCCGGGCCGGTACTGGCGCAGCAACGCCGCGGTGCCCGACACGAACGGGGTGGCGTAGCTGGTTCCCTCCGCCCGCTGGTGTCCCGCCCGGGGCGCCGCCATCAGCACCTCGCTGCCCGGGGCGACCACGTCCACGTACGAGCCGGTCTGGGAGAACGCCGCACGCGTCCCGTCCCGCCCGATCGCACCGACGCCGAGCACCCCGTCGTACGCCGCCGGATAGGGCCGGGGATCTCCGTTGTCGTGCAGGTTCCCGGCGGCGGCCACCACTACCACGTCACGCCGCACCGCGTAGGCGACGGCGGCACGTACGGCCGGATCGTCCGCGTACAGCACGACCGAGAGGTTGAGCACGTCGGCGTCGTGGTCCACGGCCCAGCGGATGGCCCGGGCGAATCCGGCCGCGTCGACCGTACGCCCCGACTCCCGCCCCTCGACCACCTGCTGCTCGCTCACCCGTACCGGCAGGATGCGCGCGCCCGGCGCGAGGCCGCGGAACGCGACGCCGGGCTGCGGCGCGGCGGCGATGATGCTCGCCACCCCGGTGCCGTGCCCGGCGCAGTCCCGGGTGCCGTCCCCGCCCCGGTCGAGGAAGTCGGCGCCGTCGAGAACGCGGCCGGCCAACTGCGGATGGGACCGGTCCACTCCCGAGTCGACGACCGCGACCACGACTCCGGCGCCGGTCGCGAGCGGGGTGAGCCGGTCCGGGGCGTACCGCTGCTGTGTCCATGGCTGGTCCGCCACCGGACGGACGGGCGCGAGTGGCTCGGCGCAACCGGCCGGCGCGGCGGCCGTCGCCGGGGCGGCCGGAGACGCGGTGGCGAGGAGCGTCGCCAGGGCGGCCACGGCGGGGTACGCGACTGGCCGAGACATCGACGACCTCCGTAATGTGTCGACTCCGGAACGGGATGTTAGCGCCTCGGTCAGGTCGGGGCCGACCGTCGATGGGCGGAAGTCCTGATGTCGCCGCGACCTTGTAGGTTGTAGGCGATGCCTGTGGCCTGTTCGCGGAAGGAGAGGTGGCCGTGACCGGATGGGAGCCGGCCACCGAGGCCGAGGTGGCGATGCGGGACGCGCTGGGTGCGCAGGACCAGCAGCAGTATTTCCGCGTGCTGACCCGCGTCGATCTCTTGCTTCCGGTCACGGGCGGGCCGGGCGCCGGGTGGGGCACCTGGACCGCCGAGGGCCGCACCCACGTGCTGGCCTTCACCTCCGCCGCGGCGCTGCGCGCGAGCCTGGGCGAGAACGCGGGGCCCACCCGCCGCCTCGCCTACCCGGATCTGGCGGCCGACTGGCCCAACCCCGAGTGGTGGTTGGCGGTCAATCCCGGCCTGCCGATCGAGGGCTACCTGCCCGCCTGGTACGTGGCTCAGCTCTCCCGGGGTGACATCCGGCTGCCTGGCCGCACCATGGGCGCCCGCGCCCGGCTGGAGCGCGTGGAGAGCGCCACCCGGGCGGCCCGGAACGCGGTGCCCGAGGCCGCGCCTCGTCCGCCGGCCGTTCCCGTCCCGCCTGCCGCTGTTCCGCCTGCCGCTGTTCCGCCGCCGAGCGTGCCGTCCGCCGCGATGCCGCAGCCGGCCGCACCGTCCGCCGCCGTTCCGCCGCCGGTCGCGCCGCTACCTGCGACGCCGCCACCGACCGTGCCGCCGACCGCCGTGCCGCCGACCGCCGGGGCGCGGGGCCGGGACGAGCGGCTGAGGAAAACCGGCGAGCCGCCCACGGTGCCGATGCGTGCCGCCTCAGTCCTGGGGCGCCGGCTGCCCACCGTGCCGCCACGCCGCCGGGCAGCGGACAGCGACGTCCCGGGCCGTGCCGCCGCCGAGCCGGATACGGACGCCCTCGACGGCTGGCTCACCGACCTGCGCCGCCGCCCGGACGAGCCGGACCCCTTCGCGGCCGCCCCGGCGGTGGCCACCGACGAGCCGTCGGCGGCCACCGCAGCGCCGCCGTCCCGTTCCTTCTTCGAACCCTCGTCCGGTGGCCGCTCGGCCCGGCGCCCATCGCCGCTGGACCCGTCACGCCGGGCCGGTGACCGGGCCACCCCACCGACCCGGTTCGCCGGTGGGCAGCCGTTTCCGCGTCGACGGCCGCTGAACGAGCCGGTACGCGAAGGCCCCACCCACCCGTTCCCGGCGCGTACGGACGAGCCGCCGCCCGCGTCCCGCCCGGAGGAGGCGACCCGGGCGTTCCGGCCCACCCGCCCGCCCGAGGACGCGACCGAAGCGCTGCCCCGGCGGCACGCCGAACCCGCTCCGGCGGCGCACGCCGACCCGGTCACGGCCGAACCTCCGGCCACGGCTGACGGGTGGGGGGCCGCACCGGGCGGAAGCGGGGCCGAGACCAGGTGGGAGACGGTCGACGAGCCGGCGGAGGAACTGCCCCCGTCGATCGCCGAACCGGTCTCCGCGCCGCCCGCGCCGCGCCGCGACTTCACACCCATCGTCATCGAGGGCACCGTCATCGAGGCCCGCGACCTGACCGAGCCCGCGCCGTTCTGGTCCGCGCAGCAGGCCGGCCCGGCGCGTCCGGAACCGGCCGGGGGCGCAACCACGCCGTGGGCCGGCGCCGTCGACCCGACCGTGTCGTTCCCGGTGGATCCGCCGACCGACGACACGGTGAACCTCGTCGACCCGGCGCCGACCCACCTCGGCGCCACCGGCACGCCGGACCGGAGCACGCCGCTTGACGATCCGACGGTGTCGCTCGGATCGGGTTCCGAGCCCACCACGTCGCTGTTCGAGTCGTCGGCCTCGGTAGCGGAGGCCACCGCGCCGCTCTTCGCGCCGTCGGCCGAGCCGACGGTGTCGTTGTTCGACCGGGTGTCGGCTGAGCCGACCGAGCCGCTGACCGGCCCGGCGTCGGCCGAGCCGACGGTGTCGTTGTTCGACCGGGTGTCGGCTGAGCCGACCGAGCCGCTGACCGGCCCGGCGTCGGCCGAGCCGACCGTGTCGTTGTTCGACCCGGCACCGACCGCGCCGCTGTCCGGTGCAGCTGAGGCCGAGCCGACGGTGTCGTTGTTCGACCGGGTGTCGGCTGAGCCGACCGAGCCGCTGACCAGCCCGGCGTCGGCCGAGCCCGTGCCGGCGGAACAGCCGCCCGTGTCCCTCTTCGAGCCGGCGACCGACGAGCCGGTCACCACGGCGCTGTTCGCGCCCGGTGACCCGACCGTGGCGTTGTCCACGCCGGCCCCGGCGACTCCCGCGACTCCCGCGACGCCCGTCGATCCGCCGCCCGACGCCGGATCGAGCACCGCACACGGCTCGGCCGACTTCGTACCAGCGAACGACGTGGAGGAGGACCTGCTGGCCGCCGCGGGCAGCGGGAGCACGGACGGCTTCCTCACCACCCTGCTGCTGGCCCGGGTGCTGCTGCCGGTCGCGCCCGATTCAGCCGCCGGCAGCCGGCCGGGTGACCCCGGCTTCGTCTGGCACGCCGAGCCGGTCGACGGCGAGACGTGCGTCTCGGTCTACACCTCGCCGGAACGCCTGGCCGAGCACACCGAGGGCCAGGTCGAGACGGTACGGGTGAAATTCGTCCAGCTCATCCGCAGGTGGCCGGACGCGGCCTGGTCGTTCCGGGTCAACCCGGGCAGCCCGGTGGGCGCGTCGTACCCCGGGGAGCAGGTCCTCGCGCTGGCCAACTGGGCGGCCGAGGTGGGCCTCGGCGACGACCCGGAGCCGGCCGCCGCGCCGCAGCCGGCGGAGCGACCGCGTCCGCAGGGGTACTCGGTCACCGACAACCGGCCGGTGACCATGCAGAAGGTGATCGCGGTGAGCCAGCTCGCCTACTACCTGGAGCGGGGCTACGACCGCGTCTCCGGATTCGTGCACCGGGCCGGGGAACTGGCGCACCTGCGTACGCCGGTGGAGCTGTACCGCGCGCTCGGCCTCGGCCACCCGGGTTCGCCGTTTTCCCCCGACGACGAGGAGATCTACCTGCTGCGGTGGCCCGCCTACCGGCCGAGCCTCTACCGGATCCCGTACGGCGGCCCGAACGAGGCGGCGATGCGGGCGATGGAGGGCTGGGTGATCGAGCGGCCCCCGTTCCGTGGCAACGGTTTCGCGCCGGGGGAGAGCAGCGACGTGATCGCGGAGTTCAAGGTGGACAGTGCGCGGCTTCCGCACGGCGCCGAGCTGTGGCGGGCCGGCGCGGACGGTGACAGCAGGCTGGTCGCGGTCCTGGACACCGACGAGCTGCTGTGGCGTAAGGCGGGCGAGGCGTGACCCGCGACGGCTACGTGGCCCGCTGGCGAGGGCGGGAGTACCAGGCCAGCCCCGACGGGGACGACATCCGCCTGTACCAGCCCGGCCCCGACGAGGGATTCACGGAGGTGCGTCCCGGCCGGTACGTCCGGGTGGTGCCGGCCGCCGAGGTCGACGATCTGGCGTACGTTCGGACCACCTGTACCTGGCAGGGGCAGCCGTTCATCGTGCTGGCCGAGCACGAGGGCTGGCTGCGGCTGGAGTACACCGGTGGGCGCTGGCCGGTCGCCGAGGCGATGGGGCTGGAGGCGTTCGACTTCGGCGTCTACCAGGGCTGGGCGCCCGCGGCCGAGGTGGCCGACCTGGGCGAGCAGCGGGCCTGAGTCAGGACTTCGCCCAGCGCAGGACCTCGCCGAGCACCACGTCTCGCGCCTCCACGTGCGGGAAGTGCCCCACGTCGTCGAGCAGCCGCCACTCGTACGGGGCGGTGACGTAGCGGCCGGAGCCCTGCGCGGTGCGGGGGAGCGAGGCCTGGTCGAGCGCGCCGTGCAGTTGCAGGGTCGGCGTGACCAGCGGCTTCTGCATCAACTTCACGAAGCGGTAGCCGTGCAGCCGCAGCGCCGAGCGGAACGCCCAGCGGTAGCCCTCCATCGCGCAGAACGCGGCCTGCGGGATCTGCATCGCCACCCGGCAGCAGTGGGCGTAGTCGGCGAAGTCGGGGCCGGACACCCAGCGCGGCCCGCCCCAGCGGCGCAGCGTCTCCTCCACCTCGGCGGCGCCGTCCCGGGTCAGCACGTGCTCGTAGCGGGGGAGCTGAAACTTCAGTGTCGCGGTGGCCGAGGCGAACTGGCCGCGCGGGTCGGCGAAGATGGCCGCCCGCAGCCGTAGCGGATGCGGCGCGCCGAGCACCACGAGCCGCCGGACCAGGGTCGGGTGGAAGGAGGCGGCGGTCCAGCCGATCAGCCCGCCCGCGCCGGTGCCGACCACCGTGGCCGACCGCTCGCCGAGCGCCCGGATCAGGCCGGCGACGTCGGCGGCGAGCGTGAAGCCGTCGTACCCCCGGGGTGGTTTGTCGCTCGCACCGTAACCGCGCAGGTCGACAGCGACCGCCCGGAAGCCCGCGTCGGCGACCGCCGGCAGCATCTCGCGCCAGGCGTACCAGTATTCGGGGAAGCCGTGCAGGAAGAGCACCATCGGCCCGGTGCCCGCCTCGACGACGTGGAACCGGCTGCCGTTGGCGCCGACGAACCGGTGCGTCCACGGCCCCTCGGGCAGGACGCAGGACTCGTCGACGGGTCCGCCGCGCTGGTCGGTCATGGCGCACAGCCTAGGGCCGTCTGTGACCCACCGGCCCCGCAGGTGACCAGGATCAGGGATTTCTCCGGGCGGGCACCCGGGGTCGCGTACGCCGTCCGCTCATCGACGGGTGAGCACGCCGCTACCGGACGTCATTGGATGATCCGCATCGGGATGCCGGGCCCGCAGTCGACGGAGCGATCCCGCGCGGTGAGCCGCAGCGTGACCAGGTCGCCCTTGCGCAGCTCGCCGGCGTTCGGGCCGTACACCGCGTACTCCGTGCCGTTCTCGTCCATCAGCCCGTAGCACGGCCCGGACCCACCCCGGGTGATCCAGCCGACGACGACGCCGGTGGGCCGGTTGTCGGTCGGCTTCTTCGGCGGGCCGGCGGGCCGGCGCAGCGTCGGCAGGTCGGTGGCGGACAGCGGGGTGGGGCGATCTGCGGGCGTGCCGGCGCCGCTCGCGGCCGGCTGGTGGTCGTCGGGCACGGATCCTCCGTCTCCGCCGCACCCGCGCCGGCGAGCAGCACCAGCGCGAGGGCGGCCGGCAGCGTGGCACGGGCGTCACCCGGATGGGACGCGGGCGGGGTCCGCCGGGTTCCCGGAAAGGGCGATGCCCGGACGGTTCACCGCCCGGGCATCGCGTGGTGCGTCGATCAGTGGATCAGGAGAAGCGGACCTTCAGCGAGGTGCCGTTCTGCTCCAGAACCTTGATCTTGGTGCCGGTGGCCGGGAGCTTGACGCCGTGGTTCGGCAGCTCCGGGTACCAGTACTGCTTGGTGTCGTCGAACAGCGGCTGCGCCGCCTGGCCACGGATGTACTGCGGCTGGCTGTTGAGGTGCAGCGTGAACGAGTCGGCCTTCTTCAGGCTGAACGGCGCGTCGTAGACCTGGACGCGGGCCCGCCAGGGCGCCCCGGTCAGGTTGTAGATCGGCCGCGGGTGCGCGTCGATGATCATGTTCCGACCCTCACCCGGGTGCGCGAACGTGTCGTTGTCCGCGAACCGGAGGTTCCAGTAGGAGATCAGCAGACCCTCCTGGTACGCGTAGTGGTCCACGTAGTCCGGGCGGGTGTTCGCGTAGCCGAAGAAGTACGGGCCGGTCTTGAGGTACTTGTCGTACGAGACGTACGACCGGTTGCCGGCGATGTAGTAGTTGTCGAACTTACGGGTGTAGGTCTCCTCGACGATGCTGAAGCCGCTGAGGGTCCAGCCGCTCGCGCCGGCCTCGGCGCCGTCGGTGAGAAGCGTCTGACCGTCGGCGGTCACGGTGATCGCGTCACCGTAGAAGCCGCCCTCGGAGACACCGCCGTCCGTCTGGTAGCGGAGCCGGAACTGCACGACCTTGCCGGCGACCGCGTCCATCGGGATGTTGACGTCGACCCACTGGCCGTTGCTGGAGCCGTCCAGGGCGTAGCGCCCGGGGGAGATCTCCTTCAGCGGGGTGCCGTTGGCCGTACCGGGCAGCGAGGCCCAGGTCTGGCCACCGTCGGTGGACGCCTCGAAGAACAGGTAGTCGTAGTCCGCCTCGATGCTGTAGCGACCCTTCATCGACAGCGCGGCGCTGGTCTTCCCGGTGAGGTCGACAGTGCGCGTCATCGTGGTGTTCAGGTCGTCGTCGTTGCCCGAGAAGAACTGCTTCGTACCCTCGAACGGCTTGCCGTTCTGGAACGTGTACTCCCGCTGCGGCAGCACCACCACGGCGCCCTGGGCCTTGTTGGAGTTGTACTCCTGCGGCCCGAGTTCCAGGGTGCGCTTCTGTCCGGCCACTACGACCTCGTAGTCGAGCCAGCCGAGCTGGAGCTTGTTCCACGCGCCGAGGTCGCCGCCGCGATCGCCGATGCCGCCGTCGTTCTTGGCGCCGAGCCGGCTCTGGGCCATCAGGGTCCAGTGCTCGTTGTTGTTGTCCCCGCCGCTGACCACGTTGTAGTCGTCCGGCAGACCGAGGTCGTGGCCGTACTCGTGGTAGAAGACGCTGCGGCCACCGTTCTCCGGCTGGATCGTGTAGTCACCGATCCAGACGCCGGTGTTGCCGATCTGGGTGCCGCCGGCCGGGAAGTTCTCCGGGCCGGTGTTGCCCTGGTCGCTGGCGAAGGCGTACCACCGGTGGCTCCAGATGGCGTCCTCACCCTGGTACGGGTCACCGTCGGCCTGGTCGCCGCCGGCGTGGACGATCTGGAAGTGGTCGATGTAGCCGTCCGGCTCGTTGAAGTCGCCGTCGCCGTCGAAGTCGTACCGGTCCCACTCGTCCATCGCCTTGACGTCCGCGGCGATCTCCGCGTCGGAGCGGCCCTGCGCCTTCTGGTCGGCGACCCACTGGTTGGCGGCGTCGCGGACCAGGGCCCAGGTGTTGGTGCAGACGTTCGAGGCGCACGGGTAGCCGTCGGAACGGCCGTAGCGGGCCTCGTTGTACCGCACCTTCACCCAGTTGGTGACCTCGCCGTCGACGCTGTACCGACCCGAGGACTGGGCCTCGTAGTACTGCTTCAGCGACTCTTCGCCCGGGTTGGTGCCGAAGTACAGCTGCCGGTAGTGGTCGGCGCTGTAGTCCGCCTGCCAGACCGTGGAGTTGTCCACCGCCCGGTTGGGCTGCGGGATCTGGTTGACGCGCGGACCGTCGAACCGGGTCGGGCCCGGGGTGTCCGGGTCGGTGTCCTGGTCCGGGTAGCTCGGGTGCCGCTCGTCGCCGAACTCCGCGAGGATGACGAAGATCTTGTCGGTCCGCTCGCGGGAGAGTTCGACGTACTGGTCCTTGGTCGGACCCTTGCCTGCCTTGGTGCTCTTGGCTGCCTTACCCGCCGCGGGACCGGCGACAGCCTGCTCGCCGACCTTGACGACCTTGCTGCCGTTGATCTTCTGGGCCTTCGCCCTGCCGGACAGGACCTCGCTGAGGCCCTCCTGGCGCAGCGCGCGCCGCTTCTCCTCCAGCGGGTTGGGCAGGTCGTGCTCAGCCTGCGCAGGCTCGGCCACCGACGGAGCGGCGGCCGGCAGCTTCGGCGTCGGCGCGGCGCTGGCGGCCGTGCCTGCCATCAGCCCCGTCGCGGTCAGCGAAAGCCCGAGCAGACCCACTGCGACTTTGCGCACGTGGTACCTCCGGTGTGAGGGAACCGGCCCAACTGGGGGTACGGGCCGGTGGAACGTCCCACTAGTGGGACCAAAGGTGAACATAGACACTGCTGCGACTGGTGGGAAGATGTGTGCGTCGATTTGTGGCAACTTTTTGTTGGGGATGCTTTTCACCGTCACACGTCGGCCCGTCACCTAGCCGGTGACCAGCGGCGATGTCTGGATCATGAAGTGCAGTGACAGTCATGGATTAACTGCCTACGCGGAAGGGCCGGGAGCACTCGCGCTCCCGGCCCTTCCCTCATCGAGCCCGTTCAGCTCATTTTTCGGTCATTCCGGTTCCGGTTTGAACGTACGGTTCAGCGCCGCGGCGGAACCACGTACACGGTGGCGTACGAGTTGTCCTTCGCGGCCCACTTGATGATGATCGAGACGCCGTACTGGACGCCCGAGTCGCGCGGGTTGCCGGTGCCGAGCACGATCGCCCCGCCACCCAGCGTCGAACCGTAGTAGTCCGTCGCCGGGGTGCCGTCCGGGTTGACCACCCGGGTCGTGTACTGCTGGTTGCCCCGCGAGGGGACGACCACCGAGGCGTCGTTGTCCCGCGAGTACGCGGCGCCGTCGCGGATCTCGATGCCCGGGTACCAGCCCTTGGCGTCGGTGAAGCCGCGCACCGGCGCCTGCGGGCCGAACTTCGTGCAGTACTCGCTGTACGGCTCGTCCGCCGCCTCCAGGCACTCCTTGAACGGGTACGTCGGCTTCAGGCCGAACGCGGCGTTGGAGGACTGCGGCCGGCTGGGCAGGTTCTTCAGCACCGACGGGTCCTTCTCGGCCGCGACGCCCTTGCGGCGCAGCGGGTCGTTGTGCGAGTCGACGATCAGCAGACCGCCCTTGGCGCCGTAGCTGGGCAGCGCGGTCATCTGCGCGGTGACGTGGTTGACGTCGCCGAGCTGCGTGTCCCGGTACCAGACCAGCATGCCCGGCGCGTTGTACGCGATCCGGTCGACCTTCCACGCCTCGTGCGAGTAGACGGTGTCGTAGGTGTACTTCAGGCCCTTGTCGAAGCCGTCGAAGTTACGCCACTCGGCGAGGTAGTAGTGCGCCTTCACCTGCGTGCCCGAGTCGATGTACCAACCCGCGCCGCTGGTGTCGGTGAAGGTGCCGCCGGTCTGGGTCCAGCCCGCCGCGCCGCCCTCCACGTCGTCGCTCCAGGTGGTCGCGCCGCCGCCGGTCACCGAGAAGTCGTCGGCGAACCAGCCGCGCTCCTGGAACGCCTCGTCGGTGGCGTAGCGCAGCCGCACCTGCACGGTCTGCCCGGCGTACGACGACAGGTCGGCGTAGTCGTGCCGCCAGCCGTTCGTGCTGCCGGTCAGGCCGTACTTCTTGTTGCCGAAGTCGACCATGCGGCCGTTCGGATCGGCGTAGCCGTCGTTCGTGGAGACCAGCGCGCCGCCCTCGGCGTACACCTTCTGCTCGGTCCAGGTGGCGCCGCCGTCCGTGGAGACCTCGACGAAGCCGTAGTCCCAGTCCGCCTCGATGACGTAGTTGTTCCACATCCAGAACTTCGCGTCCGCGGCGTTCGGGACGGACACCGAACGGCTGATCTTGACGTCCGCCCACCCCTGGTCGGCGCCCGAGTACCACATGTTCGAGCCGCTGTGCGGCGTGGCCAGTGAGATCACCTTGTCCGGCAGGTCGATCTTGATGCCGTCCTCGGTACCGACCGGCGTACGCGACGTCTGCCCGAGTTTGACCAACTTGGACCGGTCACCCGGCCCGAACGTCTTCGGCTCGGCCCAGCCCAGCACCCACTTGTCCCAGAGGCCCATGTGGGTGGGGAGCGCCTGGAAGATCTCGCCGGAGTGCGAGCCGGACGCCATCAGGTCCCAGAAGTCCACGTCCGAGTCGGCGTTGCCCGAGGTGTCGTAGAGGTCCGGCAGGCCCAGGTCGTGCCCGAACTCGTGGGCGAAGACGCCGACGCCGGCGTCCTCCGGCTGCACGATGTAGTTCGACACCTTCAGGTTGGTGCCCGGGATCGTGTAGCCACCGGTCACGGTCGAGGAGTGCGCCCAGACCGAGTAGATGCCGATGTCGCCGCCACCACGGGACTTGCCCTGGTTGGCGTGCACCAGCACCAGGTGGTCGATCACGCCGTCCGGCTCGTGGTAGTTGCCGTCGCCGTCGCGGTCGCTCTGGTCCTCGATGTCGTAGTCGGCCCACGGGAAGTTCGGGTCCTTGGCGGCCAGCGCGTCGATCGCGTCGGTGGCGAGGCGCCCGGCGCCCTGCGGGTTGTCCGGGTGGCCGTTCATCGACTGCTCACGCCCGGCGACCCAGTTGCCGTTCTCGTCCTGGAAGCAGCGCGAGGCGGCGTACCAGCCCTCCGAGTGCGGCACCGTGATCCACGGGCTGGCCTGCCCGTCCACCGTGTACGCGTTCTTGGACATCTCCAGGTACATGTTGTGCATGGTCCGCCCGGCGAGGCTGATGCCCGGCTTGCCGTCCGGCCCCTTCAGGTCCTTGCGGACCCGCTCGGTGATGCCCTTCTTGCTGTACAGCATCTTGTCGTAGTGGGCCGGGGAGAAGTCCGGCACCCACATCGAGTTGTTGTCCTTGTGCGGCAGCGTGGCCGGGTTCGGGATGGTGTTGTGGCGCGGGCCGTTCTGCACCGTTCCGGGCACGCAGGTGCGGTCCTCGAACACCGTCTTCGGGACCATCACGTTCGTGAAGTCGTCGTTGGCCTTGTCGTTGAACTCGACGAGCAGCGTCAGCAGCTTGGCGGTCTGCGTGCTCTTGGCCTTCTTGATCTTCCGAGGGCTCTGGCCGCTCCGGATGGACTTGGCCTCCAGCCTGGCCAGCTCGCGGGCGGCGATCGGGTTGCCGCCGGCGTACTTGCGGTCGTAGGCGCGGGCCTCGTCCGCCGGCGCGGAGAAGATCCCGTCCCGGCCCTTGACCTCCTTGCCGCCGGTGTCCGGCTGCACCTCGGGCTCGGCGTAGTTGATGTAGTGCTCGTCCGCCCCGATCGTGACCGGTGCGGACCGGGACGGCTGGGCCGCCGCGCTGCCGGTCACGGTCAGCGACGTGGCCGCGAGCGCGATGACGGGCAGCGCGACGAGTAGGCGTCGCCGTGCCCTGTGCTGCGACATGGGGAGCATGCCACTCCGTTCGTAGGGAATGGTGAGGGACCGGCCGTCTCACTGACGCACGTCGAAATCTGCCGGTGCGGCTGAACGTAACCGACAGGCAGCGACATCGACAGAGGTGAAAAGGCCCTCTGGCCGATCAGGTCAGTCACGGGTCAACCGATCGACCGGCGCGGATCGCGGACGCGAGGAGGGGCGGACCGCCCGCGGCCCGCCCCTCCTCGTACGTCGACGTCAGTCCTCGTCGGACTTCCCGCCGCTCATCCCCGACGAGATCAGCTCCATCACCGAGGAGTCCTGGAGTGTGGTCACGTCGCCGAGCGACCGGTTCTCCGCCACGTCCCGCAGCAGCCGGCGCATGATCTTCCCGGATCGGGTTTTCGGCAGCTCCGCCACCAGCATGATCTGCCGCGGCTTGGCGATCGGGCCGAGCGTCTTCGCCACGTGGTTGCGCAGCTCGGCGATGAGCCGCTCGCCCGCGTCGCCCGTGGTCTCCGCGCTGCCGCGCGGGATGGCGAACGCCACGATCGCCTGGCCGGTCGTCGGGTCGGTCGCGCCGACCACCGCCGCCTCCGCCACCGACGGGTGGCTGACCAGCGCCGACTCCACCTCGGTGGTGGAGATGTTGTGGCCGGACACCAGCATCACGTCGTCCACCCGGCCGAGCAGCCAGATGTGCCCGTCGTCGTCCTTCTTCGCACCGTCACCGGCGAAGTAGACCCACTCGTCGCCGGTGTTCGCGCCGGCGCCGAACCGGGACCAGTACGTCTCCAGGAACCGGTTGTCGTCGCCCCAGATCGTCCGCAGCATCGACGGCCACGGCTCCTTCAGCACCAGGTATCCGCCGCCGCCGTTCGGCACCGACTGGCCCTGGTCGTCGACCACGTCGGCGACGATGCCGGGCAGCGGGCCCATCGCCGAGCCCGGCTTCGCCTCGGTCACGCCCGGCAGCGGCGAGATCATGATGGCGCCGGTCTCGGTCTGCCACCAGGTGTCCACCACCGGCAGCTCACCGCGGCCGACGTGCTGCCGGTACCAGATCCACGCCTCCGGGTTGATCGGCTCACCGACGCTGCCGAGCAGACGCAGCGACGACAGGTCGTACCCGGCCGGGATGTCCTCGCCCCACTTCATCATGGTGCGGATCAGCGTCGGCGCGGTGTACAGGATGGTCACCTTGTACTTGTCGACGACCTCCCAGAACCGGCCCTTGTGCGGGGTGTCCGGGGTGCCCTCGTACATGACCTGGGTGGCGCCGTTGGAGAGCGGGCCGTACACGATGTAGGAGTGCCCGGTCACCCAGCCGATGTCGGCGGTGCACCAGTAGACGTCCGTCTCCGGCTTCAGGTCGAACACCGCGTGCGTGGTGTACGACGCCTGGGTCAGGTAGCCGCCGGTGGTGTGCAGGATGCCCTTCGGGCGGGCGGTCGTGCCGCTGGTGTAGAGGATGAACAGCGGGTGCTCGGCGTCGAACGCCTGCGCCTCGTGCTCCGGGGAGGCGGTCTCCACCGTCTCGTGCCACCAGTGGTCCTTCGCCGACCAGGCGACCTCCTCACCGGTACGCCGGACCACCAGCACGTGCTCCACCGACGGGCAGTTCGCCACCGCCTCGTCCACCGTCGGCTTGAGCGCCGACGGCTTGCCCCGGCGGAAGCCGCCGTCCGCGGTGATCACCACCTTGGCGCTGGCGTCCTGGATCCGGTTGGTCAGCGCGTCGGCGGAGAAGCCGCCGAACACCACGCTGTGCGTGGCGCCGATCCGGGCGCAGGCGAGCATCGCCACCGCCGCCTCCGGGATCATCGGCAGGTAGATCGCCACCCGGTCACCGGCGGTCACGCCCAGCTCGGTCAGCGCGTTCGCCGCCTGGCAGGTGAGCCGGTGCAGGTCGGCGTAGGTGACGGTGCGGGTGTCGCCGGGCTCGCCCTCCCAGTGGATCGCCACCTTGTCCCCGAGGCCCGCCTCGACGTGCCGGTCCAGGCAGTTGTACGCCACGTTGAGCCGGCCCCCGGTGAACCACTTCGCGAACGGGGCGTTCGACCAGTCGAGCACCTGCTCCCACGGCTGGGCCCAGGCCAGCCGGCCGGCCTGGCGCTCCCAGAAGGCCAGCCGGTCGCCGGCCGCCTCCTCGTACGCCTCGGCGGTCACGTTGGCGTTCGCGGCGAGTTCAGCAGGCGGCGGGAACTGGCGCGTCTCGTTCAGCAGATTGGCCAATGCCTCGCTCATGCGGTGACTCCTTCGTCGCGTGACCTGCGTCTCCTGATGCGGGGAAGGTTAGCCCCGGCGTACCGCGCCCGCGACCGTCCGGTCCTCCACCGCGCGCCCAGCGGCCCTCCCCTCGCGCCGAGGTGTAAGGAAGGGCCCTTATTGACAACCCCGGGCATGGGTGGAGCCCAGCGGTCGCTAGCGTGACGGGGTGACCACCGATCCGCTCGCCCCGCTGCTCGCGCTCGCCGACGTCGCCTCCGCCGTCGAGCAGGCCCGCGAGCGGGTCGACCTGGCCCACCGGCACCGCGCGCTGCGCCGCCAGGGCGGCCAGGTCGCCGCCGAGGTCAGCCTCCGCTCCGCCGTGGCCAGCGCCGCGCTGGAGGGCCGCGTCCACGACCGCGAGGAGGTACGCGCCGGCACCGTCACCGACCCGGTGCTCCAGGGCGCGCTGCGGGTCGCCGGGGCGCTGCCCGGGCTGAGCGACCTCTGGCCCAAGGCGCCCCGGCAGGTGCTCGCCCGGCTGCACGTGCTCGCCGCCCGCGACGTGGTCACCGAGGAGGAACTGGGACGGCCCGTCGCCGACCCCGTGGTCGCGGCCCGTCTCGACGGCCTGGCCGCCCTGGCCGCAGGCGGCACGAAGGTGCCACCGCTGGTGCTGGCCGCCGTCGTACACGGCGAGCTGCTGAACCTGCGCCCGTTCCCCGGCCCGTCCGGCGTGGTGGCCCGCGCCGCCGCCCGGCTGGTGCTGATCTCCACCGGGTTCGACCCCCGCGGGCTGGTCGCGGTGGACGTCGGTCACCGCGAGCGCGAACCGGAGTACGTCGGCGCGGCCGGCGCGTTCGCCACCGGCACGCCCGACGGCCTGCGCTCCTGGCTGCGGCACTACATGAGCGCGGTGGAGGTCGGCGCCGACCAGATCACGCTGATCGGCGACGAGATCCTCGCCGCGTCCTGAGAGGGCGCGGGTGTCAGGCGATGGGTGCGGCGGTGCGGGTGCGGCGGTGCCGGCCGTACCAGGCGATGCCGATGGCCACCCCGACGCCCACGCCCAGTGCCGCCGCCGCGACCGGCACCGCAGGCCGTTCGCGCAGCCGGCGGCCCAGCGGGATCGGGTGCCGGAACTCCAGCACCGGCCACGAGTTCTCCACCGCCAGCTTGCGCAGCGCCCGGTCCGGGTTGACCACCGTCGGATGCCCCACGCACTCCAGCAACGGGCGATCGGAGTACGAGTCGGAGTACGCGTACGAGTCGGCCAGGTCGTAGTCGCGCTCCAGAGCCAGTTCGCTCACCGCCTCGACCTTGCTCGGACCGGCCGCGTAGAACTCGACCTCGCCGCTGTAACGGCCGTCCACCACGCCCATGCGGGTGGCGATCACATCGGTGATCCCGAGCAGCTCACCGATCGGCCGGACCATCTCGTCGCCCGACGCGGAGACCAGCACCACGTCCCGCCCGGCGGCCTGGTGCTCCTCGATCAGAGCGGCCGCCTCGGCGTACACATAGGGGTTGATCAGCTCGTGCAGCGTCTCCGCGACGATCTGGCGGACCTGTTCCACCGGCCAGCCCTTGCAGAGCGTGGCCAGGTAGTCCCGGGTGCGGGCCATGGTCTGCTCGTCGGTGCCGCCCAGCCGGAACATCAACTGCGCGTACGCCGACTTGACCACGTCACGCCGGGTGATCAGCCCGTCCCGGTAGAACGGCCGACCGAACGCCAGTGCGCTCGACTTGGCGATGACGGTCTTGTCGAGATCGAAGAAAGCGGCGCTACGGCCCACGGCGCGAAAGTCTAGCCCGACGGGCGACGTCCGGGCGTCCGCCCGGGTGGCGAAAGCTGATGAGCACCCGGAGGAGTGATGGCGGTCACAGGTAGTTATCGATGAATTTAGCTTTGCGTGGAGTGAACAACACTCGACGTATAAGGGTCGACTGCGGCATGCTTATGCTCGCGACGGGAGTTCGCATACCCGGCGCCGCTCGGCCCTCGGCGGTTGCACCCCCCGTAACCGCTGAGTCGGTTCGGCTCGACCCCCCCGGAGCCGAACCACAGACGACCCCCGTCTCCCCCCGACGGGGGTCGTCCCTTTGCACCGTGAGCGCTCCGCCGCAGATCACAGGTCATCTCCTTCCCCGTCGAGCAGGCTCCCCGAGGGCGTTTCTCCGGTCGGAGGCAGCAGAGAGGCAGCAGAGCCGTTGAACGCCTCCAGGACGCGGGCGGCGTAGTCGTCCGGGGTGTGGGTGTAGCGGTTGAGCGTCGTCGACGCCTGTTCGTGGCCCATCACCCGCTGCACCAGGTTGATCGGAACGCCGTCGGTGACCAGCCAGGTGGCGTAGGCGTGCCGCAGATCGTGGAACCGCATCCCGCCGGACGCCTTGCCCGCACGCAGGCGACAGCCTCCCGCTTGGTGGTGAACTCGGCCGACCACTCGATGCCCTCCCGGTCCGGCCAGGTCGCGCGGTACCGGTGCGGGCCGGTGTTGACGACCTGCCCGAGCAGCCCGGCGCGGACCAGCGACGGCAGCCACACCCGGCGCCGGAAGTTCGATCGGCGCAGCGGCCGGCCGACCCGGTCGCGGAAGACCAGGACTCGCGGGTCCGGATCGTCGGCGGCGTTGTGCAGCTCGCGGAGCGCGGCCAGGAGGAACGCTCTCGATTCGCTGGCGGGGATTAGCTCGATCGGGATCTGGGAATGCCAGGGCCATGGATCGTCGGCGGAGAGTAGCGGCCACCATCCTTGGCGCAGTCATCGGTGGTCTGCTGTCCGCGCTGTTGACCGGCTGGAAACATCCGGTGGTGACCCTCGTTGTCTGGTTGGTCATCTGGGCGCCTCTTGAGCTACCCCCGCTTTCATGGAGCTTCTTGATCATGGTCTGATGGCCGTGGGGAGGAAGTTGTCCGTGGCAGCACCGAAGAAGTACCCCGATGAGCTACGTCAGCGCGCTGTGCGTTTGTACCGCGAGTCGGATCCGAAGCCGGTGATCCGGCGCCTGGCCGAGCAGCTTGGTGTGCATCACGAGGCGCTCAGGAACTGGATCCGTCAGGCTGAGGCCGACGCCGACGAGCGTCACGACCGGCCGACCAGCGAGATGGCGGAGGAGAACCGCCGGCTGCGCAGGGAAGTCACCGAGTTGCGGCGGGCGAACGAGATTCTGAAGGCTGCGAGCGCGTATTTCGCGGCGGAGCTCGACCCGACCCGGCGACGGTCATGAGGTTCATCCACGAACACCGTGACCAGTTCGCGGTCGCGCTCCTGCTACGGGTCCTGAACATCGGTGCTTCGACCTACTACGCGTGGGTGAAGCAGGTCGAGCAGCCCTGCGACCGTGACGTGGTCGACCTGGGTCTGGTCTCCAACATCCACGAGATCTGGGAGACATCGGGGCGCACCTACGGCGCGGACCGGGTCCACCGGCAGCTACGCCGTGACGGCATCTACGTGGGCCGTAAGCGGATCGAGCGGTTGATGGCGCAGCAGGGCTGGCAGGGGGCGTTCCTGCGTCGAGGCTGGCGCGGCGGCTCCACGAAGCAGGATCCACGGCACACACCGGCACCGGATCTGGTCAACCGGCCGTTCACCGCCGACGGGCCGAACCGGCTCTGGGTCGCCGACGCCACCCGCATCCCCTGCGGTGAGGGCGTGTTCTGGTTGGCTGCGGTCCGCGACGTGTTCTCCCGCCGGATCGTCGGCTGGAAGACCTCCGACCGCTGCGACACCGACCTGATCCTCGCCGCCCTCGAATACGGCATCTGGTCGCGTGATGTCCGCGACGGCCAGTTGATCCACCACTCGGACAGGGGATCGAACTACACGTCGTTTTGCTTCGCGGAACGCTTGCAGGACAACGGGATCCTGCCCTCGATGGGATCCGTCGGCGACAGCTACGACAACGCCCTGATGGAGAACTTCTGGTCGACGTTGAAGATCGAACTCGTCTACCGCACGAGCTGGCGGACCCGGGATGAGGCCGAGAACGCGATCTTCGCCTACATCGACGGCTGGTACAACACCCGCCGCATCCAGAAGGAACTGGGCTACCTCAGCCCAAACGAGTACGAGACCGCCTGGCACAGCCACCGAACCGAGCCAGCCGAGCCACCTATCGCCACCCCTGCACCAGCCGGCAGCAGGTAACCACCGCTCCATCAAAGCGGGGGGAACTCATCCCGCCTCTCACGCTCCTCGCGGTCGATCTGCTCGTAGATTTCCTGTTGTCAGCCAAGGCTGCCTCATAGGCGGCGACGAAGGCGGGCGGCGCGGGAGAGGGGTTGCCTGCACGTAGTTCCCCGAGCGTTCGCAGCCGCTCGCCCGCGGTCGACCGGTAGGTCTCCACCGGCAGGACAGCGGCGAGTTCGGCGCTCGGCGGGACCTGGTGCAGCTGGCCCAGGAAGTCGCCGTACTCGATCCCCGTAGTCAGTGGCTGACCGTGCGCTCAGTGCTCCGCCCTCGCGGCACATAGCAGATCCACTACTCCGCCGAGGTCTGTCCACATCACACTTCGTCGTCCACAGGCGAGCGGTCATCCCCCTCGCTCGCCTCGTCGGCTCGGCAGGCTACCGGGGACGTCCGAGTCCGACCGATGGAGGCCGCCATGCCGCCGCGCACCCCTCTCCCGCCGTACCGTCGCCTGCCTCTGCTCGTCACCTCCGACGGCGACCTTCTCGACGAGCTGCTGCGGCTCGCGGCGGCCGGTGGCACCGAGGTCGAGCTGGCCGCCGATCCGGCGGCCGCCCGGGCCCGCTGGGCGCCGGCGCCGCTGGTGCTGGTCGGCGCCGACCAGGCGGCGGCCTGCCTGCGGGCCCGCCTTCCCCGCCGTCCCCGCACGGTCCTGGTCGGTCGCTCCGGCCAGCTCGATCCGGGTACGGAGTTGGCCGAGCTGATCGGCGCGGAGCACGTCGCGACGCTGCCGGCCGCCGAGCCCTGGCTGATCGACCGGTTCGCCGAATGCGGGGCCGGCCCGGCGGGACCGGCGTCGGGGCGGGTGGTGGCGGTGCTCGGCGGGCGGGGCGGCGCCGGGGCCAGCGTGCTGGCCGGCGGGCTCGCCGTCACCGCGGCCCGGTCCCGGCTGCGCACGCTGCTGGTCGACGCCGACCCGCTCGGCGGCGGTCTCGACCTGGTGCTCGGGTGGGAGCAGCTCGACGGGTTGCGCTGGCCCGAGCTGGCCGGCACGGACGGGCGCGTCGACCCGCCGTCGCTGATCCGCGCGCTGCCCAGCCGAGGCGACCTGGTGGTGCTCTCCTGGGACCGGGGCGACCTGCGGCACCTGCCGGCGGAGGCGATGGCCGCGACAGTCGACGCCGGACGGCGAGGGCGGGATCTGGTCGTGCTCGATCTACCCCGGCACCTCGACGACGCGGCGGTGATCGCGCTCCAGGCCGCCGACCGCGCACTTCTCGTCGTACCGGCCGAGCTGCGGGCGGCGGCCGCGGCGGCCCGGGTCGCCGCCGTCGCCGCGCCGCACTGCGTCGACCTCTCGGTCATCGTGCGCGGCCCGGCGCCCGGCCGGCTCCGCGCGGCCGAGGTGTCCCGGGCGCTGGGCCTGCCGCTCGCCGGCACGCTGCGACCCGAGCCGGGACTGTGCCGTGGGCTGGAACGGGGCGAGGCGCCGGGCGCGAGCGGGAAGGGGCCGCTCGCCGCGCTCTGCCAGCGGCTCGTGGACGAGATGGCCGGCTCGTCGGCCGCTGGTGCGGCGTGACCACGCCGGCTGACCCGGGGGAACTGGCCGCCCGGGTCCGGCACCGGTTCGCCGCCGAGGCCACCCCGGTCACGCCGGCGGCGATCGTCTCCGCGGTACGCGCCGAACCGGCGGCGGCGGTGCTCGGTGACACCACGCTGCTGCGGATCGCCGACCGGGTGCACGACGACCTGGTCGGCGCCGGCCCACTGGCGCCGCTGCTCGCCGATCCGCAGGTCACCGACGTGCTGGTGAACGGGGTCCGCGTCTGGGTCGACAGAGGGCGAGGGCTGCATCAGGTCGCCGTGCCACTGGGCACGCTCGACGACGTACGCCGCCTGGCGCAGCGCCTCACGTCGGCGGCCGGGCGGCGGCTGGACGACGCCTCCCCGTACGCGGACGCGCGGCTGCCCGACGGCACCCGGCTGCACGCGGTGCTGCCTCCGGTGGCGACCGACGGGCCCTACCTGTCGCTGCGTACCTTCCGGCAGCGGCCGTTCACACTCGACGAACTGGTCGAGCGGGGCACCGTGCCCCGGCCGGTCGCCCCGCTGCTCGCCGCCCTCGTGGCGGCCCGCCTCGCGTACCTGGTCAGTGGCGGCACCGGCTCCGGCAAGACCACGCTGCTCAACACGTTGCTCGGGCTGGTGCCCGGCACCGAGCGGATCGTGCTCGTGGAGGACGCCGCCGAGTTGCGCCCGGTGCACCCGCACGTGATCGGGTTGCAGGCGCGGACGGCGAACGTCGAGGGCGCCGGTGCCGTCGGGCTCGGCGACCTGGTACGGCAGGCGCTGCGGATGCGGCCGGACCGGCTGGTCGTGGGCGAGTGCCGGGGCGCCGAGGTGGTCGACCTGCTCGCCGCGTTGAACACCGGCCACGACGGCGGGGCGGGAACGCTGCACGCGAACACCCCTGCCGACGTTCCGGCCCGGCTGGAGGCGCTCGGGATGCTCGGCGGCCTGCCCCGGCTCGCGTTGCACGCCCAGGTCGCCGCCGCGTTGCAGGTCGTCCTCCAGCTCCGCCGCACCGGCGAGGGACGCGTGCTGGACTCCATCGGCCTGCTGTTGCCCGAAGGGCCCGACCGGGTGGTGACCGTGGTCCCGGCCTGGGTACGCGGCCGGGGTCTCGGTCCGGCGGCCCGGGCGCTCGCCGACCTGGTGCGGGAGCGGGGAGCGCCGGTGCCGCCGATCCTCCAGGCCGCGTGGCCCACCCCGGCGGAACCGTCGTGACCGGCCACCTCTGGCCGGCGGTCCTGCTCCTGGTCGCCGCGGCGGTCGCCGTCGCCTGGCCGGTACGTGCCGGTCGGGCCCGGAGGCTGGCGGTGCTGGGTGAGCCGGGCATCCCGGTGGAGCGGGCGGAGGGAGCGCGTTCCGCCCCGCCGGACCCACCACGACGTCCACTCGACTCCAGGCCGAAGGCGTCCGCCGGTCCGCCCGGCCGCGACCGGGAGCGGACTCGACCCGGTGCCGGGCGCCACGTTTCGGTGTCACCTTCCGCACTGGCCCGCCGGATCCGGCGGTGGGCCGCCGCCCCCGGGTCTTCCGCCGGACGCCTGCTGCCCGCTGCGGCACTGTGTGGCGCCGTGACCGGGGCGCTGCTCGGCGGCCCGGTGGCCGCCCTGGTGCTCGCCACCTATGGCGTGCTCGCGGCCCGGGCGGTGCTGCGCCGGCGTACCAACCGGGCGGCCGCCCTCGCGCACCGCCGCGATCTCGACCGGCTGGCCGCCGTCGCCGCCGACCTGCGGGCCGGGCTACCTGCCGACGGCGCTGTCGACGACGGCCCGGGACGCGTCGCGCGGCTGGCCCGCGCCGCGGGCAGGCTGGCTGACCGGACCGGTGCGCCGCTGGCCGATCTGCTGGAACGGATCGAGGCCGACGCCCGCGCCGCCGATCGGGGCCTTGCGGCTGCCGCCGCCCAGGCCGCCGGGGCGCGGGCGACCGCCTGGCTGCTGGCCGCGTTGCCGCTCGGCGGGATCGGTCTCGGCTACGGCATCGGGGTGGACCCGGTGGCAGTGCTCCTGCACACGCCGGTGGGCGCCGGAAGCGCGGTCGCGGCGGTCGTGTTGCAGGTCGTCGGGTTGCTGTGGGCCGAGCGGCTCGGCGTCGCGCCCGGACGGGCCGCCTGATGGCACGGCAGGTGCTGGCCGCCGCCTGCCTGGGCGGCGCCGCATCGCTGCTGGTCGTCGCCGGTCCGGTGGTCCGTCCGGCGCGGCGGCTGCGCCGGCTCGCCCCGGCGACGACGCCGGCCCGCCCGGCGTGGTGGCCGGATCGGGTACGCCTCGGCGCAGCGCTGGCCGGGATCGCCGTGGCGGTCGTGGTCGGCGGCGTGACGGGCGTGTTCCTCGGGCTGCCGGCCGGTGTCGCCGCCGACCGTCTGCTGCGCCGGATCGAGCCGCGCGCCGCCCGGGAACGGCGACTGCGCGAGGCAGTCGACCTGCCACTGGCCGCGGATCTGCTGGCGGCCGCGCTGCGGGCGGGCGCACCGGTCGACCGCTCGGTGCTCGCCGTCGCCGAGGCGCTCGGTGGACCGCTCGCGGACCGGCTCGGCCGGGTCGGCCGCACGCTGCAGCTCGGTGGCGACCCCGGCGAGGCGTGGGCGCACCTGAGCGGCGTCACCGGGGCCGAACCCGTGGTCGCGGCGGCGGTCCGCTCGTCGAACAGCGGCGCCGCACTGGCTCGCGCGCTGACCCGGCTGGCCGACGACCTGCGTGCCGAACGGTCGACAGCGGCCGAGGCGGCGGCCCGCCGGGCGGGCGTGCTCATCGTGCTGCCGCTCGGGCTGTGCTTCCTGCCCGCCTTCATTCTCGCCGGTCTGGTGCCGGTGATCGCCGCCGTCCTCGGCGACGTGCTGTGAACCATCGAGAAGGGACGTACGACATGCGCAAGCTCCTCACCCGCCTGCGGGGTGACGCCGGCATGAACACCGCCGAGTACGCGGTGGGCACCCTCGCCGCGGTCGCCTTCGCCGGGATCCTGCTGAAGGTGCTCACCTCCGGAAACGTGCAGTCCGCGCTGACCGCCGTCATCGACCGGGCCCTGAAGTGATCGGGCGCCGGCGGGCCGGCCGTCGTGGTCGGTGGCTGACCTCAGCGGTCCCGCTGGGCGTATCAACCGGGCCCGGCCCGCTCCGGGACGCCGGCAGCGGCCGGGCCGGGGTGGCGTGGCGGCGGTGGCGCTCGTCGATCGCGTGCGAGCGGGGCTCCTTCACCGCCGAGTTCGCGGCCGGCCTGCCGGCGCTCATGCTGCTCCTCGTCGCCGGTCTGACCTCCGTGAACGCGGTGGGCACCCGGCTCGCGTGTGTCGACGCCGCCCGGGAGGCGGCTGTCGCCGCGGCCCGGGGTGAGTCCGGCGCGGTCGCCGGAAGCCGGTACGCCCCGGACGGCGCCCAGGTGGCCGTGACGGTCGCCGGTGATCGGGTGACGGCGACGGTCCGGGCGCCGGTCCGGACCTTCGGGACGCGGCTGCCTCGCCTGGTCGTGTCGGGGGAGGCGGTGGCCGCCGTGGAACCCGGTGCACCGGTGCCGTGAGAGCTGAAGGATTCCCGGCTGACTCGTCGTCCCGCCGGCCCGCCGCAGGAAGACCGCCGATCACGGGCGGTCCATGGAAGAGCGGGGAACGCGGGCAGTCCGCCGGCGGTAGGTCCTCGGCGGACCGGGGCGGCGCCACCGTATGCCTGCTCGCGGTAGGGCTCGTGTTCGTGTTGGTCGGGGTGTTCGGTGCCGCGCTCGGGGCGGCCCGGTGCGCGCGGCATCAGGCCCGCAACGCGGCGGACTTCGGGGCGCTGGCCGGTGCCGCGCAGGTGCTCGACGGAACCGGCGCCGCCTGCGGTCGTGCCGCCGACCTGGTCTCGGCAAACGGTGGCCGGATGACCGGGTGCCGGGTGGACGGACTGGACCTGATCGTCACGGCGCGGGTACGTGTCGCACCGCTGCCGGGACTGACCCGGGACGCCACCGCGACGTCCCGGGCCGGCCCGGCCCGGTCCTGACGGGTGGACGCCAGTGCCGGAACCGGGAGCCAGCCGGGGGCCGCAGGTCAGCGGGACTGCAGGGCGTCCAGTCCGACCGCCATGGCGATGACCAGTCGACGGTCGATCTGCGGGTGCTGGATCTCCACGGAGTACCGGTCCCGCAGGCCCCACTTCCGGTCGACCGAGAACACCGGCTGTCCGCCGGTCACGAAATCGAAGTGGTACGGCAGCCAGGAGAGCGAGTCGACGAACCGGCGCAGCAGCGCCACCGGCATGCTGCGCTCCTGCCCGGTGGCGGGCGGCAGCCCGGGCTGCTCGACGTGCCACGTCGAGCGCAGCAGTGACTGGGCGAAGTCCTTGCGGAACAGCCCGATGGGGTTGCCCGCGTGGTCCGTCACGTCGTAGGTGGCGCCGAGGTCGAGCCGCTGACGGGCCTTGAAACCGAGAAGGGGGTACTGCTTGGTGTCATCGGTGTAGATGGTCACCTGCTCCTTGAAGGCGAGCCGCTTCTGCTGCGCGAACGCGAGCAGCCCTCCTTCGGAGCCGTCGGGCGCCACCGAGTGCACCTCGTACTGGTTGACCATCATCCGGATCCGCTGACGGATGATGAACCGCTGCTGGGCCTGCAAATTATCGGGCGACATCTGATCTCCTTCGAGGGGTCGCCGGAGTCTCGCACAGCAGGCCCAACGCCGTTGGCCCGACCGCATCCCGCTGCCTGGACGAGCGCCTCCCGCATGCCGAACGGCCAGCAACGGTCGACACGCCGCCATGGCCGGCGAACCGCGCCGGCCAGCACACCGCGCCGGTCAGCACGCCGCAGTCCAGCACACCGCGGTCCAGCACGCAGCGCCGGGCGGGGCGCACGGTGACCGGCACGCCGCGACGGGCGCGTCCGGGCGAGGCGCAAGGTCAGCGACCGCCGTCGAGGGTGGCCTTCATCGCCCAGGTGTTCAGCACCTGATGGATGCCGCGCAGACGCTCGTTAATCTGCTCCAGCCGCTCCGCCTGGGCGAGGGTGGCCATCGCGGTGCCCAGCGCTATCTGCTGGTCGGGGGTGAGGTGTTCCTGGTCGATGGTGTAGAGCAGTTCGACGGTCTCGGCGATCGTGTCGGCCACGGCGGCACCTCCGGCGGGACGGGTCTCGGGTCACCTGCGCTACCGGAAATGATGCATGGAAGCGCTCCCATGTATCAATGCCCTGACCGCCCCCTGCTCATGCCTTTTCCACACCGGTACGGCGAAGGGGTGGGCTCAGCGCCTCCCGATACCGCAACCTCCCGACGTGGCCGGCGAGCCCTCCGGCGGGCCGGTCGAGCCATCCGGCGGCGCGACCTGCCGGCGGTCGAGGAGGTCAGGCGGGTGTGCCGCCGGTCGCCGGAGCCGGGTGGGCCACTCGGTCGCCCTGCCGGGGCAGCGCCTCACCGCGCCGCGCCTCCGAGCCCGGGCCGCCGCCCACCTCCGGGCCGCCCACCTCCGGGCCGTCCGCGTGCGGGCCGGCAAACGCGTCCGCGCGACCGGCCGCGGCCAGGTTGGTCAGCACCACGTCGAGGACCTTCACCGCCTCCGCCTTGGCCAGCGGGTTGTTGCCGTTGCCGCACTTCGGGGACTGGACGCAGGACGGGCACCCGGTCTCGCACCCGCATTCGGCGATCGCGTCCCGGGTGGCGCGCAGCCACGCGGCGGCGGTGCCGTACGCCCGTTCGGCGAAACCCGCGCCGCCGGGATGGCCGTCGTAGACGAAGACGGTGGGCGCCTCGGTGTCCGGGTGCAGGGCGGTGGACAGCCCGCCGATGTCCCACCTGTCGCAGGTCGCCATCAACGGCAGCAGGCCGATGGCGGCGTGCTCGGCGGCGTGCAGCGCGCCCGGCACGTCCGGCGCCTCGACACCGGCGCCGGTCAGCGACTCGGGGGACAGCGTGAACCACACCGCGACGGTGCGCAGTTCGCGGGCCGGCAGGTCCAGCGGGCGGGTGTCGATCACCTCGCCGGTGGCGATGCGCCGCCGCTGGTACGACACCACCTGGCTGGTCACGTCCACCTCGCCGAGGAACAGGCCGACCGGTCCGGCGTCCACGTACGAGCGGACCGACACCACAGACAGCGAGGTGACGTCGCGGGCGTGGGTGGACCAGTCCGGCTCCTCGGCGTGCACGAGCGCGCACCCGTCGGCCAGGTCGAGCGAGTCGACCACGTACGAGACGCCCTGGTGCAGGTAGACAGCGCCGGTGTGCAGCAGGAAGTGCGCCGATCCGCCGTCAACGGTGCCGAGCAGCCGGCCGGTGGACTCCTCCACCACGCACACCGGTGCGCCGCCCTCGCCGCGCAGGTCGACCTCGGGGCGTTCCCGGTGCCGCCAGTACCAGCCGGTGGGCCGCTGCCGCAGCGCCCCCGCCTCGACCAGCGAGTCCACCGCCTCCTTGGCGCCCTCCCCGAACAGATCCAGGTCGGCCGGGGTGAGCGGGGACTCGTGGGCGGCGCAGGCGAGCTGCGGTGCGAGCACGTACGGGTTGGCCGGGTCGAGCACAGTCGCCTCGACCGGCCGCCCGAACAGCGCCTCCGGGTGGTGCACCAGGTAGGTGTCGAGCGGGTCGTCCCGGGCCACCAGCACGGCGAGCGCCTCGTCGCCGGAGCGCCCGGCCCGCCCGGCCTGCTGCCACAGCGACGCGCGGGTGCCGGGCCAGCCGCAGATCAGCACCGCGTCCAGCCCGACCAGGTCGACGCCGAGTTCGAGCGCGTTGGTGGAGGCGAGCCCGAGCAGGTCGCCGTGCAGCAGCGCCCGTTCCAGCTCGCGGCGTTCCTCGCGCAGGTAGCCGGCCCGGTAGGCGGCCACCCGGTCGCCCAGCCCGGGCACCGCCTCGTCGAGCGCCCGCCGGGTGTTCGCGGCGACCACCTCGGCGCCCCGGCGGGACCGCACGAACGCGAGCGTGCGTACCCCCTCGACCACGCTGTCGGCGAGCAGGTCGGCGGTCTCGCGCAGTGCGGAGCGCCGGACCTGGACGAGGTCGGCGCCGGGAGCCGAGTCGGCGGGAGGCAGCAGTGGCGGTTCCCAGAGCGCGAACGTCACTCCGCCGCGCGGCGAGGTGTCCTCGGTGACGGCGGTGACGGGCAGGCCGGTGAGCCGCCCGGCCGCCGTCGCCGGGTCACCCGACGTGGCCGACGCCAGCAGGAAGACGGGGGTACGCCCGAAGCGGGCGCACTGCCGGCGCAGCCGCCGCAGGACGTGCGCGACGTGTGAGCCGAAGACGCCCCGGTAGGTGTGGCACTCGTCGACGACCACGTACGCGAGGCGGCGCAGGAACCCGGACCAGTGGGCGTGCCCGGGCAGGATGCCGTGGTGCAGCATGTCCGGGTTGGTCAGCACGAACCGGGAGTGCCGGCGGATCCACTCCCGCTCGGCGCGCGGCGTGTCTCCGTCGTAGGTGGCGGGGCGTACCCCGTCGAGTTCGAGAGCGGCGACGGCGCGGAGCTGGTCGGCGGCGAGCGCCTTGGTCGGCGCCAGGTAGAGCACGGTGGCGCGCGGGTCGGCGAGCAGCGTGCTCAGCGCGGGTAACTGGTACGCCAGGGATTTGCCGGACGCCGTGCCGGTGGCGACGACCACGTGCTGTCCCGCGTACGCCAGCTCGGCGGCCTCGGCCTGGTGCCGCCAGGGGGCGGTGACGCCGCGTCGCGCGAACGCCGCCCGCAGTTCCTCCGGTGCCCAGCCGGGCCACGCGACGGGCTCGCCGGCGCGGGCCGGGACGCGTTCGACGTGGGTGACCGGGTCGGTGGCGTGACGCAGCCGCAGCCGGTGCAGCAGCTCGCCCGGAGCACGTCGCGGGCCGGGGCTGTGGTCGGTCACGTCCTGCACTCTCGCACTGGTGTTCGGAATTGGGAACCGCAGGGTGGGGTAAGGGGAGAGCCCTGGCGGTGACCCGAGGGGTCGCACGGGGAGATGGTTAGATGCCCTGGAGAGTTTACCGAGGAGGGGCCGATGGAGCTGTCGCTGGCGACCCGTGCCGTGGGTGAGCACACGGTGCTCGAGGTCGGCGGTGAGGTGGATGTCTACACCGCCCCCCGCCTACGGGAACGGCTTCTGGAGCTGATCGACGGCGGGGCCCACCACGTGGTGGTCGACCTCGGCCGGGTGGACTTCCTCGACTCGACCGGGCTGGGTGTGCTCGTCGGCGCGCTCAAGCGGCTGCGCTCGGCCGGGGGTTCCTTCGCGCTGGTCTGCGACAAGGAGCCGCTGCTCAAGATCTTCCGGATCACCGCCCTGGACCAGGTCTTCCCGCTGCATCCGACGGTCGACGCGGCCATCGCCGCCGACTCCACCGGCGCGTGATGGCCACCGTCAAGCTGTCCTTCTCTCCGGCCCCGGTGCACGTGCGTACCGCCCGCCTCGTCGGCGTCGCGGTGGCCCGGCGGGCCGGCGTACGCGAGGACCTGCTGGACGAGGTGCGCCTGGCCATCGGTGAGGCGTGCACGCGGGCGGTCGCGCTGCACCGGCAGTACGGCCTGGCCGACCCGGTGTACGTGGAGATGTCCGACGGCGGCGGCTACACGGTCCGGGTGGTGGACCGGGCCCCGATCGAGGCGGGTCTCGGCCTGGCCGCGCTCGGCCCGGACGAGCTGGCGAAGGAGTCGCTCAGCGAGGACGCGCTGACCACCGGCGTGGGCTTCGCGCTGCTCGCCGGTTTCGTGGAGGATCTCCAGGTCCGCCCGGTCGACGACGGTGTCGGCACCGAGGTGCGGATGTCCTGGCCGGCCGGCCGCGCCTGACCCGTTTCGCACACGCAGGCCGCGTTCCCTTCAGGGGAGCGCGGCCTGGTCGTATTGGTCGCGCCATATATCAGATTTTTTCACATAACACAGTTACGAAGATCATCGAGACACGGTGCCCCCTGCCTGTGACCCTCGCCACGCCGGAGGGCTACAGTACGCGGGTTGTCAGCAAGTGATCCCATCCCGTAGCCGGCGGGAACGGGAGTTCATCGCTGGTCCGCCGAGGTGGGTCGGCGCGCGCTTGCGAATCCGCATCCAGGCGTCGGCCCGTGCGTCTCCACGGGTCGGCGCGAGTTGTTCGGTACAGGAGGACATAGATGTCCGGGACCTTGGCCGCCGACGGCGGCGCACTGTCCCTTACCGGAGCCAACGTGACGTACGTCGTCATCGCCGCGGTCATCGCGCTGGTGGCGCTCGTCTTCGCGGCCGCCCTCACCAGGGCGGTCCTGGCGGCCGGTACGGGAACCCCCAAGATGCAGGAGATCTCCGGCGCGGTGCAGGAGGGCGCGTCGGCGTACCTGCTGCGGCAGTTCCGCACCCTGGCGATCTTCGTGGTGATCGCCGTCGTGTTGCTGTTCCTGCTGCCGGTGCACGACACCGACGGCAACGAAACCCTGGTGAAGGTCGGCCGCTCGGCGTTCTTCGTGGTGGGTGCGCTGTTCAGCGCGTTCATCGGCGGCGCCGGCATGTGGCTGGCCACCCGCGCCAACCTGCGGGTGGCGGCGGCCGCGCGGGAGCGGGAAGGCGGGCGCGAGGGCGCCATGAAGATCGCCTTCCGTACCGGCGGCGTGGTCGGCTTCCTCACCGTCGGTCTCGGCCTGTTCGGTGCGGCGCTGGTCGTGCTGATCTTCCGGGGCGACGCCCCGACCGTGCTGGAGGGCTTCGGCTTCGGCGCCGCGCTGCTCGCCATGTTCATGCGGGTCGGCGGCGGCATCTTCACCAAGGCCGCCGACGTCGGCGCCGACCTGGTCGGCAAGGTCGAGCAGGGTATCCCGGAGGACGACCCGCGCAACGCCGCCACCATCGCCGACAACGTGGGCGACAACGTCGGCGACTGCGCCGGCATGGCCGCCGACCTGTTCGAGTCGTACGCGGTCACGCTCGTCGCGGCGCTGATCCTCGGCCGGGCCGCGTTCGGCGAGACCGGCCTGGTCTTCCCGCTGATCATCTCCACCATCGGCGTGCTGGTCGCGATCGTCGGCGTCTTCATCACCCGGCTGCGCGCCAGCGACCGCAACGGTCTGACCGCGATCAACCGGGCCTTCTACCTGTCCGCGCTGCTCGCCGCGGTGCTCGTCGCGATCGCCGCGTTCGCGTACCTGCCGGCCACGTTCGCCGAGCTGGAGGGCGGGCTGACCGACGTCGACCGCAACCCGCGGCTGGTGGCCATCGGCGCGGTCGTGATCGGCATCGTGCTGGCCGCCGCGATCCAGGCGCTCACCGGCTACTTCACCGAGACCAACAGGCGCCCGGTGCAGGACATCGGCAAGAGCTCCCAGACCGGTGCGGCCACCGTCATCCTCGCCGGCATCAGCGTCGGCCTGGAGTCGGCCGTCTACTCGGCGCTGCTGATCGGCGCCGGCGTCTTCGGCGCGTTCCTGCTCGGCGGCAGCTCGATCACGCTGTCGCTGTTCGCCGTCGCGCTGGCCGGCACCGGCCTGCTCACCACAGTCGGCGTCATCGTCGCGATGGACACGTTCGGCCCGATCTCCGACAACGCGCAGGGCGTGGCGGAGATGTCCGGCGACATCGACGAGCACGGCGCGCGGACGCTCACCGAGCTGGACGCCGTCGGCAACACCACCAAGGCGATCACCAAGGGCATCGCGATCGCCACGGCGGTGCTGGCCGCGACCGCGCTGTTCGGCTCGTACACCGACACGCTGCGCTCGGCGTACGAGGACGCGGGCGTGGGCGACGTCGGCACCGAGATCCTCAACTCGCTCAACGTGTCCAACCCGCGCAACCTGGTCGGCCTGATCATCGGCGCGGCTGTGGTCTTCCTCTTCTCCGGCCTGGCCATCAACGCGGTCTCCCGCTCGGCCGGCGCCGTGGTGATGGAGGTGCGCCGCCAGTTCCGCGAACTGCCCGGCATCATGGACGGCACCCAGCGGCCCGAGTACGGCAAGGTTGTGGACATCTGCACCCGGGACGCGCAGCGTGAGCTGATGACCCCCGGCCTGCTGGCCATCCTGGCCCCGATCGCTGTCGGCTTCGGCCTCGGCCCGGGCGCGCTGGCCGCGTACCTGGCCGGCGCGATCGGTGCGGGCACGCTGATGGCGGTGTTCCTGTCCAACTCCGGTGGCGCCTGGGACAACGCCAAGAAGCTGGTGGAAGACGGCGCGTACGGCGGCAAGGGCTCCGAGGCGCACTCCGCCACCGTCATCGGCGACACCGTCGGCGACCCGTTCAAGGACACCGCCGGCCCGGCGATCAACCCGCTGCTCAAGGTGATGAACCTGGTCTCGCTGCTGATCGCGCCGGCCGTCGTCGCCTGGAGCGTGGGCGACGACAAGAACAATCCGCTGCGCATCACGATCGCCGTGGTCGCCGCGCTGATCATCGCGGGGGCAGTGGTGTTCAGCAAGCGCAAGGGCGTGGTGATGACCGACTCGGACAGCGACGCCGGCACCCCGGACCAGCGTCCGGAGACGGTGAACGCCTGATCGCACGCGACGGTTCCCGGCCGGCCCCGGCCGGCCGGGAACCCCGCACCCGGCAAACCTGACCGGTGGCGGTTCGCCCCGGAGGTCGTACGCTGCATCGCATGCGTACGCGCCGGGCGGCAACCGCCGGAAAGCTCACGGTGGTCCTGGCCACGCTGGTCCTCGTCGTCACCGGTTGCGGTGGCGGTCCCAGCCCTCGGGTCTGGGCCGCGTCGGTGTGTCAGGCGCTCACCCCGTGGCGCGCGGAGATCTCCAAGCTGACCAGCAGCACGCAGCAGCAGATGACCGCGCAGACCACCCCGGCGCAGGCCAAGGAGAACCTGGTCCGGCTGTTCGCCGGGGCCGAGCAGGCCAGCGAGGACGCCCGGCGCAAGGTCGAGGAGGCGGGCGTGCCCGAGGCCGACCGTGGCGCCGAGGTGTCCGCCGGGTTCCTGGGGTCGCTGAGCAAGATGCGCGACGCGTACGGCCAGGCCCGGGACTCCATCGACCGGCTCGACACCGCCCAGGCCGGCCCCTTCTACGACGGCGTGCGCGCCGCCGTGGACACGCTCAACAAGGAGTACGACGCGAGCGCGCTGGACACCAGCAAGCTCAACTCGACAGAGCTGAAAGAGGCCTTCGACGAGGTCCCGGAGTGTCGCTGACCCCTCCCACCCCGAACCCCGCCCGCCAACCCTCGCTGTTCTCCACCGAGGCGGCCGATCCCGCGCTGGCGGATCTCGCCGGCCTGCTCGCCGGGCCGGGTGAGGTGGGGCGGATGGGCGGCACCGCCCGGATCTCGGTGGTGGTGGACGCCGCCTGGCGGGTGCACGTGCTGGTGGCCGAGCTGGGCGCCCGGGGTGTGCCGGCGAGCTGGGAGCCCACCGAGGACGGCCGGCATCGGGTGCGCACCGCGTACACGAGCATGCTGGCGCCGCTCGCGCGGGCCTGGCTGCGCGGCGCGGTGAAGCGGCCACCGGCCCGCTTCCACCTGGACGGGCGGCGGCTGCGGCTCTGGGTGGCCGCCGCCGGCACGGCCGAGCCGGCCGGTTTCCGGCTGCGGCTCGGACCGGCCGACGAGCTGTCCTGGCCGGTGGTCCGCGCCGCGCTGGCGGCGGTGGGACTGCCGGCCGCGTTCGTGGAGCCGGACGAGGGCGGGCCCGCGTTCCGGATCGGCGTGCGGCGGATGTCGCGGCTCGCGGAACTGGTGGGGGAACGGCCGGCGACGGCGCCGGTGGCGGAGTGGCCGGGCGCCCGCGGATGACAGCCGGTGTCCGAATCCTGACACCCGGCTACGGTTCCGCTGGGGTGCGCGATCGTCACAGTGACACGCCTGCCGCCCTACCCACGGTGTACCGTGACGCCGTCCGGCAGGGTACGGCCGGCGGTCGCCGGGAGGGCGGCCCGTCAGCCGCCCACGAAACCCGGAACGCGGACGGCGCGTTACGTTGGACATCCGGACCTCCTGTGGTCCGGGTGGCGCAACACGGCCCGAAGCGGGCATGGCGTAGGAGTGAGGTCGGGGAGAGACGTGCCGAGCAACGCTGGAACCACCCGTCTGGTCATCGTCGAGTCACCGGCGAAGGCCAAGACGATCTCGGGCTACCTCGGCCCGGGGTACGTCGTGGAGGCCAGCTTCGGCCACGTCCGGGACCTGCCTCGCAACGCCGCCGACGTCCCGGCCAAGTACAAGGGTGAGCCGTGGGCGCGGCTCGGCGTCGACGTCGACAACGGCTTCCAGGCGCTCTACGTGGTCTCCGCCGACCGCAAGCAGCAGATCAGCAAGCTGATAAAGCTGGCGAAGGAGGTCGACGAGATCTTCCTGGCGACGGACGAGGACCGCGAGGGCGAGGCGATCGCCTGGCACCTGGTGGAGACGCTCAAGCCCAAGGTGCCGGTCAAGCGGATGGTCTTCCACGAGATCACCAAGCCGGCCATCCAGGCCGCCGTGGCGAACCCCCGGGAGATCGACCGCGACCTGGTCGACGCCCAGGAGGCGCGGCGCATCCTCGACCGCCTCTACGGCTACGAGGTCTCGCCGGTGCTGTGGAAGAAGGTCATGCCGAAGCTGTCGGCGGGCCGGGTGCAGTCCGTGGCGACGCGGATCGTGGTCGAGCGGGAGCGCCAGCGGATGGCGTTCCGCACCGCCGAGTACTGGGACATCCTGGCCACGCTCGCGGTGGCGAAGCCGGGCGAGGGCCCGCGTACGTTCAACGCCACGCTCGTCGCGCTGAACGGCGACCGGATCGCCACCGGTAAGGACTTCGAGCCGACCACCGGCCGGGTGCGGCCCGGCGCGGGCGTGGTGCACCTGGACGAGGGCGGCGCCCGGGGGCTCGCGGCCCGCCTGGCCGACCAGCCGTTCACGGTCACCCGGGTCGAGGAGAAGCCCTACCGCCGCCGTCCGTACGCGCCGTTCATCACCTCCACCCTCCAGCAGGAGGCGGCCCGCAAGATGCGGTTCTCGTCGCAGCAGACGATGCGCACCGCGCAGCGCCTCTACGAGAACGGCTACATCACCTACATGCGTACCGACTCGGTGAACCTGTCCGAGACGGCCATCGCGGCGGCCCGCCGGCAGATCGTCGAGCTGTACGGTGAGCGCAGCGTGCCACCGGAGCCGCGCCGCTACACCGGCAAGGTGAAGAACGCGCAGGAGGCGCACGAGGCGATCCGCCCGGCGGGCGACAACTTCCGCACCCCCGGCGAGGTGGCCAAGGAGCTGTCCGCCGAGGAGTTCAAGCTCTACGAGCTGATCTGGCGGCGCACCATCTCCTCGCAGATGACCGATGCGGTCGGCTCCAGCGTGTCGGTGCGCATCCGCGCCGTCTCCTCCGCCAAGGAGGAGGCCGACTTCGGCGCGACCGGCAAGACCATCACCGACCCGGGCTTCCTGCGCGCGTACGTCGAGTCCAGCGACGACGAGAACGCCGAGGCGGAGGACGCCGAGCGGCGGCTGCCCACGCTGGTCAAGGACCAGCCGCTCACCGCCGACGAGTTGGCCGCCCAGGGCCACCACACCCAGCCGCCCGCCCGTTACACCGAGGCGTCGCTGGTCAAGGCGCTTGAGGAGCTGGGCATCGGCCGGCCCTCCACGTACGCGTCGATCATGCAGACGATCCAGGACCGCGGGTACGTGGTGAAGCGCGGCCAGGCCATGATCCCGTCGTTCCTGGCGTTCGCGGTGATCGGGCTGATGGAGCGGCACTACCCGCGCCTGATCGACTACGACTTCACGGCCAGCATGGAGAACGAGCTGGACGAGATCGCCGGTGGCGACCACGCCGCCGTCGACTTCCTCACCTCCTTCTACTTCGGCAGCACGAACGGTGCCGGCGACCAGGCCATCGCGCACGCCGGCGGCCTGAAGAAGCTGGTCACCGAGAACCTCAGCGAGATCGACGCGCGCAGCGTCAACTCCATCCCGCTGTTCACCGACGACGAGGGCCGCGAGGTGGTCGTCCGGGTCGGCCGGTACGGGCCGTACCTGCAGCGGGCGCTGCCCGACGAGCAGCAGGCGCAGGCGCAGGCGGCCTCGGGTGAGGGCGAGGAGGGCGGCTCGCAGGGCGACCGGGCGCCGATCCCGGAGGGCCTGGCACCGGACGAGCTGACCCCGGAGAAGGTGCACGAGCTGTTCCTCGGCGGCGGGGGCGAGCGCAAGCTCGGCGACGACCCGTCGACCGGCGAGCCGATCCTGCTCAAGTCCGGCCGGTACGGCCCGTACGTGGCAAGCGGCGAGCGCAAGTCCTCGCTGCTGCGCTCGCAGTCGCCGGACAGCCTGACCCTGGACCAGGCGCTGCAGTTGCTGCGCCTGCCCCGGCTGGTCGGCGTGGCCCCGGACGGCGCCGAGGTCGTCGCCAACAACGGCCGCTACGGCCCGTACGTCAAGCGCGGTGACGAGTTCCGTTCGCTGGACTCGGAAGACAAGATGTTCACCGTCACGCTGGACGAGGCGCTGGCGTTGCTGGCCGCCCCGAAGACGCGCCAGCGCCGTGCCGCCGCGCCGCCGCTGCGGGAGATGGGCAACGACCCGCTCACCGAGAAGCCTCTGGTGATCAAGGACGGGCGCTTCGGGCCGTACGTGACCGACGGCGAGTTCAACGCGTCGCTTCGGCGCGGGCAGACGCCGGAGGAGCTGACGCTGGAGCAGGCGTCGGAGATGCTGGCCGAGAAGCGCGCGAAGGGCCCGGCCCCGAAGAAGAAGGCCGCTCCGGCAAAGAAGACGGCCGCGAAGAAGACCACTACCGCCGCGAAGAAGACCACTACCGCGGCGAAGAAGACAACGGCCGCCAAGAAGACGACGGCGGCGAAGAAGGCCCCAGCGAAGAAGGCCGCCCCCAGAAAGGCGACCTCAACCCCGAAGGAGTGATCTTGGAAGGAAAGGGCCCCCATGAGGGCCGTTTCCTTCCAAGATCTTGTGGTTGTCCACAGGGGCGGCAAGGAACCGCGTCGGGGGTCACCGTGGAGCGGTGGGGAACTCCTGGGCGGGGATGCGGCGGGCGCTGCCGTCGGATGACGCGGACGAGTTGACCTGGCTGCTCTTCCGGCAGGACGACGTGCTCAGCCTTCAGCAGGCACGGGCACACCTCACCCGTAAGGCGATCCGTCACCGGGTGACGACCGGCCGGTGGCGGCAGGCGCACCGCGCGGTTCTCGTCGCGCACAACGGCCCGGTCGGCCCCGCTCAACTCCGGTGGATCGCGGTGCTGGCGGCCGGGCCCACCGCGCTTCTGGGCGGCTTGACGGCGACCCAGGCGGGCGGGCTGCGCGGGTTCCCGGACCGGGTGATCCACCTGCTCCTGCCCGCCGCGACCCGTCGATGCCCACTGCCGGCCGGTGTGCTGGCGCACCGGACGATCCATCTGCCCGACCTCGACGTGATGCCGGTCGCGGCGCCGCCCCGGACGGCGACGGCTCGGTCGATAGTGGACGCCGCGCAGTGGGCACCGACCGACACGCAGGCCCGCGCGATCATCGCGGCCGCCTTTCAGCAGCGGCTGGTGGGTGGTGACGACCTGCACGAGGTGGTGGAGCGGATGCCCCGGGTTCCTCGGCGCCGCCTGATCCTGTCCACCGCCACCGATGCGGCAGGCGGTGCCCATTCCCTGGGCGAACTGGACCTGCTCGATCTCGTACGCGGCGCTGGGCTGCCCGAGCCGACCCGACAGGTGGTCCGCCGGGACTCCGCCGGCCGGCGACGTTACCTCGACGCGTACTTCGAGCAGTGGCGCGTGCACGTGGAGGTGGACGGCGGGCAGCATCTGGATCCGGCGCACGCCTGGGCGGACATGCGGCGGCAGAACGCCCTGTGGGTCGAGGGCGACCGCGTTCTCCGGTTCCCCGCCTGGGCCCTGCGCGCACATCCCGAAGACGTGATCGCCCAGCTTCGCGCCGCCCTGCGGGCCGCCGGTTGGCGGGGGTGACGGCCAGCCGAGATCTTGGAAGAAAACGGCCCCCATGAGGGCCCTTTCCTTCCAAGATCTTCAGGAGCCCAGCACCTGACTCAAGTACGGGTTCTGGAAGATGTGGGTCGGGTCCAGGCGGGCGCGGACGGACTGGAAAGCGGCGAACTTCGGGTAGGCGGTGGCCAGGGACTCCGCGTCGCGCCAGTGCAGCTTGCCCCAGTGCGGGCGGCCGCCCAGCTCGGTCGCGACCTGCTCGAAAGCCCGGAAGTACGGCTCGTACGGCATGCCCACGTACTGGTGCACGGCGATGTAGGCCGAGTCCCGCCCGTACGAGTGGGACAACCAGATGTCGTCGGCGGCGGTGAACCGCACCTCGACCGGGAACAGGACCTTGAACGGCAGCCGGTCCACGATCCGGCGCAGTTCGGTCAGCGCGGTGGGCAACGCCTCGCGCGGCAGGCCGTACTCCATCTCCACGAAGCGGACCCGGCGCGGGGTGCAGAACACCCGGTCGGAGCGGCCGGTGTAGGTGCGTTCGGTGAGCGCGCGGGCGGAGACGGCGCTGATCGTGGGTGCGACGGCGGGTACGGCCCGGCCGAGGCGGCAGGCGCCGGCGAAGACGGTGTTGGAGAGGAACTCGTCGTCCAGCCAGCCCCGCCAGCGGGGCAGCGGCCGGTCGTCGGCGGGTACCCGGTCGTTGGTCTTGACCTGCACCCGGTCGGTGTACGGGAACCAGTAGAACTCGGCGTGGTCGTGCGCCTCGTACAGGCCGGGGAGGTCGTCGAGCACCTCGGCGAGCAGGGCCGGGCGTTCATGCGCGCGCAGCACGAACGCGTCCACGCAGCGCAGCGTGACCTCGACCAGCACGCCCACCGCGCCGAGCCCGACCCGGGCGGCGTCGAACACGTCGCGGTTCTCCTCGGCCGAGCAGCGCAGCACCTCGCCGGTGCCGGTGACCAGCGTCAGCCCGGCCACGAATGTGGACAGGCAGCCCAGCTTCGCGCCGGTGCCGTGGGTGCCGGTGGAGAGCGCGCCGGCGATGGTCTGGGCGTCGATGTCGCCGAGGTTCGGCATCGCCAGCCCGTGCCCGGCGAGCAGATCGTTGAGCGTGTGCAACGTCATCCCGGCCGGTACGGTGACGAGACGGCGCGTCACATCGACTGTGACGTCCGTCTCCAGCTCGGCGAGGTCGATCCGGTGCCCGTCGGTGACGGCGGTGGCGGTGAACGAGTGGCCGCTGCCGCTGGCGCGGATGGTCCGGCCCGTCGCGGCGGCCTGGCGGACCGCCTCGACGACGTCGGAGACGCTACGCGGACGCACGGTGAGGAGCGCGGTGCTGTGCTGGTTGCCGGCCCAGTTGGACCAGGTGGTGGTGGTACCGGTCATGACGGCCACTCCTCGACATGAATATGAAGTGAATTCATATCAGGAACGTTGTGCCTGGTAAATACCGCAATCGAGCCCGGCTCGTTGTACCGGTAGTCACAGACTCGTGACGTGCAGATATGTTCATCCGTCGAAGGGGGGTGGCGCCGAGTGTCCACACCAGCCGCCACGACCGGGCCGCTGCGTCGAGTGCCGGTGCAGGGTCGAAGTGTCGCGCGGGTCCAGCGGATGCTGGACGCCTGCGCCGAGCTCGTCGACGAGGTGGGGTACGAAGGGCTGACCACGACCCTGCTCGCCGAGCGCGCCGAGGTGGCGATCGGGTCGGTGTACCAGTTCTTCCCGGACAAGCGGGCGATAGTGCAGGCGCTGACGCTGCGCACCATGGAGTCCTACCTCCAGCGGCTCGACGAGCGGTTCGCCTCGGACGACCTGACCTACTGGTGGGACGGGGTCGACGCGGCGATCGACGAGTACATCTCGATGCACCGCACCGTCCCCGGCTTCCGTACCCTGCACTTCGGCGACGTGGTCGACCTGCACCTGCTGGACGACCAGCGGGACAACAACGGGGTCATCGCGGAGCAGCTCGCCCGCGTGCTCACCGAGCGTTTCGGCCTGGCCGGGGTGCCCGACCTGCGGTTCCATCTGGAGGTCGCGGTGGAGGCCGCGGACGCCCTGATCAAGCTGGCCTTCCGCCGCCGCACCGACGGCGACGAGCGGGTGCTGGCCGAGGCCAAGGCGCTCATCCGGGAGTACCTGCACCGGCAGGTGAACGCCCTCACGGAGGCCGTTCGCCAGGGCTGAGCGGAACGTTGAACGGCGGGTTCTGAGAGTGCGTCGGGGCCCGCCGTCGTCACGCCGTCGGACAGAGCCGCGGGGCGCGTCAGAGGAAGGCGTGCCCCTCGCCCCGGTAGGTCGGCACCGTGGCGACCACCGCGTCCCCCTCGACCAGATGTACCTCGTTGACGTGCTCGCACAGCTCGCCCGCCTTGGCGTGGCGGAACCACACCCGGTCGCCCACGCGCAGGTCGTCGGCGGCCTTCCCGGCCAGCGGGGTCTGCACCTCACCGGCACCCTCCGCGCCGAGCAGCTTCAGCCCGGCCGGCAGCCAGGGCCGCGGCAGCCGGCTGTCCGCCGCCGGGCCGGAGGCGATCCAGCCGCCGCCGAGCACCGTGGCCAGCCCGGGCGCCGGGCGGCGGACCACCGCGCAGGCGAAGAACGCCGCCGGGGCCGGCTGCCAGGCACGGTACGCGTCGAACAGCGTCGGCCCGTACAGGCCGGAACCCGCGGTGACCTCGGTGACCGCGGGGTCGGCGCTGGTCGCGGCCACGCTGCCGGTGCCGCCGCCGTTGACGAACTCCAGGTCGGCGTGCTCGCGTACCGCGCTGACCGCGGCCGAGCGGCGGGCCAGCAGTTCCCGGTACGACCCGCGCTGCGCGACCCGGATCGCCGAGCCGAGCACCGCCTGTCCGGGCGGCGCGTCGCCCAGGCCGGCGATCTGTGCCTCGTACGACATCAGGCCGACCAGCCGGAAGCCGGGCCGGCCGGCGACGGCGGCGGCGAGCGCGCCGGCCGCCGTGGCGCTGTGCACCGGGGAGCGCCGCACGCCCACGTGCACCCGGCCCCCCAGCGGGCGCCAGGAGGCGTCCAGATCGAGGCAGATCCGCAGCGCGGGCCGGCGCGCGGGCGGGCACACCCGGTCGATCAGGTCGAGCTGCCCGGTGTCGTCGACCATCAACGTCACGGCGTCGGCGAGCGCCGGGTCGGCGGCCAGTTCGGCGAGGCCACCCCGGTGGGCTGTCGGGTACGCCACCAGCACGTCGTCGCTGACCCCGGAGCGGACCAGCCACACCGCCTCGGGCAGCGTGAAGGCCATCACACCGTGCCAGCCCGGACGCTTGAGCGCCCGGGTCAGCAGCTCGCGGACCCGTACCGACTTGCTCGCCACGCGCAGCGGCTTGCCGCCCGAACGGCCGGCGAGCGCCTCGGCGTTGGCGTCGAACGAGGTGAGGTCGACCACCGCGTACGGCGGGTCGAGATGAGCGGTCGCCCGGTCGAGACGATCGCGAGTTTTGTCACGGTCGATGGCCACGTCTGCACGCTAACTGTCTGGACGGCAATGCGAAATACCCTCGCGTCTGCCCGGGCTGCGGGTGGTGGTCCCGGCGGCCTAGGCTCGGCGAGCAGGTGAATGTCGCGGGGGCGACCCTCCTGCGCGACTAGAGTGTTCCACCGGGGATGCCCAGCTCTGGGCCGGCACGTGGAGGTACGGCCATCGAAAGCCAGAACAACGGCGAGTCGCCCGGCGTGTCGTCGCCCGGGACAGCCGCCGACCGCTCCGGTCTCGCCGCCATCCGCTCGGTGCTGCGCATCCGGCCGTTCCGCAGGCTCTGGATCGTGCTCAGCGCCGCCTCCTTCGGCGACTGGCTGGGCCTGCTCGCCACCGCGCTGTTCGCCGCCTCCCAGGTCTCCGGCAGCACCGCCCAGGGCGCCGCGTTCGGCGGTGTGACGGCGATCCGGCTGCTCCCGGCGCTGGTGCTCGGCCCGGTCGCGGGCGTGTTCGCCGACCGGTTCGACCGCCGGTGGACGATGGTCATCTGCGACCTGCTGCGTTTCGTGCTGTTCGCCTCGATCCCGCTGTACGCGCTCACCGGCGCCGCGGGCGGGCTGGTGGTCGGCTGGGCGCTGATCGCCACGTTCCTGATCGAGTCGATCACCCTGCTGTGGATCCCGGCCAAGGAGGCGGCGGTCCCCAACCTCATCCCGCGCACCCGGCTGGAGGCGGCGAACCAGCTCACGCTGATCACCACGTACGGCCTCACGCCGGTGGCCGCGGCCGTCGCGCTGGCCGTGCTGACCCGCGGCCTGCCCAGCGCGGTCGGCGGCACCCTGCCGAACTGGGCCGAGCCGGCTCAGCTCGCGCTCTGGTTCAACGCCTTCTCCCGGCTGGCCACCGCGCTCGTGGTGGCGTTCGGGATCAAGGAGATCAGCCACGCCCAGCGCGCCGAGGCGGAGCGCACCGAGCAGAGCATGTTCCGGCAGTTCTCCGAGGGCTGGAAATACATCGGCCAGACCCCGCTCGTCCGCGGCCTGGTGCTGGGCATCTTCGGCGCGTTCGCCGGCGGCGGCATCGTGGTCGGCACGGGCAAGTTCTTCGCCAACTCGCTCGGCGCCGGTGACGCCGCGTTCTCGCTGCTCTTCGGCGCGATCTTCGTCGGCTTGGCGCTCGGCATCGGGCTCGGGCCGATGATCGTGCGGGACATGTCCCGCCGCCGCTGGTTCGGCATGAGCATCGTGCTCGCCAGCGCCTCCGTGCTGGTGCTCGCCTTCGCCATCCACCTGTCCATGGCCATCCTCGGCGCGATCCTGGTCGGCGCCGGCGCCGGCATGGCGTTCCTGGCCGGCACCACGCTGCTCGGCGGCGAGGTCGCCGACGAGGTACGCGGCCGGGTCTTCGCCGTGGTGCAGATCGGCACCCGGCTGGTGCTGATCCTGGCCATCGCGCTCAGCAGCCTGCTGGTCGGCGTCGGTGGCTCCCGCGAGTTCGCCATCGCCGACCTGGGCATCTCCGTCTCCTCCACCCGCCTGCTGCTGCTCGCCGCGGGCGCGGCCGGCATCTTCGCCGGCATCAGCGCGTTCGGCCAGATGGACGACAAGAAGGGCGTACCGGTCCTTGCCGACCTCTGGGGCTCGATCCGCGGCCGCCCGCTGATGCCGGCCGAGCCGTTCGTCTCCAGCGGCCTGTTCGTGGTCTTCGAGGGCGGCGAGGGCGCGGGCAAGTCCACCCAGCTCGCCGTGCTCGCCGAGCGCCTGCGCGAGCAGGGCCGCGACGTGGTGGTCACCCGGGAGCCGGGCGCCACGCCGGTCGGCGAGCGGATCCGCTCCCTGGTGCTCGGCACCGCGCCCGACGAGGCGCCGTCGCCGCGCGCCGAGGCGCTGCTCTACGCCGCCGACCGGGCGCACCACGTGGCCACTGTCGTCCGCCCGGCGCTGGTGCGCGGCGCGGTGGTGATCAGCGACCGGTACGTCGATTCGTCGCTCGCCTATCAGGGCGCCGGCCGGACGCTTCCGGTGGACGAGGTCTCCTGGCTCTCCTCCTGGGCCACCGGCGGCCTCAAGCCCGACCTGGTGGTGCTGCTCGACGTCGAGCCGCGTACCGGCCTGAGCCGGGTCGAGGGCCGCAACGAGGGCGCCGACCGGCTGGAGGCCGAGTCGCTGACGTTCCACGAGCGGGTCCGGTACGCCTTCCTCGACCTGGCCGCCGGTGACCCGAAGCGTTACCTGGTGCTCGACGCGTCCCGTCCGGTCAACGAGATCGCCGAGGCGGTGGCTGGCCGGGTCGGTGAGTTCCTCGCCGATCCCGGCGGGATCGTGCACCCCCGTCCGGCGCAGGGCCCGGACACCTCGGTCCAGCCCGAGTTATCCGACGCGGAGCTGGTGACGATGGAGCAACCCCGAAGATGACCGACGTCTTCGGCGATCTGGTCGGGCAGGACGAGGCGGTGGCCACGCTGCGGCGGGCCGCCGCCTCGGCCGCCGCGCTGCTGTGCGCCGCCGCGTCGGTGACGGCCCCCGCCGGCGGGCACGACGACCTCGGCGCGCTCGCCGAGGAGTACGACGGCGATCCGGCTCCGGCGCCCGCCGAACCCGGCGCCGGGATGACGCACGCCTGGATCTTCACCGGCCCGCCCGGATCGGGCCGCTCGGTGGCCGCCCGCGCGTTCGCCGCCGCTCTGGAGTGCGTGCACGGCACCGGGTGCGGTAGCTGCCCCGGCTGCCACACCACGCTCGCCGGCACCCATGCCGACGTGCGGGTCGTGGTGCCCGAGGGCCTGTCCATCGGCGTCAACGAGATGCGCGCGCTGGTGCTCCGCGCGGCCAGTACGCCCTCCGGCGGCCGGTGGCAGGTCGTGATCATCGAGGACGCCGACCGGCTCACCGAGGCCGCCGGCAACGCGCTGCTCAAGGCGATCGAGGAGCCGCCACCGCGTACCGTCTTCCTGCTCTGCACCCCGTCCACCCACCCGGACGACATCTCCGTGACCATCCGGTCGCGGTGCCGGGTCGTACCGCTGCGGCAGCCGCCGCCGGCCGCGGTGGCCGAGGTGCTGGTGCGCCGCGACGGGATCGCGCCGGACGTGGCCGAGTGGGCCGCCGCGGCGGCGCAGGGGCACGTGGGCCGGGCCCGGCGGCTGGCCCGCGACCCGGAGGCCCGGCAGCGGCGTGACGCGGTGCTCGCCGTACCGCGCCGGCTGACCGGGGTGGGCGCGGCGTTCGACGCGGCCGCGGCGCTGATCGAGGCCGCCGAGGCGGAGGCCGCCGCCTCCGTCGCGGAGATCGACGAGGCGGAGCGTACGGCGTTGCAGACCGCGCTCGGCGCGGGCGGCACCGGCCGGGGCGCGGCCGGCGCCATGCGCGGCGCGGCCGGTCAGCTCAAGGACCTGGAGAGGCGGCAGAAGTCCCGGGCCACCCGTGCCCAGCGGGACGCGCTCGACCGCGCCCTGGTCGACCTGGCCGGGTTCTACCGGGACGCGCTCGTCATGGCGCTGCGGGCGCCGGTCGCCCCGGTGCACACCGACACCGCGGCGCTCGCCGGCGCGGGCGCGCAGAAATGGGACGCCGAGGGCTCGCTGCGCCGCCTGGAGGCGGTCCTGGAGTGCCGCGCGGCGATCGAGGCGAACGTCAAGCCGCGGATCGCCGTGGAGGCGATGATGCTGGCCCTCTGGCGCGGCTGAGCGGGCCCTTCCGCGCTGTCCACAGGGCATCGACACGCGCGATTGAGGTGCGGTACGGTCCGGTGATGCCGCGGTGATCGTGGCGGCACGCTCAGTGAGGGGTTGGCCGACCGGCCGGGAGGAGTCCGCCGATGCCGCGGGGCGAAATCGACGAGGCCTGGATCGAGGAGGCGGTGCGGCGCTACCGCCGGATCGAGAACCTGCAGGCCGAGTTCGACCAGGCGGTCGCGACGGTCGAGGTCACCGTCCGCTCGCCCGACGGGCTCGTCGAGGTGGTGGTGACCGCTGGCGGGCGGATCACCGATGTGCGTTTCCTCGGCCCGCTGCACCACCGCAGCCCGCGCGACGTGGCCGGTTCAGTGCAGGCCGCGGTCACGGCCGCCGCCGGCGCGGCCCAGTGGGCGCGCGAGAAGCTGCACAACGAGACGTTCGCGGCCTACCGGCCGCTGGCGGGAGCCTGACATGGAGACGCTGCGTGCCCTGGCCGCCCGTCTCGACGAGGCCGGCGCGACCCTCGCCACGCTGGCCCGCACGGTGACCGCCACCGACCCGCCGCACCCCGCGTTCGGCGCGGACGCCGCCGGCCGCCCCGGCGAGGTCGGCCGCGCGCTGCACCGCCAGTGGACGCTCGCCACCGCCGACCGGGCGCGCGAGGCGCAGGCCGCCGCCGTCCGGCTGGCCGCCGCCGCGGCGGCGCTGCGCAGCGCCGCCGACCGCTACGCCGCCGCCGACGACGCGGTCGCCCGGCGGCTGGCCCGGGAGGCCTGATGGACGCCCTCGACCGCCTCGCCGAGCCGGGCCTCGACCTCCTCGCCCGCGTGGACACGCTGCTGGCCGCCGGTGCGCCCGAGGGGCACCGGCTCTGGCCGCTGCTGCGCCGGATGCAGGTCCTTCCCGGCGTCGCCGTGCGCGAGTTCCTCGACCTGCATCCCGCGCCGCTGACCGGCGCCGGGCACGCCGTGCGCCGGCTCGTCCGGGGATACGACGACACCTGCGCCCTGCTGGCCGACCAGGTCGCCTGGTCCGGTGCCGCCGCCTCGGCCTACGACGAGGCGCGTTCCGCGCTGTTGCGACACCTGGACGAGGGGCCGGAGAGCCTGGTCGGGCGGCTGGAGTCGACGGCGGGCTACGCCGACGCGCTGGCCGGCTGGGTGGAGGGCAGCCGGGCCGCGCTGGCCCGCGCGCTGGCCGAGGTGCTGGGTTCGGCGGAGGCGGTCGCGGTGCACGCGGCGACCCGGCCCGGCGTCGAGCCCGGACGGTTCGGGGCGTCGGCCGCGGCCGAGATCGCCACGAGGATCCTGGGCGTGCTCGGGGTGGCCTACGACGGCGCCGAGACGCTGCTGCGCCAGTGGGGGCCGAGCCTGGCCGAGACGCCCTGGCGGGACCGCGCCACCACCGCCCCGCGTTACGGCGGCACCACCCGGATCGGCTACTGACGGGCCACGGCGCCGCGCGCCGGACCGGCCGTGGCCGGTGACGGCGGCGACGCCGTGGCCTTCCCCTGCACCCCCCGCAGGTATGTCTTCACTCAACGCGCTCGCGCGGTGTTTGTCAGGGGGCCGGCGCAGATTCAGCCGTCCGGGCGAGGCGAAGGGGCCGGTTCGGCCGGGTGGACGACGATGATCGCTGCGGCGGGTGACCGGGCGGCGACAGGTGTGCCGTGCGGCGGGCATCGATCCGCGTAGGGTGGGCGCATGGGCATGCTCTGCGCGGTCAGCTTCAACCGGTACGGGCGCCTCTACTACCTCGATCCGGGCGAGTTGCGTCCGCAGGTGGGCGACCGGGTGCTGGTGCCCACCGACGACGGGCCCGAGGTGGCCGAGTGCGTGTGGGCGGCGCAGTGGGTCAGTGAGGACACCGACGGCTTCCCGAAACTGGCCGGGATCGCCGGTGACGACGACCTGCACCGCGACGAGATGCTGCGCCGGCGCAAGGCCGAGGCGAAGGTGGCCGCCAAGCGGCTGATCCGCGAACACGGCCTGCCGATGAAGGTGGTCGCCGTCGATCACGTCCTGGCCACACCGGAGAACGGCAGTGACCGCACCACCATCTACTTCACCGCGCCGCACCGGGTCGACTTCCGCTCGCTGGTCCGCGACCTGGGCGCCACGCTGCACTGCCGGGTCGAGCTGCGGCAGCTCTCCGCCCGCGACTCCGCCCGCGTGCAGGGCGGCATCGGCTCCTGCGGGCGTGACCTGTGCTGTGCCACGTTCCTCAACGACTTCGAGCCGGTGACCATCCGGATGGCGAAGGACCAGGATCTGCCGCTCAACCCGCTGCGCATCTCCGGGGCGTGCGGGCGGCTGATGTGCTGCCTGAAGTACGAGCACCCGCTGTACCAGAAGTTCCAGGAGTCGGCCCCCGCGGTCGGCAGCCGGGTGTCCACGCCGCAGGGCGAGGGCAAGGTGGTCGGCCACAGCGTCCCGCGCGACGCGGTCACCGTCCGCCTGGACGCCGACGGCTCCCGCTCGATGTGCTCCCGTGCGTCGGTCTGCGGCCCCAGACAGGCCCACGACCAGCACCACCCCCAGCCCTGACCCGCTGCCCTCCCGCCCTCCCTCTCCCGCCCACTCCCGCCTCGTTGATCATGAAGTTAGCGGTCGAAATGGTGATCGATTTCGCCGCCAACCTCATGATCGATGGAACGAGGTCCGGGTGTGCCGGGCCGGGGTCAGCGGATGACGATGGGGGGTTCGGCCAGGCGGGGGGCCAGCGGAGTATTCGGGGTCAGCCAGGAGGCGGTGGGGGACTGGTCGGGGTTGAGCCGCCAGTCGTGGGACACCCTGTCGACCGCGATCGGGTAGATCGTCAGCGTGCCGTCCGGGTCGATCCGGAACCGCAGGAACGCCTTCGAGTCCTCGATGCCCTGCGCCGCGAACAGCTCGTTCAGGTTCACCCCGAACGCGCCCGCCACCAGCAGGTAGAGCGCCACGAGCTGGCTGGCGACCAGACCGATCACCGGGCCGTAGAGCACCAGCGCGGCGACCGCCGGCAACGGCCACGGCCAGTCGTAGAACGGCAGGTGCAACCACACCCACGTGCCCCCGGCGGCGAGCGCCACCTGGGCCAGCCCGTGCGCCACCCCGAGGATCCAGTGCCGGGCGTGCCGTTTCCCGCCCGCCGTGGGCGGCTTGGCGAAGAACACCGCGCCCATCATCGCCACCACCAGCATGATCGCCAGCGGCACGCTGAACAGCCGCTGTTCCGTGGTGCCCACCCGCTGGGCCGCCACCCCGGCCATGGCCAGCATCAGCAGCGTGTGCAGGGTGCCGAGCAGCGTCGCGAAGCCCGGATTGCGGAACGGCAGACGGGCGAAGATCCCCCAGCCGTACCGGCGGGACCGGGCCTTGTCCGGATAGCGCGCGGCCAGGTCGTACTCCCGGGTGTTGCTGGCCCGCCGGGTCAGCGTGTCGCGCGGCGGCACCTCCAGCGTCTCCGGCAGCCGGTGCGTGGGGTAGAGGTAGGCGCCGCCGCCACCGCAGGTGATGAGCTGCCGGTCCGGCCCGGCGTAGCGGGCGTAGTGGTGCAGGTCGCCGGAGACCAGCACCCGCACCTGCGCCCCGGTCGGCGCGACGAGGGTACGGATGAAGTAGTCGATCGAGTCGTACGCGTTGGGGTGGTCGACGGCCTTGACCCACGTCGGCGCCGGCACCGCCAGGATCACCTTCGATTCCGGGGTGAGCTTGCGCGCCACCTCGTCGAAGTAGGTGAGCTGCGGATCGTCCAGGTACGACCCGGACTGGTCGTCGAGGCCGAGCAGCCACCACTCGGCCGGCAACTCGACGGCGAAGTACGAGCGGGCCTGGCCGGTGCCCCAGCCGCCGAAGTGCCGGTCCCGGGTACGCACGAACAGGCGCAGGAACGCTGTCAGCCCGTCGTACCAGTCGTGGTTGCCCGGCACCGCGAACAGCGTCGGCTGCTCCGGCGGGGCGACCGGCAGCGCCGCCTGGTACGGGCCCTTGCACCGGTCCTCGTACGCCTCGTAGCCCGCCGCCGGATAGACCTGGTCGCCGCCCATCACCAGCGTCTGCGCGCGGGGGAGCCGATGCCCGTCCACGGTCAGCTCCGGCTGGGCGAGCAGGTACGCCACCGAGTACGTCGCGTCGAAGCCGTCACCCAGGTCGGCCACGTAGTCGAGCCAGAGCCCGCCGTCCGGCCCGACCTGCCGGAACGTGCCGTCGCCGAACGCGTTCTGCAACTCGCGCTTGTCCAGGTACGCCCCAAACAGCATGGCCAGCAACGTACGCAGGCCGGTGCTGATCAGCAGCAGCGGCGCGAGCCAGGGCACCGGCCGGCGAGGAGTGAAACCCAGCTCCCGGGGGTCGATACGGCGGGGTCGACGGGTGGCGCGCTCGCCGGGATGCGCCTCGGGAGCCGGTGGTCGCGGCGGTTCGTCGGTCACCCGCCGCAGGGTAGTCCGGACGCGGCGCGAAGTCTCTCCCGTAGCGGGGTGGATGTGCTCCGCAGTCCGGTTTCCGGGGTGGGGGGATCCAGTTCGGCTTCCGGCGGAGCGTGCCGTACACTTGACGATCGTTGCCGCCTTAGCTCAGTCGGCTAGAGCGACGCACTCGTAATGCGTAGGTCGACGGTTCGATTCCGTCAGGCGGCTCGGTACAGAAGCCCAGGTCAGAGACCTGGGCTTCGCCGTTTCCCAAGGTCGACACCTCGCCGCCGACGGTGCTGGTCCGCAAATAGTCCGCATCCCGCGCCGCGACCGCCTCATCCAGCCGGTTGGCGACCGCGTCCAGGTCGCAGCGGCACGGCGGCTGGCTACTCTTGGCTGTTGCCGGATCGACAAGGGCCTGTCCGACGCAGAGTTCGACCGTATCGAGCGCGAATACGGGTTCGAGTTCCTTCCCGCAGGACGCGGAACCTTCGCTCATCCGGTCCTGTCGATGCGCGGGTGGGACATCATCTACTACGGCACCGATCTGCTCGACTACATCGACCAGGAGTTCAAGAAACCACGACCCGAGCGGCCCGACGACTGGAACCCGCAAAGCGGGACGAGCCTCGGCGGTGGCGTGGTCATCGGCATTCGCCTGCGCATCCTTGCCACGTCTCTCGATGAGGCGAGGTCTCGCGTTATCGGGCAGTACGGAGAAGGGCACGTCATTTCCATCTGGAACGAGGAAGATGCATCGTGCGCGCGGTAGTACGGCAACAACTGGCCGACGGCCTCGGCCATGGGTCGGCGAAAGCCACGTCTGGGAGCCGGCGGGACGAAGGGAGCCGGGCGCACGAGCGGGCAGCAGCCGTGGCCCACTCCCCTTCCGCCAGCAGGGGTTTAGGGCATCTCGGGGCCGTGATCTTCTCCTTCCAAACTGACGGTGCCCTTCGAGCGTCTGGGATTGTTACGGTCTGCCGGTGCCGATGAATGTTCGCGTCATCGGGATCGTGATCGAGGAAGACGAGATTCTGCTGCTGGACCAGGACACCGAAGGTGACCGGTCCTGGTCGCTGCCCGGCGGCAAGGTGGAGCCCGGGGAGACGGTCGAGGAGGCTCTGGAGCGCGAAGTGCGGGAGGAGACCGGTCTGGAGATCCGGGTCGGGGACCTGCTGTACGTGTGCGATGTCGTGAAGGCGCAGGTCGTTCACCTCACCTTCCGGTGCCGCCGGGTGGGCGGCAAGCTGGGGGCGGTTAAGGCCGGGGCAGACACCCGGCCGATCCGTGCGGTCGAGTTCGTCAAGCTGACGGACCTGCCGTCGCTGGGGTTCGGCGAGCGGTTCGTAAAGTTGGCCCGGGCCGGGTGGCCAAACGCCGGGTCATACATGGGCCCGAAGAGCAACATCGGGCTATAGCGCCCGCACGGCCCCCATATCCAGGTCGGCCAGCGTGCGACTGCGCAGGGCCCGATCTGTCATGCGAGCGGTCCGCAACCAGTCCGCAAGAGGCCGTCTGAGGACGGGGCAGCGGTGCGAGATGTCGAGAGGCCGTCAGGTGGCTCCATGGAAAGGTCCAGGTCACCGGCTTGATCGCCGATCATGACCGAGGATCTCCATGACCACGCGGTGCGCGGCGGCTGCCTCCCATCTGCGCAAAAACATCATCACGGACAAGTCGCACACCACCTCGATGGACCCGGCCCATGGCCCGATGCACGACAGTTGGACAGATCGATATAGACGGAAGCGCAAACTGTCCTCAATGGATAAATGTCGCCCCTTGACGAGGGGCTTCTCTCGCAGTCTAATCTGGTGATCAATTAGGGGAGGCCCACTTGGGGGAGAGTTCCAGTTCGCTGTTCCGACGTGGCAGGGGTTCCTCCTGATAGCGGCTGCCGACTCAAGGGCGCGCGCACCGCGTCGCTATGGCCGTTTCTGATTATGGGCTTGCGCCGTCTCCCGACGTCGAAGTCGTCCTCGGCGCTGGCCTCGTCAGCGGTCGGCACCCGAGGTTCACGCGTCGGCTCGCGCCGCAGTCGGGATTCCGAACAAAGCCATCGGCATTTGCCGCCCGGTAAAGGCGGCAGGCCGGCACATCGATTTTGCCTCGGCCAGCGTGTGCAGGCCGTGCAGGACCCTGGGCGCAACCGGCCGCCCCGGTCCGTTGGAGATATCGACTCCCGGAAGGAATCGTAGATGAGCATGAGGTTCGTGAGTCGGCGGCAGTTCCTGCGCCGCCTGGGAGGCGCCTTTGCTGCCGGAGCCGGCATCGCGTTGTTTCCGGCCGGCTTTGCCTCGGCGTCGCCCAATGGCAATCCAGCGTCGGCCCCTGGACAAACGGGCGGCGGACCGGCGTATCCGGGAGACCCCGGTTTTGTCGCCAGGACGCCAGGGGAATTGGATGCCGCTAGAGCCAGTTGGGAAACGCCGGAGTATGGCTACTACACCGGTCACAATCCTTCCAATCCTGGCACAGCGATCGATTCCCCATGGCAGCTCGTCGCGGTGAACGCGTCCACCGCCTACGCCCTTGGCTACCGCGGGCAGGGCGTCGCGCTGGGCATGATGGATTCGGGCTACCGGCCCACCCACGAAGGATTTCAGACCGGGTTGATCGTTCCGGTGAGGGCGGAGGGTTTCTACGGGACGTCCGGCTTCGGGTACCGGAACTCAGCAACCCCGGCGAACCCGTTCACTGCGGGCCAGAGGTTCACCGTGGCCGGTGACCAGGCGAGAACAAGTGACTACAGCCACGGGACCGGCATGCTTGGCGTCACCTCCGGCGTTCGCGACGGCAAAGAGCAGCACGGCATCGCCTTCGGCTCGACGATGTACGTCGCCATGACCGGCGGTTCCGATACCCAGTCCCACGGCCCTTTCCACGATTACGTGTACTGGCATACGGCCAACAAGGCCCTGGTCGACGCGGGCGCCCGGGTCATCAACAGCAGTTGGGGCTCTTATGTCCAGACTCTTGACAGAAGCCGCTTCGACGGCCTAGGAAACGACCTCGGGATCGGTGGCAACCTCGCCAACGCCTACCAACTGCGCGGCAAAGACAGTGCCAGCGCCACGGCGATGGCGACCATCGTCCCCAGCGAGTACCTCAAGGATCTGGAGTACCAGTTCTTCCTCTTCAAGAAGAGCTATTCACAAGACGGCATCCAGTACAACCCGGACTACCCCGGACGCTCCTTCATGGATGCCATCTGGGACGCTATCAGGGATAGCGGCGCCGTCAACGTGAGGTCGGCCGGCAACAACGACTGGAGCAACCCGTACTTCCGCCCGGCGTACCCCCTCTTCAACCCCTCGGCGGAAAAGCAGTGGGTATGCGTCGGCGGGGTGCAGCCTCCCACTGCTGCCAACCCCGAATACACGAAGCAGTTCGGGTACAACGAGGCGGGGCTCGCAAAATGGTGGACCGTGTCCACCCCGTCGAACAGTGTGCGGACCACGAACAGCGGTGGCGACACCAACTATTCGAACTCGAGCGGAACGTCTCCGGCGACGCCCGTTGCGACAGCGGTGATGGGGGTTCTGCTCTCTCGCTATCCGAACATGGACGCCAAGCAGGTCCGTGAGTTGATGTTCACCACGGCGAACAACAAGATGTCCGACGGTGTGAGATTCCTCGGCACCGGGCAGACCTCCCCCACCGGGGCATCCATCGCCTGGACCGCTGCCGACGGGGTTCCGGACGAGCGCTGGGGTTGGGGTATCCCCGACCTGGCCAAGGGCATGTATGGCCCCGGCCAGTTCCTGAGCCCCATGATCTACAAAATGGACAAGGTGCCCTTGGACGTCTGGTCGAACGACATCAGCCAGATCGCGATCAAGGAAAGGGAGAGGGAGGATCGGGAGTGGCTGGCGGCCTACAAGAAGCAGGGCATTGCCTTCGCCGGTGAATTCAGCCCCAACGTACTGAGCCCGGACGGTAGGCTCAGCGAAAACGCCTTCCTGCTTCAGGGTATTTTGGCCGATCCTCACGTCCAAGCCATCACCAACGGCCACCCGGAACTGTACGACAAGATCAGCTACGAGGATGCCGCCCAGTGGCGCAAGGAATGGATGGACGCGCGCGCGGCCTACATTCAGAACAATATCGACAACAACCTCTACACTGCGTCTCTGACCAAGCAGGGCTCCGGAACGCTGATCATGTCGGGCCACGCCACCTACGACGGCGGCACGACGGTTGAAGGCGGCAAGCTTTCGATCGCCGGATCGCACGCGAGCTCGATCGCCGTCAAGGGCGGCACGCTCGGCGGCAGCGGTGTCGTGGGAGGCAGCATCCAGGTCGACAGCGGTGTGTTGCAGCCCGGCCTCTCGGCCGCGGAAGTGGCGTCCGCAGTGTCCATCACTCTCACCGAGGTCGCGCAGGGCAACGTCCTGAAGGTCGGCGGCGATGTGACCATCAGCCGAGCGGGTCGCCTCGCCATCACCATTTCCGGCGACCACGACTACACGAGCGTGCGGGCGGCGGGTGCCCTGGTGCTGGACGGCGAACTCACCCTGGACATTCGCGCGCCCATCACTCCGGGCACGGTACTGACGATCATGAGTGGAGCCTCGATCAAGGGCCACTTCCATTCCATGCCGGAACGGCGTGTCCTGAACGTGGGCCACCACATGTTCCGGGTGTCCTACCGGGACGCCGAGATGACGCTGACCGCCCTGCGGACGCTGCCCGGGGCACGGTCCGGCAACGCCTAGCAATAAGTGGCCCGGTCAGCCAGGCTCAGGTTCGCCTGAGCCTGGCTGACCAGGCCCTTGCCCGACCTGGCGCGTTGACGAAGCTGCCACCACTGCGCAAGCACAGAGGCACCTCGTGGACGAGGGGTGCAGCCAACCGAGTAGCCAAACCACCGGCCGTCAGCGGACGATGACGACCGGGACGCCAGGTTGGTCAGCTGTGGCAGACGACTCGCAATGCGTAGGTCGACGGTTCGATTCCATCAGGCGGCTCGGTGCAGAAGCCCAGGTCATCGGCCTGGGCTTCGCCGTTCCAAGGTTGATCACGCCGCCGTCCGTTGGTGCCGGGCCGCGTCCCGCCCGAAGACCCGGAAACGATGCCTCCGGCGGCTACGCCCCGACGGGAGGCCAGAACTCGTCGTCCTCCTCGTCCGGCGACGAAGGGGCGTACTGGCGTAGAGCGCCGTTGCGAATCATCCAGACGCGGAAGAAGAACTCCTCCTGGTCCATCACGAAGAGCTGCGCGGCGTTGGGATTGTGCCAGGCCACGGACCCGAAACGCGCCACGACAGCAGTGAGGTCGGCGTGGTTGAGCGCACCGGCGAACACCTGACATTCGGGGTTCTTGTGCCCGCCCCACTGGTTGTCCACACCGGTGATGAGGCGCAGGCTACCGCAACCGCCCGAACTCGCGCCCGGTTCACGACAGCGGCACTGGGTGTCGAGCCAGCCGATGAACGCCTGCGCGTTCGGGCGGTCCGTCGGGCCCACCGACAGCATCACGTTGGCGACCCAGCTCATGAACCGGCATCCCAACAGGCCGGCGAGTGGCCACGTCGATCCGGTCCCGACCGGTGGTCTTGTTGCGCTTCTGAACCCGCCGTGGCGGCCGTCAGTGGGGTGCTCCACGACAGTCCGATGAGGAGGCCGATCCGTCTCCTGTTTCGAGATGCCACGGCGGAGAATGTACGCCAGGGATCGGCACCGGTTGTTCGGCGCTCGGCGAGGGGGGATCGGGGTCGACATGCGCTGGCTGCTTTCGGGCCGGCAGGTCGGCACGGCGACGGATCGACGAGCCGCGCTGACCGAGTCGGCGTGCCGCCGAATCGGCCGTCCGGTGCGCCGCACCTGCGACTGAGGCACCGGTGGATGTCGTTCGGTCGGCCGTTCAGCCCACAGCCCTCTTGTTTCCGGCCCTACCGTGCCATTGCGCCGTAGTGATGGACCGGTTCGAATGTCTGCATGTCTTCGTGGGCGCCCGGCTCCTTTCTGGATCGGCTCGAGCCGGAGGTGCAGGGGAAACTGCTGGCCCTCGGCATCACGCGCGTCATCTCACCGGGCCGGCGGATCTTCATCGAGGGCGGACGGGACACCCACGTCGAGATCATCCAGCAGGGTGTCGCCAAGGTGACCATGTCGGTCGGGGGCACCGAGCAGCTGTTGGCCGTACGCCTCCCGGGTGACCTCGTGGGCGAGTTCGCCGCGCTCACCGATGGCCAGCGAATCGCGACCGTCACCGCCTGCGGGGAGGTCCGGGCCACTGTCATCCAGCAGGCTGCCTTCCGTGCGTTTCTGAGTCGGCATCTCGAGGTGGCGAACGAGGTGACCGCCACCGTCGGACGGCGCCTGCACTGGGCCAACCTGCGTCGCGCCGACTTCAGTGCGTTTCCGGTGCCGGTCCGGCTCGCCCGGGTGCTGCTGGAGCTGGTCGAGGTGATCGGCGAGCCGGATGACGGCGGGTTGCGCATCGCTGTCGAACTGACACACGCCGAACTCGCGACGCTCGTCGGCGCCGTCGACGACACCGTGCAGCGGACGCTGCGCGGGATGCGCGACGACGGCGTCATCCGGACCGGCTACCGCCGGATCACCGTCACCGACCCCGATCGGCTCCGCCGACGTGCCGAGGAGGCCCTGTGACCTCTACCTTGAGCGTCCGGTGGCACGATCCGGTCGCTGCGGTCGCGCATCTGCGGGCCGCCGCACCGGAGGACGTGACAGCCGCGCTGGAGACGCTGTCCCGGGCGGAGCCTCCGCTGGACCGCGCCGAACTGCTGGCCCGCGCGTACGCACGGCTGCGTCGCTACGAGGTGGACGGCGATCCGGAGACGCTGGTCCGCGCCCAAGCCGACTTCGCCGCCGCCGCGTTCACCGGCCCGGAGCGTGCCGTGGTCGGTCAGGCCCTGGTCCTGTGTGCCTTGCATGCCGCCATGCGGGGTCAGGAGTTCCGGGCCGCCCGCGAACACGCCACGATCGACTCGATCGGGCTGGAGGAGACGGCTGCGGCTCTGCTGCACGGCCTGGTCGACACCGGCGCCGTGCTGACTGACGACGCCGACTTCGACGCGGACGACGCGTTCGACCGGGCCGACGAGTTGGTGGCCCGTACCGCCGGGGGCCCGTTCGCGTCGGCCGCCGTGGCGCTGCGGATGGCCCTGCTGGTCAAGCGCGGGCAGGATCGGAGTTTCTACGACGACGTCCGGCAGGTCCGCACGCGGGTGCAGGCAATGCTCGACGCCGGGGTGACAGGTGAACAACGGCAGTTCGCCGAGATCATGCAGGAGGCTGCCGAGATTCTCGCGTCCACTCAGCGCGGCGAGACCGGGGAGGCGTTCGACTCGCTGCAGCGACTGATCGACCTGGTGGACCGGCTACCGCCGGACGCACCCAGCACCCTGGCGCTGCGTCGGTACCTCAACGCGGGTGCGATGGTCATGGAGGCGCCCGGCGGACACACGCCCGGTGTCGAGCCGGCGCAGCGCCACGCCGTGGACGAGCCCGGCCTGTCGGCCGGCGAGCGGGCGTTCCGCCTCTTCGTGTCCGGCACCGGCATCTGCCGCAAGGCAGTCGACCGGCGCGACGCCGACCAGTTGGCCCGCGGTGTGGCTCAGCTGCGCCGGGCCTCCGACATCGCGCCCGCCGACTACCCGCACCGACCGATGATCGACGCCACGCTGGGCCGGTTCCTCTGCGCGCGTTACGAGCTCGGCGCCGGCCGGGAGATGCTGGACGAGGCACTGCGCCGGCTCACGACGGCCCGCCGGGCGGCCGGCGACGTGGCGCACCCGATGTGGGCGTTCGCCGAGATGGCCTCGGCGCACGCGTACCGGCTGGCCGGCCGCCGCGCCGAGGGCCGGGAGACCGGGAAACGCGCGCTGCGCGGCCACGCCTGGAGCGTGCTCCTGCAGGCCGGTACCGCCGACGCCACAGCCGCCGCCCGGCATGCGGTGGACGACGCGACCGAGGTCGCCCGCTGGTGCCTCGCCGACGGCGACGCCGGCGGCGCGGTGGCCGCGCTCGACGCCGGGCGCTGCCTGATGCTGTACGCCGCGACGGTCACCACGGGGATCCCCGCCCGGCTGCACGCGCTGGGCCACGACGAGCTGGCCCGCCGCTGGCAGACCGGCAGTGCCGACCCCGACGTACGGCGTGACGTGCTGGCCGTGCTCACCGGTGCGCACCTCGGCGACGTGCCGGTGCCGGACGTGCTGGACCCGCCGTCGCTCGACCAGATCCGGACGGCGCTGCGGGCGATGCGCCACGACGCGCTCGTCTACCTGGTGCCCGGGCGCCTCGGGGTGCCCGGTGCGGCGGTGATCCTGCCGAACGGCAGCGAGCCGTTCGCGCTGTCCCTGCCGTCCCTGGTGGAGTCCGACGACGACCCGGTGCAGCGATACAGCCGCCTGCTGGCGGCCCGCGACGCGGGCGAGGTGGGCGGCGAGGACACCGGCGACGAGACCGCCGATCCGGTCACCAGGTGGCGGGACGCCCTGGACCGGCTGGCGGGGTGGGCGTGGCGCGTGGCGATCGGCCCGCTGCTCGCGGAGACCGGGCGTTGGGGCCTGTCCCGGGCGCCGCGGCTGCTGCTCGTACCGATGGGCCGGCTCGCCGCCGTGCCCTGGCACGCCGCGCGCGACCACGACGGCTGGTACGCGGTGCAGCAGGCCGAGTTCTCCTACGCGCCCTCGGCGCGGCTGCTCTGCGAGAACGCCGACCGGCCGCCGATCCCGCAGGACGGAAGTGGACTGGTGGTCGGGGATCCCACCCACGACCTGCCGGATGCCCGGACCGAGGCGCTCGCCGTGCGGGCTGCGTTCTACCCGGACGCCGAGCTGCTCGTCGACGACGCGGGCAGCTCCGGGGCCTCGCCGACGGCCACCCCCGAGGCGGTGCTCGCCTGGCTGCGCCGCGCCGGCCAGGCACGGCCGATGCTGCATCTGGCCTGCCACGGCGCGGTGGGACAGGGCATCGACGGGTCGTACCTGCTGCTGGCCGGCGGGGCCCGGCTCACCGCGGGGGACCTCCTGGAAGGCCGCAAGGACGGGGCGATCGGTGTGGTGGCGCTCGCCGCCTGCACGACAAGCGTCCCCAGCGGGACGTTCGACGAGGCGTTCAGCCTGTCCACGGCCTTCCTGGCGGCCGGCGCGCGTACCGTCTTCGGGTCGCTGTGGCCGGTGCCGAGCGACGCCACCTCGCTGCTGATGTTCATGGCACACCACTACCTGCGGGCGGAGGGTCGCCGGCCGGCGGACGCGCTGAACCGGGCTCAGCGGTGGATGGCCGACAGAGAGCGCACGGTTCCGGCGGGCATGCCGGCGGTGCTGGCACGCCGGGTGGCCGACCTCGACGGTGACGACCTGTCGACCTGGGCGGGATTCCTGCACCTGGGCTGGTGACGCTCACCGTCCCGAGTGGGTGAAGGCGGCCCAGGACTCCGGCCTCGCCACGGAGCCGCCGGTGGCCTGCCGGCTCAGGTCCGCCGGCATGCCCGAGGGCGCCCGGCGATCTGGGTCGAGCATCCACCGCTGAGCCTGGTGCAACGCGTCGACCGGGTCGCAGCCCTCGGCGTTGAGGAAGTGGTGGACCATGAACATCAGCAGCGAGGTCTCGGCGTCCGGCACCGCCCACAGCGACCCGAAGACGGTACGCGCGCCGGCCGCCAGGAAGGCCGTGGACAGGCTGAACGCCTCGTCGTGCTGGGTGCGCGTGACGCCGGTGGTGCAGGCGGCCAGGAACACCCGCTCGATCGACAGCTCGGCGACGCGGGACTCGTCGAGCAGCCGGCGGGCCGGCAGGACGCCACCGGCCAGCACCAGATGCCCGTCCGCGGGCCGCTGCGGATCCACCCGGCCGTGGCAGGCGAGATGCAGCAGCGACGGGCCGGGCGCGGCCGACGACACCCAGGAGAGCACCCGGGCCGGTGTGGCGGTGCCCTCGGGGTCACCGGGGACGTCGCCGCCGAGGTGGGTGCCGTCCGGGTAGAAGGCAGCGTGGACGGCTCGTGCCTCGGCGGCGGCGAAGCCGAGTTCGCCTGTCGGGTCGCCGACGACCAGCGCGGAGCGTACCGGCCGGATGGGGAAGTGGGCGCTGGTGCAGAACATGCGGGCCGAGACCGCGTACGAGACGACCAGGTCCTCGATCGCGTAGCGCCGGGCGGCCCCGTCGCTGCGGTAGGCGGCGTGCCAGGGAACGGTGGCCAGCAGGCCGAGCGGAATCAGGACGAGGCGTGCCGGTCGGTCCCCGCTGCGCCACCGTTCCGCGTGGGCGACCAGCCGGTCCATCGCCGACGACCAGGCCCAGGCGCAGATCTCGTCGATCGACGCCGTTTCCGCCTGCGGCTCGGCCGGCTGGGCGTCGCGGAACCGGCCGGTGTGCCATCCGAAGCCGGCGGCCGCGTCGAGCCGCAGGTCGGGCAGGGCGAGGACGTCGACATCGCCGTCGCGGGGTACGAGCACCGCCGCACCCGAGGCGTCCGGCGTGGTCGGCACCAGGTAGACGAGTGCGTCGGCCCCGACCGCGGCCAGGGCCGCCCGGATCTCGGCGGGCCGGGCCGGGTGGAGGATCCCGCTCCGGTCCTCGTCGAGGAGTGTCCTGAGTGCCTGCGCCCGCAGGTCGTCCGGCACCTCGACGAGCGAGGGGACGGCGCTCAACGGCGTACCGGTGAGCCGGTCGTGTCCGTAGCCGGCCGAACGCTGCCACCGCACGGCCAGATCCTCGCGGCCGGCGGCGGCGAGCTGGTCGGCGACGAGCCGTGACGACATGGCGGCATGCAGGACCAGCCCTCGGCCGGCGTCCAGGGCGGCGATCAGGTCGTCGTCGGCGGTGTCCTGACGGCACCAGGTCGCGACGGTGACCGCGTGACCCGCGGCGTCGCGGGCGGCCGTGAAGGCGTCGTCGGTTCCGGACTGCACGAGCACCTGCCCCAGGTCGCCACGGAGGGCGCTCAGGCCGGCTTCGCGGGAGTCGGCGTGGCGGGGGCCGCCGGGCAGGTTCGCGGTCCGCAGCGCGGCGGCGTAAGTCATCAGGGTGTCCGACCAGAGGCGGTCGTCCGGGCCGCCGAGCAGGTCGACCGCCCGGGCCAGATGCCGCACGCCGCGCTCGGCCGCGGCAGTGTCGCCCGCGTCGAGGCCGGCGACACCGAGCTCGGCGCGACCGGCGAACACCGCCGCTCCCAGTTGACCGATGTGCTCCGGTGGGAGTAGCTCGATCAGCTTCCCGAGCTGGTCGGCGGCCGTGCGCAGGGCGGCTACGTCGCGTCGGGTGAGAGCCGACACGACGGCCGGCAGGAGCCGCAGCATCTGAGCCGACCGTCTCCAGGTGTCCCCGTCCGCGACGGTCTCGATCGGCTCGATCGGCTCACCGTTCGCCGCCGCGAACGTGCCGGCCAGGGCCTCGGCCACAGGCATCGCCTGCCGGGCCCAGTAGGGGAGTTCCGGATCCCGCAGCAGGGCGCGGAACTCCGCGGCGTCCGCCGCCATCTCCTCCGGGTCCCGGCCCGGGGCGCCCAGCTCCAGCAACCGGGCGAGGAGGACGGATTCCGGGTCCGGTTCACCGGCGGGCGTCCGGTGGGACCGGACCTGCTCCCCGGCCGTCCGCAGCGCACGCAGGTCACCGGAACGGGTGAACACGCCGTTCAGCATCAGGTGAAGCATCCCCAGCGCCCGGGACCGGATCTCGGGGTCTGCGTCCGGGCGCGCGAGGCTCCGGGCGGCCTGGAACCCCTCCCCGTTCTCGTCCCACCGGCCCGAATGCTGGGCTTCCCGTGCGTAGGACAGGATGCTCCGGCCGAGGTTGCGCAGGTCCACCAGCTCGGGCGACAGGCCGTCTGTTCCCTCGGTGGCGTCCAGGAGGGCGACGACCCGGTCGAGGGGCAGCGCGCCGGGGTTCCAGGCGCAGATGTGAATCTCGGCGAGGGCCAGGCCGATGGCGAACGCGGCACGCGGGTGCGGCCGGGCCTGCCGGTCGACGATCGGCCATGCCTGCCGGGCCGCCTCCACCTCACGGCATGCCCGCGAACCGCTTGCCGGCGCCCGGCCCGGTTCGCGGCGCCACTCGTCGGCCAGTTGACCGTCGCTGATGACCAGCCGCAACGTGTGGGTCTGCGCCAGCACGTCCGGGGCCGCCGGTCCGGCCGCCAGAACCCGGTCGATGCAGGAACTGGCCCTTTCCAGGTCGGACGACGCCTGGCTGATCTGCCAGCGGGCGAAGAGGACACCGGCCAGTTCCTGTCCCCACTGGCCCGGGGCCAGCTCGTCGGCCTCCTCGAGCAGTCGTACCGCCGCGTCCGCGTCCGCCGCGGAGCCGTCTCGGACGGCGCGTAGGCGCAGCAACTCGGCACAGACCGCGCGGGTCGCCGCCGCCAACTCGGCCGGCTGATCGTCGGGGGCACGGCGCAGACACGCGATCGCCTCGTCGAGATCGGCCGCGTCGTCGCGGGCCTCCCACCGGTGCCGGTAGGCCTCCGCCAGATCGACCAGCAGGTCGTAGTCCGCCGGGAGGAGGTCCGCCGCGCGGCGGCCCTCGGCAATCGGCCGGTCCAGGATCGCCGGGTCGCCCTCCAGCAGGAACTGCTCGGTGCCGGCGCAGCAGAACATCCACGCGGCCAGCGGGTAACCCGGTGTCTCAGGTGTGGCGTCGGGCAGCGCGGCAGCGAGCATCGAGTTGCCCAGGCACAACTGGTCCGTGTCGCCGAGTTGCTCCGCCAGGAGCAGGTGGAGCATGCCCGAGTGGAGCGTGACGAAGGCGGCCGAATCCGTGCCGGCCACGTCCGGGAGCAGCTCGTCGACCGCCTCGGCGGCGTGGCTGAACTCCGTCGGGCCGCTGTCCGGGCGCAGACGGCAGCGGTCCCAGTGGGCCTGGGCGAGATGCGCGGCGACCAACGCGCGTTCCGGGCTGCCCGGCGCGGTCTCCGCCCGCAGCGGCTCCCACACCGCGAGGGCCTGCTCGCTGTCGGCGGCGTCGTCGGTCAGCAGGCTGCGCCTGCCGTACGCCAGCCCGAGCTCGAATCTCCACTCGTCGGTGTCCGGGTCGTCCGGATGGTCTGCCAGCAGGCGGGTGAGCAGGTCGATGACGGCTGTCAGGTCGGCCGGGTCTTCGGTGCCCTCGGCCCGTTCGAACGCCTCGGTGAGCCAGGCGATCTGATTGTCGATCGAGGGCTCGGGCAAGTCGGCGGTCACGGCCGGCCCTCCGGAACGACGGTCCGGATCGGAACCGTGACGGTGGCCCAGTCGTACACGTCGTCGGCGGCAACCGCGCTCGCGTCGCGGTGCACCGCAGCCCGCCCCAGCCGGTCGAGCACGCCGCGAAGCCCGATCGCGTCGCGCCGCGCCGAGAGCCCCGGATCACCGAGCCGCGGCAGCTCGAACGGACGGGAGCTGAAGTGCTCCTCGGCGACGAACAGCTTCAACCAGTCCCGCACTTCCCGGCCCGGCGCCGGGGTCATGTCCGGCGGGAGACCCACCTGGACCGGGCGGCCCTCCAGCGCCGCCGCCGCACGGCCGTGCTCGACGCGTCCACCGGGGAAGAGACCCGCCCACACCCGATAGCGGTCGGTGAGGTCCAGCAGGACGAAGTGCAGCGGACGGTCGGCGTGGTTGTGCAGCCGGATGAAGACCGTGGGCGGGGTCCAGCCGTGACCCGACCAGCGGTAGTTCAGCCGTACCGATCCGTCCGGGCCGGGCCGGATCGGCCTGCGGTCCAGTGGCGCCCGGCGCTCGCCCGGCCACGCCTCCACGATCTCCACCCGCACCCGGGACGCAAGCGCGGAGAGCGGGTTGTCGAGTGCCTTGACCTGCCGCCAGCGGGCGATGTGTTCCAGGGTCTCGACGACGCGGCCGAGGGCGGCCGGGCCGCCGGCGATCTCCGGCGCGACAGGTGTGGTGTCCGTGCCGAGGATCCGGATCCGGCCGTCGGGCTCGGCCCGTACCCGGAGCTCGGGCACCTCGGCGACGGCCAGCCGTACGTGTGGGGACGGTCCCATCGCCTCGGTCAACGCGCGGACCACCGGCTCGGCGCCGTCGACCGCGACGGTGGTGGCCGGCAAGGGCATGCTCGCCAGCACCACCGGGTACTGCTTCTCCTCGTCGGGTTCCCAGCCGGCCGGCTCGACCAGGCTGCGCTCGGTGCGTACCGAGACGACCCGGGCCTCCCGGCGTACCGGCTCGCCCGCGACGGCGACACGCACCCCGTCGCCGGTGCCGGGGGGCAGGCCGTGACAGGTGCCGGCGTCGATCTCCCAGGCGCCGCGCAGGTGGCGCATCACCACGCCGGCGCCGCCCGCGGCGAGGGGACCCCCCAGGAACGGCCGGTCGCCGGGCCCGGGAACCTGTGGAAAGAGCTCCGGGACCTGGCGCGGGACCACGTCCTCGACCAGACAACGGGCCCGGGTCAGCAGGTCCCGGCTGGTGGCGTGCAGTCCGAGCCGCGCCAGGGCGCGCAGCAGCGCCCAGGTGAAGACACCGTGGGTGAGGCCGTCCAGCGGAAACTCCTGGGCGAGCTCGAACGAGCGGCAGGCGGCCAGGGCGACGTACTCCGCGTCGGCCGCGAGCGGCGCGGCAGCCACCAGGGCCGCCATGTCGGGTACGTCGTGGCGGGCGGGAACGTACCGGGCGCGGGCCTCCTGCTCCGGTACCTCGTTGCGGGCCGCGCCGCCGGCGTAGCAGCAGTCGAGCACCGCCACCGTGTGCGCGCCCCTGGCCGCCACCTCGCCGAGCAGCACGGCGAGTTCCTTGTCGTACAGGTCGGGTACGCCGTGCTCCCGGCTGTCCGCGCAGATCAGGGTCTGCACCATGCCGGTCGGTTCGAGGTACCACAGGCCGGGTGGGGCGGGTGCCTGTGAACCGTGCCCGGCGAACCAGAAGAGCGCTGTGTCGCCCGGCCCGGCGAGGCCGAGGTGCGTCCGGATGCCGTCGATGACCGTCGCCCGGGTGGCGTCGCCGTCGAGCAGCGTGCGAACCACCGGCGGTGTGTCCTTGAGCTGGGCTGTCAGCAGGTCCTGGGCGGCCGTCACATCGGCCCGGCAGCCCCGGAGCGGACTGACCGCCCGGTAGGCGTCCACGCCCACCATCAGCGCGTACACGGTCATCGTGCCGCCCACCACCGGCCGCGCCCGCGGAGGTCGCTGCCCGGCAGGTTCTGTCCGGCATCCGACTCGGCCACCTCACAGGCGTTCGGCGCCGCCGCCGAGACGAGCGGGAATGCGATGAACGATTCGTCGGCAGGCGACGGCGCGCCCGGATGCCTTTGTGTGCCGGTGATGGTCACGGGCCACTCCAGGTCAGGGGTGAAATGGCGCGCGGAACCGCGCCGGAATGGGATCGGGGAATCGGTGAGGCGGCGCAAGTCTGCCACGCCTGGGAAATGCCGACAAGGATCCGGTGGCCGCCCTCCGGTCGGGCGGGGGCGTCCATCATCGACCGTGGTCGTAGGTGGATCCCGGATTAATCCGGGATCCACCAGCAGGGACGTGGCAGGTTCGACGTGGGGTCGAGAACCGGTAGTCCTGTCAATCGGACCGGTCGTCCGGACGTCCCCACCGATCATGCGAGGGCGGTCCATTCATCTGGATCAGCGAAGGTGGCGCGATGGACCTTGCGATCCGTATCGATACGACGAAGTCTGGCGTACACGTTCCGCATTGGAAGAATCCGAGGTCCCAGGAATAATGGAATCCGCACACCGGCGACGCGTCGAGGCGCCGTTGAACGCGAAACTCGACGTCACCGGACTCGGTCGTCAACAACAGGCCACCAGCCGTGACAGGCGCAGGCGGCGGCATGCCGGCCTCTTCGAAGCGGTCCGGCGCCTCGACGGTCACCTCGACGCCGGCGCGCGGGCCGAACTGGCCAAGTGGGTGCGTGACGAGTACGAGCGCGAGTTCGGCGACGTGCCGCTCGGCTTCGTCGCCACCTGCTACCTGGGCCCGCCGTACGTCGACCACCGGCTGGACCTGTTCCATTCCATCGTCGAGCACTACGCCCCGGGCGACGTGATGCCGGAGCCGTTCGCACAGGCGCGGATGCTCGCCCGGACCGGCGCGTACGCGTACATCGAGGTCTACGCCAGCGGCACCCTGCATCCCGTACTGCCCGACGGCTCCGTCGTCGGCGGATCGGAAGGACGATCGTGAGCACGAACGACCTGGGCCTGTCCCGCCAGTTGAACCGCCTCGAGAACCTGACGGTGCAACTCAACACCCGCATCGACCTGGTCAGCGGCCAGGTGGCCAGCGTGGGGCAGCGCGCCGACGAGACACACAACGAGCTGGCCCGGCTCATCGCGGACTTCCAGCGGTTCGTCCTGGAGGCGCGGAAGGCCGACAACCTCCAGAACGCGCTGACCAACAAGGGCACCATCGAGAGCCGGCTCGAATATCAGTTCGGCCACCACAAGGTGGTCCGCCGCTCGGCGGTCGGTGTGCTCCAGGGCTTCGACGTCGGCCTGCTCTCCGAGGAGACCGTGCGCTCGGTCAGCGAGCAGCTCATGATCCAGAATCCGCGGTACTGGCTGGCCCCGGTCCTGGTCGCGATGGGCGCGTGGGCCGGTGACGAGCCGGATCTGTGCGACCGGGCGATCCAGGAGGCGTTCCGGCGCTCGCCCGGGCGCACCTCGCTGTTCATGGCGCTCGTCCTGCGTCGGCAGGGCCGACGGGAGAGTTCGGTGCGCTGGCTGCGCCAGTACCTCGCCGCGCAGGATCCGACCAGGCTGGGCCGGCACTTCGCGGTGGTGCTGGAGTGCGTCGCGCAGGGTGCGTTCGGCCCGGCCGGCCTTGCGATGGTGCAGGAGCGGCTGGAGGCCTGGCAGGCGCAGCTTCTCGACGACGAGGCGATGCGGCGGGCCCAGGTGGACCGGTGGCGTGCCGAGGTCGAGCGGCACGTGGCCGCACCCACGCCGGAGCGGTTCCCCCGCCTCGCCGCGCTCTCGCCGCAGTTCCCGGCGATGGCCGAGGCGCTGGCCCGGGCCGGCGCGCACCAGAACCTGATCACGAAGTACTCGGCGCTCGCGGCCGAGGAGCCCGTGGTGGCCGGTCAGCTGGAGGACGCCGTCGACGACATCCTCGACCAACTGGTGAACGAGTACGACGACGAGGAACTGCCGCTGCGCCGGGACTACGCGCTGAACGAGGCGATCATCCGGCACCAGGGTGACCTGGCCGCCGCGCATCAGGACGTGCCGGCCGACCTCGCCGCGCTGGAGAGCACGCTGGACTACCTGACCATCCAGTCCGAGTCGGCGCTCAACCCGGCCGGCATCGGCGTCTCCCGATCGACGCAGCGGATGGCGGTGGCGTTCTGCCACGACTGGTTCGCCACGGCGCACGCCGAGTTCAGCATGAGCTACCGGCAGGGCCTGCCGACCAACGTCGAGGCGGTCTTCCAGAGCACCCACAACCCAGGCGCACGCGCCTTCCAGCTGCCCCGCTGGGTCGGCTCGTTCACCCGGCCGCTCGCCGAGCTGGAGCAGTCGCTCGCCCAACACTGGGACCGCACCTCCCAGCCGTACCTGGCCAGTCTCGGGTTCGACTGGATGAAGCAGTCGATCATTCCCGGGATCGTCAGCGCCGCCGCGCTCGTCGTGTTCACGCTCTGTCTGCAAACCGTCGGCATCCTGCTCGGTCTGGCCGTCGCGGTGGCCTGGTTCCTGGTGCTCTACGTGCGATCGCAGACGGCCGCGACCCGGCAGCAGGAGGCGGCCCGGTTCATCGCCAAGGCCAAGCACGACTCGATCCTGCAACTGCGTGCCGCGAGCGCGGAGGTGATCGACTGGTCCACCGCGTTCCGTACTGCCGACAGCAGGGAGCCGGCGGTACGCGCGCTCATCGAGGACCTGTCCCGGTCGGGCGCCGCCGCGTCCCCCTTCGAACGCCGGGTAGCCGGCGAAGCCGACACCACCGGAGGAGTCTGAGGTGACCGGAAAGCCCGAACCGACCGCATCGGCAGTACCGGGGCAGCGCACTGGTGACGCCACGGTGCCGTGGGCGCGCCAGTCCGCGCCGCAGCAGCCTCGCTCCACCAGCCGGGTTCGCCGGGTGGTCACGAGCCTGCCGTCGTGGGATCCCCTGCCGCCCGGCGAGATCCTGGTCCAGCGCTCACGGCGGAGCTGATCGTGTACGCCACCGGCGGCCACTACGCCGCGTGGGCCGCCTTCCTGGAGAACTGGGCCGCCGGCGCCACCCCGGATCCGGCGGCCCTGCCCGCGATCGCCGACGACGATCTGCACGGCGACAACTGGGAACGGTTCGTCCTCCGGCTCACCGACGCCCTCTCGCAGCGCCTCCAAGCGGGTGCCGACCTGCTGTCGCGGGAGCTGAGCGGGGCCCGGGACGAGTTCTCCGCGGCCCGTGCCATGCACGACGCGCGGGCCCGGCTGGCGCCGATCCGGGCGGTCGCCGGACACCCCGGACTCCCCGGCGAGCTGCGCCAGCGGCTCGTCGACGTGATCGAGGCCCAGGTGCGGTCCCTGCAGACGTCGCTCGAAGACCAGATCGTGCGGCTGGAACGCACCGGCACGCCGCGGTCCGCCGTCGAGGCCCGGCTGCGCACCGTACGCGAGAACGCCCTCACCACCACACCGGCCGCCCTCGGGGGTGGCTGGGACATCGCCCCCACGCACCGGCCGGCGCGCCGGGTGATCATTTGACGAAGCCGAGGCATCGTGTCGAACTACGCCGAATCCCTGCATGACCTGGACAGCTACATCGCCGCCCGGGTGCCGATCATCGGGGTGCGCACCATCGAACAGACCCGCGCACTGCGCCTGGTCCGGCAGATGGCGACCAACCCGAAACGGTCCGCGCTCCCGTTCTGGATCTACACCCGTGCCACCGGGGTACGCGACCTGCGGCACAACACTCCCGCCCTGGAGGACCGGTCACTGACCGGCGCGCTCGAGTTCGCCGCGCAGCAGTTCACCAGCCGGGCTCAGGCCACCGTGATCTTCGTCGACCCGGAGGACCTCAGCGGCGACAACTCGGTGACCCGGCACGTCGCCGAGCTCGCCCGGCTCGCCGACGCCAACTCCGGCAGCCTTGTCGTCATCTCGGACACCCCGATGTGGAGCGGGCTGAGCCGGCTCGGCATGTCCGTCACGCTGGACCTGCCCGACGCCGACGAGATGTACGAGGTGATCGTCGAGTTCCTGCGGGACCACCACGGGATCGTGCCGATCGCGTGGACCGAGCAGGACGCCCGCCGCGCGGCCGAGTTCCTGGTCGGGGTGCCGGAGGGCACTGCGATCAACGTGATGGCCACGCTGGTGACCCGCGGCAGCGTCGAGACCGCCGACGTCGAGCACCTCGCCGAGTTCAAGGACAAGCACTTCGGGTCGTTGGCCGGCCTGGAACGGGTACGCCTCAGGGAAGCCGACCGCCAGGTCGGCGGGCTCACCAGCCTGCGGGAATGGCTACGCCGCAAGCACAAGCTGATGGTCGCCGACCTGCGCGGCAGCGAGTTGCGCCCGCCGCGCGGCGTACTGCTGGTCGGCGTCCCCGGCTGCGGCAAGTCGCTGTCGGCCAAGGCGATCGCCGGCGAGTGGCGCCTGCCGCTGTACCGGCTGGACTTCGCCGCGATCCTCGGCCAGTACGTCGGCCAGTCCGAGGGCCGGTTGCGGGAGGCGCTGGAGACGGCCGACCGGGTCGCGCCCTGCGTGCTCTGGATCGACGAGATCGAGAAGGGCCTCGCCGGTCAGAACGACAGCACCGGTGTGGGCCGCCGGCTGGTCGGCCAGTTCCTGTTCTGGCTCCAGGAGTCGGCGCACCGCGTGTTCGTGGTCGCCACCTCGAACGACGTCCGCTCGCTGCCACCGGAACTGTTGCGTAAGGGACGGTTCGACGAGCTGTTCTTCGTCGACCTGCCGGAAGACCAGGACCGTCGCGAGATCATCGCCTTGTACTACCGGCGTTACGTCGGGCAGGAGCCGCAACCGGAACTGCTCGACAAGCTGGTCGGCATGTCCGACGGGTTCGCCGGCAGCGACATCGAGTCGGCCCTGCACGAGGTGGGCGCCGAGGTCATGCTCAACGGTGGGGCGGCCGCCCTGCGCAGCGAATTCGTCATCGACACGTTCGCCAACACGTTCCCGCTCAGCCGTACCAACCCGGAACAGATCGAGGAGATCCGTGGCTGGGGCCGGGAACGGGCGGTGCCGGCGGGCCGGATGCCCGGCGCCGCCGCGGGCCCGTCCGGCGGCCCGGCGCAGGGCCGGCGGGTGGTGGTGTTCGGCGACTGAGCGCGGGCCCGGTGCGGCGGGCGCCTGGACTCATGCCAGCAGACCGGCCGCCAGCACGAGGGCGCCGCCGCCGGCCAGCGCCGCGACGACCAGGCAGAGGCGATCGATCCACGCCCGCACGAGATACGCGCTGCCGGGCCGGCCCCGGACGTGCCGGATCACCGGGCCCTCCAGCGTGGCGAGGACGTCGAGTTCGCGTACCACTGCCACGTCCGCCCGCCGGCGCCGCCGGGCTCGGACGATGTCACCGGCGTGCAGGGCCTCGTCGGGCACGCCGCCTTCGAGCGCGTACCAATGGGTTCCGCCGTCGGGAACCCGGATCCGGAACCGGCGGACCGTGACGTCGCCGTCCTGCCGGCCGCGCGCGTACCGGCGGCTGAGCCGTGCCGCGACCTGGCCGGCGGCGGCCAGCGCGAGCGGCACGAGCAGCCCGGCGGCGGCGACGCCGCCGTCCAGGGTGCCCAGGGCGGCACGCACCGCAGTCAGCACGATGGTCGGTACGGCGGCGCAGGAGAGCACGATGGCGCCGCGGAACCGGCGGGTCTCGACGTCCGGCTGGATCGGCCCCAGCAGGACTCCCACGAGCGGACCCGCCGGTGTGGTGGGCGTCGGTGGTTGCGGTGCGGCCACTGGTGGTGCGCTGGTGGAAGGGCGCTCACCGCTCGGCGGGCCGGCTCCGGCCGGGCCGGGTGGCCGCCTGCTGGAGCCGGCTCGATCGGATGGTGGCGGTCCCGTGTGCGCCGGGTCCGCGTCGCCGGCCGGTCCGACGACACGCCGCCTGCTCGTCGGTGGCGGCGGGGATGACGGCTTCGTGCCCGTACGCCTCCGAGCGCGCGCCCACGGCGGAACGTCGCTCACGGGTGCGCCTCGAGCTTCCGCACCGCGCACTGGTTGGTCAACCGTTCCCCGGTCAGGTCGGGAAACCGTTTCGCGCACCAGCGCTGGACCGACTCCCGGGTGGGGAAGTCACCGAGCGCGAACGTGACCCACAGGGGCTTGCCCTGGTAGAGCTGCCGCTTTCCGAAGTCGGTGCTGAGGACGAGCACCACGCTCGTGCCCCGGCTCGGGGCGGACCGCAGCGCCAGGTGCTCGGCCAGGATGTCGGCCGCGGTGAAGGTGTGCGAACCGGCGGCGGTGGTCTGAAGCGGATCCACGATGCCCACACTCTTCGACGCGAGCTGTGCGGCGAACCGGCCGTCGAACACCATCGCGAGGGCGTCCTGCCGGCGTAGCTGCTCCAGTTGCTCCAGCGCTTCGTCCTCCGGACCGGTCGCCGGGTCGGTCGAGGGCTCCGGGTCCGGCTCGGTAGGCGTGGACTCGGGCAAGGGCGTGTCGCCGGTGGTGGTCGCGGCCGGAAACTCGGTGAACCCGGCGTCGGGCGGCAACGGTGCCGCGGCCGGAGGCTGCGTCCGTCGATCGTCCTGGTTCGCCATCGTCACGGCGGTGATCCCGCCGACCGCCGCCAGGAGCACAGCGGCGACGGCGCCGCCGACCAGCACCACACGCCGGTTCGGGACCGCCGGATACACCGGCTGGTCCGGCTGGTCGACGAACCGGCTCGGCTGGGCGCCCGGTGCGGGCGTCGCCGCGGCATCCCGGATCCACGCCGGAGTGCCTTCGGCGTCCGCCGGCGCCGTCGGCGTGCCGGGTTCCGCGGGCGTGAGAGGTTCCGCGGGCGTGAGAGGCTCAGCGGGCGTGAGAAATTCGGCGGGCGTGACGAATTCGGCGGGCGCGAGTGCTTCAGTGATCTCGGCGGCCGGAGTGTCGACGGCCTGATCGGCGCCGGAAGGTGCGGTCGGCCGGGGCGGCGGCTCGGCTGCCGGGGGATCCGCCGAGGAAGCCGGCTGCGTGGACAGCAGCGAGGACAGGTCCCACGCTCCCGCGGCGGCCGGTTCGTGATCGGTCATGGCACCCCTTGCCGGATCGCCGAGTCGTCATCTGGCCGTCTCCGAAGCTAGTTGCACGCAGCGTCGCCGACATCCACCAAGCCGGTGACCATTCACCGATCAGTGTTGATGTCGACGGGACGGTCGGCACCGACAGTCGCCTGGACGGTCGGCGCACATGCCGACCCATGTCGGAATCGGCGCGCTCCGGCTGGGCTACCGCTGCTCGGCGCGCTGCCGGGCCGCCTCGTACAGCGCCACCGTTCCGGCCGCCGCCGCGTTCAGCGAACTCGCCGCCCCCACGATGGGGATGCGCACCATCCGGTCACTGGCCTCCTGCCAGCCCTTGCTCAGCCCGTGCGTCTCGTTGCCGACCAGCAGGAGAGTGGGGCCGGTCAGGTCGTGTTCGGCGACGTCCACGTCCCCGTGCTCGTCCGTACCGATGACCTGGACCTGCGGGAGCCCGTCCGCGCGAACCGCGGCGACCCAGTCCAGAACCTCTCGATGGCTGGCGACGCGCACCACGGGTACGGCGAACAGCGACCCGGTGCTGGCCCGGACCGCCTTCGGGTCGTACGGGTCGGCGGCGTGGCCGGTGATGATCACACCGGAGGCGCCGAAGGCGTCGGCGGAGCGGATCAGCGTGCCGATGTTGCCCGGGGTCTTGGGGCGGTCGAAGACCACCACGAGCATTGCCGGCCCGGCCGGGATGCGGGCCAGGTCGTCAGCGGGTTGCGCCACGACGGCCAGCAGCTCGGGTGACTCCTCCTCCTTGCCGCTCAGTTCCCGCATCAGCTCCGGCGCGAGCGCGACCCGCCTGGCGCCGGCGCCGTCGAGCAGGTCGCGGCACCAGCGGGACAGGGGCTGCCGGTCCGGGTAGAGGAGGGCGCGGATCTCCCAGCCCTGCTCCAGGGCCACGGTGATCGGGCGTACCCCCTGGACCAGGAACTCCCCGGAGCGCTGCCGCTTGGTGCGGTTGGTCAGCAGCGCCTGCCACTGCTGGAAGCTCGCGTTCCGGGTGGTGATCGTCAGGGTCTTCGCCACGTCGCCGATTCAACCCCATCGGAGGCCCGGGCCACCCGCCGGATGCGTTCGAGGCGGAGCGGCGTGATTGTCCCCCGCCTGACGAGCCGTTATCGTTCCCTGGCCCCAGCCCGCAGAGTTTGAGGATCGCGATGACTTCCCCGCCGCTGACGAAGGTTGCCGATCGGGAAGGTTCACCCGCCGAAGGGCCGGCTGGTACGGGGACCGGGCGCGAGCCGGGCCGGGAGGCGACGCCGAGCCGGTTCCGGGCCGACGTCGCCGGGCTGAGAGCCGTCGCCGTGGGGCTGGTGCTGCTCTACCACGCCGGGCTGCCGTTCATCCCCGGTGGCTTCGTCGGCGTCGACGTCTTCTTCGTGATCTCCGGCTTCCTCATCACCGGGCAGCTCATCTCCGAGATCGAGCGCAGCGGTCGGGTCTCGCTCACCGGCTTCTACGCGCGCCGGGCCAAGCGGATCCTGCCCGCCGCCACAGTGGTGCTGGCGGCCACGGCCGTCGCGGTCCGGCTGTTCGTACCCCGGGGTGAGTGGCAGGTCATCGGCGGTGACATCGCCGCCGCGGCGACCTACGTCGTGAACTGGCGGTTCGCCGACCGCGCGGTCGACTACCTGGCCGAGGACGTCGCGCCGTCGCCGGTGCAGCACTTCTGGTCGCTCGCCGTGGAGGAGCAGTTCTACCTGCTCTGGCCGCTGCTGATCGTGCTGGCCCTCCTCGCCGCGCGCAAGCTCCGGCGGGCGAACGTACGGCCGGTCCTGTGGGTCGGTCTCGCGGTGCTCGCGGTGCCGTCGTTCGTCTGGTCGATCGTCGAGACGGCGAACTCGCCGGAGCGGGCGTTCTTCGTCTCCACCACGCGGCTGTGGGAACTCGCGGTCGGCGCGGCGGTCGCGCTGCTGGCGGTCCGCGCCACGCGGATGCCCCGGTCGGTGGCGGTCGTCCTCGGGTGGCTCGGCCTCGCCGCGATCGTGGCGGCGGCGCTGCTGGTCAGCGGCAAGACCGCGTGGCCGGGGTACGCGGCGGCGCTGCCCACGCTGGGCGCGGCGGCGGTGATCGCGGCCGGTGCCGCAGCCGGCGCCCGGGGGCCGGTGATGGTGCTCGGTCTGCGTCCGTTCCAGTGGATCGGTGACCTGTCCTACTCGCTGTACCTGTGGCACTGGCCGATGCTCGTGGTGGCCACCGCGCACTTCGGCGATCTGTCGGTGACCGAGGGCCTGGCGGTGGCGCTCGCCTCGGTGATCCCGGCCTGGCTCACGTTCCGGCTGGTGGAGAACCCGCTGCGGTACTCGCGGAAGATCTCCACGTCGCCGCGTCTGGCGTTGAGCCTGGGCGGCAACTTCACGCTCGCCGGCATCTGCGCCGGCCTGGTCCTGGTGCTGATGGGCGCGTGGGCCGCCGCCGCGACCACCACCAAGAGCCGGTACGCCCCGGGCGCCGCGCTGCTGTCCACAGCGCCCGGCACCGCGCCGATCGGTCCGGTCCCGGAGCGGTTCGACGCGATCACCCCGGATCCGCTGCAGATCCGGCAGGGCTTCATGGACGTGCCCGACACCAACCGGGACAAGTGCTTCCAGCAGGTCGAGGGCGCCGAGGTGCTGTCCTGCACGTACGGCGACCCGAACGGGGCCACCACCGTCGCGCTGGTGGGCGACTCGAAGATGGACCAGTGGCTGCCGGCGTTCCAGGTACTCGCCGCGCAGAACGGCTGGAAGCTGCGGATCATGGCGAAGGCGGGCTGCGCCTTCACCAGCGCCCAGGTGCTCAAGGGCGACGGGTCCGGCAAGCCCTACACCGACTGCATCGAGTGGAACCGTGCGCTGCTGGACCGCCTGGTGCAGGAGCGCCCCGACTTCGTGGTCACCTCGCAGTCGGCGTCGACGGCCCTCGACAGCGGGGGCAAGCGCGCCACCGTCGCCGCGATGGTGTCCGGCGTACGGGCCTCGTGGAAGAAGCTCGACTCGGTCGGCACCAAGGTCGTCGTCCTGGCCAACAACCCGCACCCGGGCGCGGCGGTGGCCTGCGCCGACAAGAACCGCAAGCGCCTGTCCGCGTGCGCGTTCGACAGGGAGCGCCACGACCAGGACCCGGGCTACCGGATGCAGCGGCAGGCGGTCGCGGGCGCGCCGAAGGTCAAGATGATCGATCTGTTCGACGCCGTCTGCCCGACCGACAGGTGTCCCGTGGTGTTCGGCAACGTGCTCATCTACCGGGGCGGCTCGCACATCGGCGCGGCGTACGTGAAGACCACCGCGCCGCACCTCGCCCGTGCCCTGTCCGACGCCGGCGTGCCGGCGCGCTTCACCCCGGAGAAGTGACTCAGACGTACAGCTTCCGGGCGTAGTCCGGGCCGTAGTGGCGTTCCAGGTCGGCCAGGCTCTCCGCCGGAGCCTCCACCTCCTTGACCAGCCGGGGCCGGGTCGGCAGCACGTCCGGCTGCCACGTCTCCGGCTTCCACAGCTCGGAGCGCAGGAACGCCTTCGCGCAGTGGTAGAAGATCTGCTCGATCGCGACCTCGACGGCGAGCACCGGCCGGTGGCCCTTGACCTCCATGTCGGCGAACCACGGCGCGTCGGAGATCAGCCGGGCCCGGCCGTTGATCCGCAGCGTGTCGGTGCGGCCGGGGATCAGGAAGATCAGCCCGACGTGCGGGTTGGCCAGGATGTTGCGGTAGCCGTCGGCCCGCCGGTTGCCGGGCCGCTCCGGAATCGCGATCGTGCTGTCGTCGAGCACCAGCGCGAAGCCGGGCGGGTCACCCTTGGGGGAGACGTCGCAGGCGCCGTCCGCGCCGGCGGTGGCGAGCAGGCAGAACGGCGAGGCGGCCAGCCACTCCCGGTCGCGTTCGTGCAGCGTACGGCGTTCCTTGGCGAGCGCCCGCGCGGTCGGCGTGCCCAGCAGGTCACGCAGTTCCGCCTCGTTGCTGATCTCCCGGATCGTCACGTCTTCCTCCCCCGTCCGTTGAGCACCACGGCGGTTCTGCCCCGCGACGGGCCGCGATCCGCCATGGTCAGCCTAGGTGAGCGCGTCGACCGCCGGGTTTGCCCCCGGGGTCGACGGGTAGGGACCGGTTCGCAGCGTGCGTCTGGACGCGATGGATGGAGGCCGAGATGGAGAGCCGACTCAAGGTGCTCGGCCATCCCGTGCATCCGATGCTCGTGATGTTCCCGGTGGCGCTCTTCGTGACCGCGGTGATCTTCGACGTGGTGGACACCGTGGGCGGGCCCGGGTTCCTGGCCGAGGTCGCGTACTGGAACATCACCGTCGGTCTGATCGGTGGCCTGCTGGCCGCGGCGGCCGGGGCGTTCGACCTGCTCGCCCTGCCGGCGGGCACCCGCGCCAAGCGGGTCGGGCTCACCCACGCCGCCGCCAACGTGGCGGTCATCCTGCTGTTCGCCGCGGTCTGGGTGGTCCGGCTCAACGCCGACTCGCGGGCGGCCGGCGGCGCGCTGATCGCCATCGAGGTGGTCGCCCTGGCGATCCTCGGGGTCAGCGCGTGGCTCGGCGGCGAACTGGTGGACCGGCTCGGTGTGGGCGTCGACCCGGAGCACGATCTCAACGCGCCCAGCTCGCTGCGATCCCCCTCGGCGACACAGCGGATCGGAGACGCGCGATGACGGAACAAAGCGGCGGACGGGGCTGGCGTGGCCGCCAGCAGGGCTGGGATCCGATGGGTGAACTCCAGTCACTGCGCTCGGAGCTGAGCCGGCTGGTCGGCGGACGGTCCGGCGGCCAGGACGTGGACCTGGCCGAGACGGCCGACGGCTGGGAGGTGGTCGTCCGGCTGCCCGGTGTCGCGCCGGAGGAGGTCGCCGTCGAGCTGGACGACCGGGAGCTGTGCGTCCGCGCCCGGTCGGAGGCCGAGGTGAACGCCGACCACGGCATCCCGGGCGGGTTCACCACGCGGGGCTTCGAGTATCGCGTGGACCTGCCGTCCCGCGTGGACCCGGACCGGATCGACGCGGTGATGGACCACGGCCTGCTCCGGGTGCACCTGCCCCGGGCGGCCCGGCCCGCGCCGCGCACCATCACCGTCGGCCGCACCGGCCCGGGACCGGGTGCCGACCGTACGCGGATGCCCGCCGACCCGGCCGCGGACCGGGAGCTGCACCACCCGGACACCGCGCTCGACGAGATCGACAGACCGTAGGAGCCGCGTGACCAGCCCGTCCGACGGCTCCGGCTCGCCGCGCCGCGACCGGGAGCCGTCGTCGGTGCTCGGCCCGGTCGGCGAGCGCGTCCCCGACGTCGAGCGGATCGCCGTGCTGCGCGCCAACGCGCTCGGTGACTTCATCTTCGTGCTGCCGGCGCTGGACGCGCTGCGGTCGGCGTACCCGACGGCGGAGATCGTGCTGCTCGGCGCGCCGTGGCACGCGGCGCTCTGGCGCGACCGGCCCGGCCCGGTGGACCGGGTGCTGGTGGTGCCGGCGGCGCCCGGCATCCGCGACCCGGGGCCCGGCGAGTCGCCGGGTGACGTGCCGGCGTTCCAGGCCGCCGCCCGCGCCGAGCGGTTCGACCTGGCGTTGCAGGTGCACGGCGGCGGCGGCAACTCGAACCCGTTCGTGGCCCGGCTCGGCGCCCGGGTCACCGCCGGCCTGCGGGCCGAGGGGGCGCCGCCGCTGGACCGGTGGCTGCGCTACGTCTACTACCAGCACGAGGTGATCCGCTACCTGGAGGTGGCCGCGCTGGTCGGTGCGCCCGCCACCACCGTCACCCCGGCGCTCGCGGTCACCGCCGCCGACCGGGCGGAGGCCGCCGCCGTGCTCGGCGAACCCACCCGGCCCCGGGTGGCGCTGCACCCGGGCGCCACCGACACGCGACGCCGCTGGCCGCCGGAACGCTTCGCCGAGGTCGCCCGCGAGCTGACCGCAGACGGGTACGAGGTGCTTGTCACCGGCACCCCCGCAGAGCAGGAGACGGTCGACGCGGTGGCGGCGGCGGCCGGGGTGCCGGTTCGTCCCCAGGTCGGCACGCTCAGCCTGGGCGCGCTGGCCGCCGCCTACGCGGACTGCGCGCTCGTGGTCTCCAACGACACCGGCCCGCTGCACCTTGCCGCCGCGGTGGGTGCGCCGACGGTGGGCGTCTTCTGGGTCGGCAACCTGATCAACGGGGCGTCGCCGCTGCGCGGGCGGCACCGCCCGATCGCCGCCTGGACCACCCACTGCCCGGTCTGCGGCGTGGACTGCACGCCCGGGATCTACCCGCACCGGCCGGGCGACGGCGAGTGCCCGCACCGGGTGTCGTTCGTGGCCGACGTGCCAGTCGCCGAGGTGGTCGAGGCGGCCCGGGAGCTGCTCACACCTCCGCGGGCGACTCGCTGAGCACGACCTCCCACGCCTCCACGTCACGTTCGGTGACTGTGGTCGGCGACTCCAGGTGGTAGGCCCCGCTGGGCAGGACACCGGCGCCGCCGTGGCGCTCCAGCACGGCGAGCTGCGCGGCGACGTCCTCACCCTGGTGCCGCTCGGGCAGCCGCTCCCAGAAGTCGAAGCCGCCGGAGTCGACGAGCTTGGCCCGGTCGTAGAGCACGCACCCGCCGATCCAGGACACCTTGTACGCCCGCCACTCGCCCGCCGCCAGGTGCAGCTTCTCGGTGACGTGCAGCAGGTTCGCCGCCGGGTGGATGGACGCCCGGTGCCACTCCGGCGTGCCGGGCTGGATGCGTTCCGGCACCGGCGGCCCGGTCCACTCCTCGTAGTGCTGGTGCGTCTCCGGGCGGACGTCGTCGGCGTAGGAGAGCCCGTGCACCGCGTTGCCGACGAAACCGCAGCCCAACTCGTCGAGCGCGGTGACCAGCCGGGACAGCGTCCCCGGCTCCAGCCACACGTCGTCGTCGAGGCAGAGCACCGCGTCGGCCGCCGACTGGGCCAGCAGGTACGACCGGTGCTCGGCAAGGCCGCGCCGGGGGAGCCGCCGGGTCAGCAGCACCGGGTGTCCTCGATGACGCAACGCCCGGACCATCGTGGCGGCGGCCGGGTGCGCGTACGCGGGCTCGCCGTCGGACTGGTCGCTGACCACCACCCCGAACCCGGGTAGACCCTCCTGGGCGGCCAGCCCGGACAGCGTGACCGCCAGCTCGGCGGGCCGGTTGCGGGTGGGGATCAGCACGTCGAGGCGCCGGTGCTGCCGGAACCGTGCGGGCGTGCCCGGGTCGAGCGGACGGGTCACGCCGGCCTGCCCTCGCCCACGGCGGGGCTGTGCTGCTGGTCGGGCATGGCCGCACGGCCCTCGCTCCGCTCGGTGCGTTCGCTCATGCTGTGCGACTGGGCGCGGATCCGGTCGATGATCGCCGAGGTGGAGCGGTCGGGCACGTACCCGAGCGTGCGCACCTGCCCGCCCAGCCGCCGTACCAGCGGCGCCTCCGGCACCATCTCCGGCGGGTAGTCGCCGCCCTTGACGTAGACGTCGGGCCGGACCGCCTCGATCAGCCGGGCCGGGGAGTCCTCCTCGAAGACCACCACGTGGTCGACGCAGGCCAGCGCCGCCAGCAGGGCGGTCCGGTCCTCGACCGGGTTCACCGGCCGGTCCGGGCCCTTGAGCCGCCGTACGCTGCCGTCCGAGTTGACCGCCACGATCAGCAGGTCGCCGAGCGCGCGGGCCTGCGTCAGGTAGCGGACGTGCCCGGGATGCAGCACGTCGAAGCAGCCGTTCGTGAACACCACCGACCGCCCGGCCTGCCGGTGTTCGTCCACCAGCGCGTCCAGCTCGTCGGCGCCGACCAGGGCCGGGTGGCCGCCCTCGTCCACGCCGGTGCCGAGCGCGGCCAGCAGGTCCTGCCGCCGGCACACGCAGGTGCCGGTGTCGGCCACCGTGACGGTGGCGGCGAGCTGGGCGAGCTGGGCGGCGGTGGGCAGGCCCGCGTCGGCGGCGAGTGCCAGCGTCATGGCCGCCAGGTAGGCGTCCCCGGCGCCCACCGCGTGGCTGGCCGGTACGGGGGTGCTGTGGCTGCGCCGGGGCTCGCCCTCGGCGCCGCCGACCACCGCGCCCTCGGTGTCCAGGGTCACCGCCACCACGTCGGCGCCGGTGTGCGCGCGCAGTTCGGGCAGGCGGGACTCGGCCAGCACCGCCCGGTCCACGCCGGCGCCGGCCGCCGCGCTCACCGTCACGCCCGTGCCGGTGACGCTCAGCCCGTCCCCGGTCAGAGCCACCCGCTCCTCGCCGGGGACCGGCTCACCGGTCGGGCCGGCGGGCGCCTCCGCGGCGGGCGTGCCCGAGGCCGGGTGCGGGCCACCCGGGGCAGGGTCGCCGGACCCACCGGGCGCGGCGCCCACCATCAGCTCGGACGGGCCGTCGGTCTCCGCCGGGTGGTCCAGGTGCAGGTCACTTCCAGGGGGTACGGCGTCCCGCTCGGCGTGCGCGAAACCGGCGGCGGCACGGGCCAGCAGCCGGGTCGCCTCGGCGAAGCTCGGCGTCACCACTGTCGGGTTCAGCCCGCGCCAGTCGGCCAGGTCGTGCGCGTCGAGCGCCACGGTGCCGTACCGGTCGCGGTTGGCGACCAGCCAGGCGCGTATCGCCGAGGGCAGCGCGCCCAGGCCGTAGTCGCAGACCACGAGCGTGACCGGCTGCCCGGCGGCGACCGCGCGTAGCTCCTCGGTGGCGCAGTGCAGCGCGGTGAGCAGGCGGGCGACGGCGTCGGCGTCCAGCCCGTCCTCCGGGCTGCCGGAGTCCTCGCGGAGCAGGATCTGGTTGGCGGCGAGCATCCGCCGCTTGACCGGCGTGTGCCGGCCCGGCTGGCTCACCGTACGGTCCCAGACCGCCGCCCGGTCCAGGCAGTCGTGCAGTTCGTCGCCGGCCACGTCGGCGCCGACCGGGGCGACGAGCGCGGCCCGGCCGCCGAGCGCCGCCACGTTCACCGCCGTGTTGGCGGCGCCGCCGGCCGCGGAGATCCGGCGCCGCAGGGTGAGGACCGGCGCGGGCGCCTCCCGGCAGAGCCGCTCCGACTCGGCGAACCGCCACTCGTCAAGCATGGCGTCCCCGACGACCAGCACGGGACGCTGCTGCCAGCTCGCCACCACGGTGGCCAGCCGGCGCTCTTCCGCTGCCGCTCCTGCCATGCCCCTGCGGATCCCCCCGGGCCGTCGGGCCAAACGCGACGCCGGCCACCCGATGCGTCCGGTTTCGCGGCATCGGGCGGGGGAACCGTGGAGACGTACCCCGGAGAGGAGAAGCAGCATGGCAGCGACACTTCAGGGCAAGCGCATCGCCTTCCTGGCCGCCGACGGCGTCGAGGAGGTCGAGTACACCAAGCCCCGGGAGGCGGTGGAGAACGCCGGCGCCCAGGTCGAGCTGGTCTCCATCGAGTCCGGCACGATCCAGGCCTTCAACCACCTCGACCACGGCAAGCAGTACCAGGTCGACGTCACCACCAAGGAGGCGGACGCCGGGGCGTACGACGCCCTGGTCCTGCCCGGTGGCGTGGCGAACCCCGACTTCCTGCGTACGGACCCGGAGGCGGTCCGGTTCGTCAAGGCGTTCTTCGACGCCGGCAAGCCGGTCGGGGTGATCTGCCACGGCCCGTGGACGCTCGTGGAGGCGAACGTGGTGCGGGGCCGCACCATCACCTCCTGGCCCAGCCTGCGCACCGACCTCACGAATGCCGGAGCGAACTGGGTCGACCAGGAGGTCGTCACCGACAACGGGCTGGTTAGCAGCCGCAAGCCGGACGACCTGCCGGCGTTCTGCGCCAAGATCGTCGAGGAGTTCGCCGAAGGGCGACACGCCGCCCGCTGAAAACTCGTACGCCCACCGGGGGCATGATCCGCCCCCGGTGGGATAGGAAGCGGGATGACCGCCCAAGCCGCCCGTCCCGCGCTGCCCGCCCGTCAGATCCGCCTGCTGATGTTCGGTCTGATGACCGGCATGCTGCTGGCGGCGCTGGACCAGACCATCGTCGGGACCGCGCTGCCGACGATCGTGGGCGAGCTGGGCGGCATCAACCACTACTCGTGGGTGGTCACCGCGTACCTGCTGGCCTCGACCGCCTCGACACCCCTGTACGGCAAGATGGCCGACCTGTACGGGCGCCGGCCGGTCTTCCTGTTCTCGATCGGGATGTTCCTGCTCGGCTCGCTGCTGGCCGGGTTGTCGCAGAACATGACCCAGTTGATCGTCACGCGGGGCGTGCAGGGCGTCGGCGCGGGCGGCCTGATGACGCTGGCGTTCACCATCATCTCGGACGTGGTGTCGCCCCGGGAGCGTGGCCGCTACCAGGGGTTGTTCGGCGCGGTGTTCGGCGTGTCGTCGGTGGCCGGGCCGCTCGTCGGCGGCTACTTCGCGGAGAACAACTGGCGGTGGATCTTCTACATCAACGTGCCGCTGGCGATCCTCGCCATCGTGGTCTGCTGGCACGTGATGCGGCTGGTGCCGTTCGAGCGCCGGGAGCACACAGTCGACTGGATCGGCGCGGCGTTGCTGGTGGCCGGCGTGAGCTGCCTGCTGCTGGCGCTGAGCTGGGGCGGCGCCGAGTACGCCTGGGGCTCCGGCGTGATCGTCGGACTGTTCGCCGCGGGCGCGGTGCTCGGCGTGCTGTTCGTCGTCCAGGAGGCCCGGACCAGGGAGCCGATCCTGCCGCTGCGGCTGTTCCGCAGCGCCACGTTCGCCCTCGCCAACGGGGCGGGTTTCGTGCTCGGTCTGGTGATGTTCGGGTCGATCATCTTCATCCCGCTCTATCTCCAGATCGTCAAGGGTGCCTCGCCGACCCGCAGCGGTCTGCTGATGTTGCCGATGATGGCCGGCGTCATCGTCACCTCGGTGCTCACCGGCCGGGCGATGAGCCGGATCGGCAGGTACAAGTGGTTCCCGGTGGCCGGCGCGGCCGTGCTGGTGGCCGGCATGCTGCTGTTCCAGCAACTCCGGGTGGACACCTCGCTCTGGGCCGCGTTCGGCTACATGGTGGTGATCGGCGTCGGGCTGGGCCTGTGCATGCAGTCGCTGATCCTGGCCGTGCAGAACGCGGTGAGCGTCCGCGACCTGGGCGCGGGCACCTCGTCGGCGACGTTCTTCCGGTCGCTCGGCGGCTCGTTCGGGGTGGCCATCCTCGGCGCGGTGCTGTCGTCCCGGCTCACCGCCGAGATGTCCGCGCGGCTGCCGGGCGCGCTGGCGCAGCTCCCGCCGGAGCAGCGGGCGGCGGTGGCGGCCGGCGGGAACTTCTCGATCAACGACCCGGCGGCGATCCTCGCGCTGCCCGCCCCGGTACGCGCCGCCGTCCAGGCCGCGTTCGTGGAGTCGCTGCACCTGGTCTTCCTGACCACCGGGCTGATCGCGGTGGTCGCCGTGCTGGTCACGCTGGCCATGCCGAACCTTCAGTTGCGCGGTACCGGCCCGCAGGGGGCCACCGGCGGCGCCGACCCGATCGGCGGCAAGGCGCCCGCACCCGGCGGCAAGCCGCTGGCCAAGGAGTCGAAGGAGGAGGCCGCCGCCGACATGGAGGCGAAGTCGCAGACGATGCTCTGAGCCGCGGGCTACTTGAGGATCAGGCGGTTGGTCTGCTCGAACACGTCCAGGTCGGCGAGCGTCTCGGGCACGCTCGACGACAGCGGGTGCGGGAAGTCCGCCGGACGGAAGAACCTGGCGTCGGTGGTCTCGTCGGTGAACCGGGCCAGCTCGCCGTCCCACTCGTCGACCCGGAACGCGGTGGTGAAGACCTGGTACGTGTGCCCGTACATGTTGGTGTGGGTGCGGTCGGGGCCGGTGTAGAGCGCGAACGCGCTCACCCGCAGCGCCCGCAGCCCGGTCTCCTCGCGGACCTCCCGGACCGCGCAGTCGGCGATCGACTCGCCGAGTTCCATGGCGCCGGCCGGCAACGCCCACTGGCCGTTGTCGGAGCGCTGGATCAGCAGCACCCGGGCGGCGTTGTCGCGCACCACGGCGCGGGCGCCGACGAACATCAGGGTGCGGTCACCGGCCAGGGCGCGAAGCTGCCCCACGTACGAGTCGGCCCACGAGATGCTCACCCGGACAATCTACGCACCGTTCGCTGCCGCCTCGGCGGTTCCGGGGGTTACGCAGATGTGACCGCCGCCACTACTTTGTCACCCATGCGTAGCACGATGATGGATGCCCCTCTCCAGGTCGCCCGGATCCTCGAACACGGCTCCACCGTGCACGGCGCGGCGGAGGTGGTCACCTGGACCGGCGCCGAGCCCCGCCGGATGACGTACGCGGAGGTCGGCCGCGCCGCGGCCCGGCTGGCCCACGCGCTGCGCGACGAGTGCGGGGTGACCGGCGACGAGCGGGTCGGCACGTTCATGTGGAACAACAACGAGCACCTGGTGGCGTACTTCGCCGTGCCGAGCATGGGCGCGGTGCTGCACACGCTCAACATCCGGCTCTTCCCCGACCAGGTCGCCTACATCGCCAACCACGCGCAGGACCGGGTGGTGCTCGTCGACACCACGCTCATCCCGCTGCTCGCCCGGGTGATCGGCGACATGACAGGCGTCGCGCACGTGGTGGTGGTCGGCGGCGGCGACCCGGAGCCGCTGCTGGCCGCGGCCGGCCACCGGATCACCGTGCACCACTGGGACGCGTTGCTGGCCGACCGCCCGGACCACTTCGACTGGCCGGAGGTGGACGAGCGCGACGCCGCCGCCCTCTGCTACACCTCGGGGACCACGGGCAACCCCAAGGGCGTCGCCTACTCGCACCGCTCGATCTACCTGCACTCGCTCCAGGTCTGCATGCCGGAGGGCTTCGGGCTCGGCCCGAACGACCGGGAGCTGGCGATCGTGCCGATGTTCCACGCGATGTCCTGGGGCCTGCCGTACGCGGCGTTCCTCTCCGGCACCTCGCTGATCATGCCGGACCGGTTCCTCCAGGCCGAGCCGATCGCCGCGATGATCGCCGCCGAGCGTCCGACGCTGGCCGGCGCGGTGCCGACCATCTGGACCGATCTGCTGGCCTACCTGGACGCGCACGAGGTGGATCTCTCCTCGCTGCGGGAGGTGATCGTCGGCGGATCGGCCTGCCCACCCGCGCTGATGCACGCGTTCCACGACCGCTACGGCATCGACGTCATCCACGCCTGGGGCATGACCGAGATGTCGCCGCTGGGCTCGGTCTCCCGGGCGCCGGCCGGCGCGACCGGCGAGGACGCCTGGCGCTACCGCTACACGCAGGGCCGCGTCCCGGCGGGCGTGACGGCGCGGATCGTCGGCCCGCTGGGCGAGCCGCTGCCCGCCGACGGGACGTCGGTGGGCGAGCTGGAGGTACGCGGGCCGTGGGTGACCGCCCGGTACATCGGCGACGACGCCCCGGAGGAGGAGAAGTTCCGGGACGGCTGGCTGCGTACCGGTGACGTCGGCACGCTCTCGCCGGACGGCTACATCACCCTGACCGACCGCGCCAAGGACGTGATCAAGTCGGGCGGGGAGTGGATCTCCTCGGTCGAGCTGGAGAACGCCCTGATGGCCCACCCGGCGGTGCTGGAGGCGTGCGTGGTGGGCGTGCCGGACGAGCGCTGGGACGAGCGTCCGCTGGCCACCGTCGTCGTCCGCGAGGGCGCCTCGGTGACCGCCGAGGAACTGCGGGACTTCCTGGGCGGCTCGGTGGCCCGCTGGCAGTTGCCGGAGCGTTGGGCGTTCATCGACGCGGTGCCGAAGACCAGCGTCGGCAAGTTCGACAAGAAGGTGGTGCGCTCGCGGTACGCCGACGGCGGGCTCGACGTGCGGGAACTGACCGCGTCGTAACGTTTCGCGGCGTACCGTCGCCTACACGGGTAGGAACGCGTTCCCAACGGACATTCCTCCCAGAGGGTGGCCCCGGCGTTCGCACCGCGCCGGGGCCACCCGTCCGTTACGGAGTGACCCGCACCGTCATTGTTGCGAAACTTGTTCGCGTCTGTCCGGCTGTCGGGGAAATCCGGCCGCCTACTCGTCGGCGGTGCTCACCAGCACCCTGCCCACCACGCTGTCCTGCACCGCCTGCTGCGCGGCGGCGGCCTCCGCCAGCGGATAGCGGTGCAGCGGCAGGCCGGCCTCCGCGCCGACCCGGATCGCGCCCTGCGCCACCGCCGCCGCGATGTCCGTGACCGCCTGGGCCTTCGCCACCTTCGGCGCGGTGTAGATCAGCACGAACTGCCAGCGCGCGTTGGGACCCATCAGCGGCCGGATCGGCAGCGTCACCTCGTCGCCGCCGTCGTCGGCGTACACACAGACCGCCCCGCCGGTGCGCAGCATCCGTACGTCGGCGGCGGCGTTGCGCGCGGCGGAGACCTCGACGATCGTGTGCACCCCGTCGGGCGCGACCTTGCGGACCTCCTCGACCACGTCCTGCTCGCGATAGTTGATCACGAAGTCGGCCCCGGCCGCGGCTGCGAGCTGCGCCTTCTCCGGGCTGCTGACCGTGCTGATCACGCACGCGTCGGCCCAGCTCGCGAGCTGGATCGCCGCGTTGCCCACCGCGCCCGCACCGCCCTGCACCAGCACCACGTGGTCGCTCAGCGCACCGGCGTGCAGCTTGTCCGGCATGAACTCACCGGCGGTCAGGCAGCGGTGCGCGGTCATGAACGGGATGCCGAGCGCCGCGCCCAGGTCGAACGAGGCCGGACCGAGCGGCACCGCGTGCCGGACCGGAACCACCGTGTACTCGGCCGCGGTGCCCCACGGCCGCTGCCACGCCGCCTCCCACACCCAGACCCGCTCACCGATCAGCGTCCGGTCCACGCCCTCGCCGACCGCCTCGACCACCCCGGCGCCGTCCTGGTGCGGGATCTGCCAGCCGGCCGGCAGCGGCCACGCCTCGCGGGCCTTCCAGTCGGTCGGGTTCACCCCCGACACGGCCATCCGCACCAGCACCTCGCCCGGACCGGGTTCCGGCACCGGCCGCTCGACCACCTGGAGCACCGAGGCGTCCCCGGTGCGCTCGTACACGATCGCCTTCATCGTCCTCCGCTCAGGGCCAAACCCACCGCTCGTCCCATCCTGCCGGATCCGCCGGACCGCCGCCGGTGGGTCGTCCGTCGCGCCCGTCCAGATGGCGAAAGTTCGCCCCACGGGATACCTGCCCGCCGGGCCTCAACGGGACAGCGGACGATCATCGACGCTGCCTAATCTGTGTGGATTGCTATCCATCGACAGTTGGGAGTACCCATGGGATTCCGTGGGCAACTGCGTCGAAGAAGCCTGGCCGCGGCGGTGGCGACTGCCGTCGTGGCGCAGCTGGCGATCTTCGGCGGTGAGGCGCTGGCGGGGGAGACGCCTCTGTGGCAGAAGGAGGTCGGGAAGATCCCGACCGCCGATTACACGCGCGACGCGAAGCTCTACATCGCCGAGTCCTGTGAGGCGCTGAGCCCGTACGTGGCGGGTGGGCTCGGCGACAGCCGGCTCGCCCCGGTGCTGGCCGACGTGCAGAGCCGGTACTTCGACGGCGCGCGACTCAAGAGCGCCGCCGACGGCACGGCCGTGTTCGATCACCTGAAGCCGTTGGAGTCGTTCCTCAAGAGCCGGCTGACCGGGGCGAGCCCGCCGAACGGCGAGGCGGAGCAGGCCCACGTCCGGGCGCTGGTGGAGACCCTCACGGGTGCGCGGCTGCTGGCGGACGCGGCGATCCAGGACGCCGAGGCGACAATCGGTCCGTTCCGGGCCAGCCCGCCCCCCGCGCCCGCCCCGGTGGGGCTGACCGAGGCGTTCGCGGACCTGGCGGCAGCCCGGACGAGCCTGGCCAAGGCCGACGAGATGCTGGTCAAGGCCAATCCGGAGCCGGCCACCATCCAGTTGACGCGATCCTGGGCCAGCGCCTTCAACGTGCTGACCCGACTGGGCATCACCTACGGTGGTGACCACGACTCCGACGGCGTGATCGACGTGGTCGAACTGCGCTTCGGTTCCAGTCCGTTGCTTGTCGACTCCGACGGCGACCGGCTCACCGACAAGTTCGAGATCACCAGGTTGGCGGGCTGGACGAGACCGAACACGGCCGACACCGACAGCGACGCGGTCGCCGACGGCGCCGAGGACGTCGACAGCGACGGGCTCACCAACCTTCAGGAACAGGATCTGGGGACCTCGCCCACCGAAGCGGACACCGACGGTGACGGCGTCAACGACGGTGCCGAGGTCGCCAAGGGGAGCAACCCCCTGGTCGCCGACCAGCCCCGCGCTCCACCGGCGCCCGGCACGGTGCCACCGATCGTGCCCGTGCCGAACGAGGCGGACACCGACGGTGACGGGTTGATCGACGTCGCCGAGGAGGAGGTCCTCAGCGACGTCAACAACGTCGACAGCGATGGAGACGGTCTCTCCGACGGCGTCGAGGTCAACGACTGGGGGATCAACCCCCTGGTCCAGGACACCGACGGGGACGGCCTGCGCGACGACTACGAGGTGGCGCACAAGGACGACCAGGGCCTCGACCCGGGCCGGCCGGACGAGCAGATCAGCAAGTGGACGTACGTTTCCGACTTCCTGCTCGGCATGTTCGCCGGCGACTTCGCGCCACGTGACTCCATCGCGTGGCTTTCCGGGAACCTGTGCTCCGGCGCGCTGAGCTTCATCCCGGTCGTGGGTTGGATCGTCGGCGGTCTCGCCGACATTCGCGACACGATCGCCGGGCTGATCCATGGTGACTGGGTCGGCGCGGGTCTGAGCATTCTCGGCGTCGTCCCCTATGTGGGTGACGCCGTGGCCATCCCGGGCAAGGCAGCACGGTTCGTCGTCCGCTTCGCGCACCGGGCCGAACAGGTCGTCCTGCTTGTCGCGACCTACGACAGCATTCCGGACAGCGTCAAGGAAGCCGCGCTCGAACAGATTCTCGGTGAGGACTGGACGGCGCTCCAGGATGCCGGTCTCGCGGCGGCCTCGGCGGGTGACGGCTTCGACGCCCTCGCGGCCCGAGCCGGCATGCTGCGGCTCGCCCGGGGGGCGCGGACCAACTTCGCCAGGCTGCGGGCTGCGTACCAGCATCCCCTGCACGTGAAGGGCCCGCGGGTCCGGTACATGTACAACTGGCAGGACGGAGAGAGCTACGTCCTCAACAATCTGCTCACGGGCGTCCGGCACCAGAACCTCAAGGTTCTCACGCCGCAGTTCCCGACCCCGAGGTCCGTTTCCCGGAAGCCGGACATCGCCGTCGAGGACCCCCCGGGCGAACTGACCCTGCACGAGGTGAAGACCGGCGTCCCCAACTACGGCGGCGAAGTGGCCGAATGTGAAAAGGATGCCTGGACGCTACGGCAGGCCAGTGTCGACGTGGTGGACGCGAACAAGCAGACGACGAAATACAAGGTGCGAGGGATTCAATGGCATTTCCTGCCGCACAACGCGTACCACACGTTGGGCCCGACACAGGAGGTGCTCGACTGCTTGATCCGCAATAACATCCCCTATACCATCCATTTCCCCGAATAGAGCTTCAGGAGGTGAACGGGTTGGGCCGGTCGCACGGCCGGCCCAACCCGGCCTTTCATGGGTGACCAACTCGTCGTCATGCGATTTGATGAAACCGGTTCGCCCGGCACCGAACTGCCGGTCGACGCCGTCACCGACAGGTTGCGCGAGGTGTTCGGGGACGACCCCGAGCTGGACCTGCCGATGGATGATGGGGACATCGTCGAGCTTGAACTCGCCGGAGAGCGAGCCGGCATCGACGGATTCGTCTATGCCGGAGCGCACGGCGTGCAGCGGGTGGTGGTCGAGTTCACCGACAGGTCCTGGGGCGAGCCGGTGCGCGCATTCCGGGAGGAGATCGCGCCCGTACTGGACGTGCTCGTCGCTCTCGCACACCAGACCGGCGCGCGCCTGTTCGACTCCGCCGACCCCGACTCGTCCAACCTCACGACGTCGAAGGCGCTGGACCTGCTCGCGCCCGCCCTCCCACCCGACGTCGGCTGAACCTCGCCGGAGCCGGCGAGGACGGCCTGCCCGGCCGGGCGGGACGGGTCACTGCGGCTGCGTCGCCCCCGCCGAGCGCTGCGCCGGCAACCCGATGGGCGCCTTGGCCGGGATGATCGTGCGGCAGCGCGTCGCGATCGGTTCCAGCAGCTCCCGCAGCCGCCCGGTGCGATCCGCGCCCAGCGCCTGCCACGGGCCCGCCGCCGCCCGGTCGGTGGCCTCCTCGACCACGCGGAACGTCTCCGTCGCGTACGGCGTGGGGCTCAGGTCGTCGGTCAGCCAGTCCTTGTCCACCAGACGCTGCTCGGCGGCGGTCCACTGCTCGTCGGTCCAGCCCCGGGCCGGCTGGTGGAACTCGCGGGACTGGTCGACCCGGCACCGCCAGGCCACCACCTCGACCGGTTCCAGCCCGGTCGTCACCAGCGCTGCCACGTGACCGTCGCCGCGGTGCTCGCGCAGCGTGGTGGCGGCCTGCCAGAGCCGGGCCAACGGGTACTCGCCCCGAGGGAGCGCGGCGTTCACCGCGCCGAGCACCCGGCCGGCGACGTCCACCCGGCCGGCCGCCTCCTCCAGCAGGTCGGCGGCCTCGACCAGGTGTGACTCGGGCAGCTCGTAGGTGAACTCGGCGAGCGCCTGCACGCCTCCGGTGAGCCGGGCACGCAGCGCCTCCTCCGGCGTGGCCAGGCGCCACACCGAGGGCAGCGCGCGGGCCACCATGGCGGGCGCGAAGCTGAAGAACGACGCAGTCACGGCCGGCGCGTCCACCGGCCCGAGCGGCGCGGCCCGGCCGGCGAAGTAGCCGCGCCAGTAGCCGCGCAGCCCGACCGCCTCAAACGCGGCGCGGGCGCGCGGGTGGAAGTAGGTCACCGCGTGGACCGGCTCGTAGAGCGTCCACATCTGCCGGGTCACCCCGGCCTCGTCCAGCGCCGCCACGTGCACCTCCGCGTCGGTGGGCAGATCACCACGGGCGGACGTGCCGCCCGTGGTGACCATGAACCTACTGCCGCTGGGTGACCGGACGGAAGCCCGGAGTGAGCTACTGCGCAGCCAGCACGTCGACGACGAAGCGCAGCGGCCCGGTCGGGCGACCGCCCGAGGCGTCGTTGCCGTACGCCAGCTCGGCCGGCAGGTCGAGCTGCACCCGGCTGCCCACCGGCACGCCGACCAGGCCCTGGTCCCAGCCCTTGATGACCTCGCCCTTGCCGATCCCGAAGGTGACCGGCTGGCCGTTGTCCCAGGACGAGTCGAACTGCTTGCCGTCCTTGTAGAAGACGCCCACGTAGTTCGTGGTGATGTTCTGGCCGGCCTTCACCGCCGGGCCGGTGCCCTTGACGAGCGTGGTGACGGTGAGCTTCTTCAGCTCGCCGGTGCCGGCCTGCACGGCCGGCTTGGTCTTGAGCGCCGGGTCGGTGCCGGCGGGCAGCTCCGGGGCGGGCATCGCGGTGGGCTCGGCCGGGGCGGTGGGGCTCGCCGAGGAACCGGCGGTGGCCGGCTTGTCGTCGTCCCCGCTGTTCAGCCAGACCAGGCCGCCGACCAGGGCCACCACGGCGAGCACGCCGGCCGCCGCACCGAGCATCGACTGCCGGCGGCGACGCGCCTCGGCGGCCTTCTTCGCGGCCAGCTGGGCGGCCAGCCGCCGCCCTGCCTTGGTGGCCGGGGCGGCCTGGTCCTCCGACCGGTTCTCCACACGCTTGCTCACGTCGACTCCCTGCAGGGTGGGTGGGTGCGCCCCCGGCGGGCCGCCGCCGAGGCCAGCGCACACGGTACCCGCCCGGAGCCCCAGCGTGCCCATACGCCCGCCACGATCCGGACACGAAGCCCGATACGGGGAAGCCGAGCCGGAGTACGGTCCGGCCATGGCGATCCTCACTGAAGAAGATCTGGCACTGCTCGGCGAACCGCAGCTCGCGCACGTGGCGACGGTCGTGGCGGCGCCCCGGCGAGGAGCGCGTCATCGTCCGCGTCAGGCGCTCTTCTTCGCCGCGGTCTTCTTCGCCGTGGCCTTCTTGGCGGCGGTCTTCTTGGCCGGTTCGGCCTTTTTCGCCGCGGTCTTCTTCGCGGGCGTCTTCTTGGCGGCTGTCTTCTTCGCCGGTTCGGCCTTCTTCGCGGGCGTCTTCTTCGCGGCCTTCTTCGCCGAGCGGGCCGACGAGATCGGGGTCGGCTCGGCCCCGCCACCGGACGGCGCCTCGCCCCGGGCCGCGCGCGCCCGCTCCACCGACGCCTTGAGCGCCGCCATCAGGTCCACCGCGGCGGCCGGCGCCGCCTCTTCCTCCTCCGGCTGCACCACCTCGCGGCCCTCGACCTTCGCGTCGATGACCTCCTGCAGGGCAGCTCGGTAGTCGTCGGTGAACGCGTCCGGCTCGAACTCCCCGGCCATCGAGTCGATCAACGAGCTGGCCATGGCCAGCTCCGGCGGGCGTACCTTCAGATCCTCGTCCAGGAAACCGAAGTCGGGCCGGCGGATCTCGTCCGGCCACAGCATGGTGTTGAGCAGCAGCACGCCCTCGCGTACCCGCAGCGTGGCCAACTGCTCCCGCTGGCGCAGCGCCACCTTGACGATCGCCACCCGTTCCGAGTCGGACAGCGCGTCGCGCAGCAGCACGTACGGCTTGGTCGCCGAGCCCTCCGGCTCCAGGAAGTACGCCTTGTTGTAGAGGATCGGATCGACCTGCTCGGCCGGTACGAACTCCAGCACGTCGATCGCGTGCGAGGTGCTCAACGGCAGGTCGGCGAAGTCGGAGTCGGTGAGGATGACCATCTCGCCGCCGCCGATGTCGTACCCCTTGGCGATGTCGTCGTAGGTGACCTCCTCGCCGCAGACCGAGCAGGTGCGCTTGTAGCGGATCCGGCCGCCGTCCTCACGGTGCACCTGGTGGAAACGGATGTCCTTCTCCTCGGTGGCCGAGTAGACCTTCACCCCGATCGACACCAGGCCGAACGACACCGCTCCTTTCCAGATCGCCCGCATTCCCGCGCTCCTCTCCCCGGTTGAAGACCAGAATCGCAAACGATCGAACGGGATGCACGCGCTTCCGTGCGCAACTACAGTCGAGAGGTGCCCGGCGCGCCGTTGAAGCCGATGCTCGCGACGACCGGGCAGCTCCCGGCCGGCGCCGCCTGGTCGTACGAATTCAAGTGGGATGGCGTACGCGCGCTCGCCGACATCTCCCGCGGCGACCGGCACTTCTACGCCCGCTCCGGCGTCGAGATCACCACCGCGTACCCGGAACTGCTCAACCTGGCCGAGCAGGTGGACGACGCGCTGCTCGACGGCGAGGTGGTCCTCTTCACCGACGGGCAGCCCTCGTTCACCGCGCTCGCCGAGCGGATGCACGTACGCAACCCGGTCAAGGCGGCGCGGCTGGCGGCGACCGTACCCGTCACGTACATGATCTTCGATCTGCTGCGGCTCGACGGCGTCGACCTGACCGCCCGGCCGTGGCGGGAGCGGCGGGCGGCGCTGGAGTCGCTCGGGCTCGGCGCCGCCCGGTGGGCGGTGCCGCCGGTCTTCGGCGACGGCCCGGCCACCTACGCGGCGGCCGGCGAGCACGGGCTGGAAGGGGTGATGGCCAAGCGGGTCGACTCGGTGTACCGGCCCGGGGTGCGCTCGCCGGACTGGGTGAAGGTCAAGCTGGAGGTCACCGCCGACTTCGTGGTCGGCGGCTGGCGCCCCGGCGCCCGCCGAATCGGCGGCCTGCTGGTCGGCGTGCCCGGCCCGGACGGACGGCTGATCTACCGGGGACGGGTCGGCGGCGGGATCGGCGCGGCGATCGAACGGGAACTGCTGCGCGAACTGGAACCGCTGCGCGCCACCGACTCGCCGTTCGTGGCCGGCGTGCCGCGCGAGGATGCCCGGGGAGCGATCTGGGTAACTCCCCGGATCGTGGTGGAGGTCAAGTACGGCCAGCGCACGCCGGACGGCCGGCTGCGCTTCCCGCGCATCCTGCGCCTGCGCCCCGACAAACCGCCCGAGGAGGTCGACGATGCCGGCTGACCGGCTCAAGGTCGAGGTCGAGGGGCGCTCACTGGACCTGTCCAACCTGGACAAGGTGCTGTTCCCGAAAGCCGGCTTCACCAAGGGTGAGGTGATCGACTACTACACGCGGATCGCGCCGGTGCTGCTGCCGCACCTGCGTGACCGCGCGCTGACCCGGATCCGGTTCCCCAACGGCGTCGACGGCGGCTCGTTCTTCGAGAAGAACGCACCCGCCGCGACCCCCGCCTGGGTACGCACCGAGAACCTGCCCGCGCCCGGGTCGACGAAAGGGCGGGAGACCATCGACTACGTGGTCTGCGACGAGTTGCCCACGCTGGTGTGGCTGGCCAACCTGGCCGCGCTGGAGCTGCACACGCCGCAGTGGAAGATCGGCGGGCACCCGGACATGATGGTCGTCGACCTGGACCCGGGCGCCCCGGCCGCGCTCAAGCAGTGCTGCCGGGTGGCGTTGCTGATGCGCGACCGGCTGGCCGACGACGGCGTCGAGGCGTACCCGAAGACGTCCGGGAAGAAGGGCATGCAGCTCTGCTGCCCGATCGCCGGCACGCAGGACGCCGAGATCGTGTCCGGCTACGCCAGGCGGATCGCGCAGGAGCTGGAGCAGGCACACCCGAAGCTGATCGTGTCGAAGATGGCGAAGAACCTGCGCCCCGGCAAGGTCTTCATCGACTGGAGCCAGAACAACGCGGCGAAGACGACTGTGGCGCCGTACTCGCTGCGGGCCCAGCCGGTGCCCTCGGTGTCCACGCCGCTGACCTGGGACGAGGTGGAGGCCGGGACGGCGGGCAAGCGGCCGTCGGCGCGGCCGTACACCGCCGGCGAGGTGCTCAGCCGGGTGGAGAAGCAGGGCGACCTGCTGACCCCGCTGCTCGACGGCGGTCCCGAACTGCCCGCCCGCTGACCCGGGTCGCTCGGCTGCTCGCCTGCCCTGGACGGACGGCTCGGACGGTTAGGGTGAGCGGACCGGTAGACAGGAGTTCCGCGCATGGCACACCAGGCAACCGTCGCCGTCGCGCCCGACGCGGTCGGATATCCGCTGCTCAGCTACCACGACGACGCGACCGGGGAACGCACCGACCTCACCGCCGCGCAGCTCGGCGAGTGGACCGCCCGCAGCGCCGGTCTGCTGCGCGACGGGTGCGGACTACGCCCCGGTGACCGGGTGGCGGTGCTGCTGCCGCCGCACTGGCGTACCGCGGCGGTGCTGCTCGGAGCCTGGTCGGTGGGCCTGTCCGTGTCGTTCCGGCCCCGCGCGCTGGCCGGTCTGCCGGTGCTGGAACCGGGCGCGGACCGGCCGTACGACGCGGTGTTCGTGACCCCGGAACGCCTCGACGACTGGCTGGAGGACGTGCCCGAGGGGACGCACCGCTACCTGGTGGGCACCGGGCCGGGCCCGCTCGCCGAGGTGCCGCCGGGCTGGCTGGACTGGTCGGCCGAGGTGCTGCGGCATCCCACCGACCCACCGGACTACGCCGCGGTGGACCCGGCCGACCCGGCGACGCCGGACGGCACCAGCTTCGGCGCGTGGCGGCGTCTGGCCGCTGAGATCGCCACCCAGCTCGACCTGCACCCGGGCGACCGCCTCGTCGTGGACCCGAGGGAGGACGAGCAGCCCGTGAAGTGGCTGCTGGCCCCTCTGTCCGCCGACGCCACAGTCCTGATCCACGCCACCCCCACCCCCACCCCCACCCCCTAGCCCGGCCCGCGCCCGCGCTCTCGTCGATCTTGCGGATCCGGCCCTCGCACTGTCCGGGTTTGTCGCTTTCGTCGGGTTCGCAAGTGCATGATCAACGAGGGCCTCTGGGGGACTGGTCCCGCTTGGTGAAACGTCTCTCCCATGAGGCGGCACGGAGGGCGGTCCGGGTGGCGGGTGGGTGGGGAATCTGGTTGACCGTGGAGGGCGGGGTGGGGCCTACTGCCCCGGTGGACCGTGGGGGTCGGGCGTGGCCGGTGGCGGGAGTGGGCGTGGACGGGACGGACGGGACGGACGGGCTGGTCCGGCGGGAGTTCGGCGAGGACGACCTGCCGGCGCTGACCGGCCTGGCGCAGGCGTGCCTCGCCGCTGACGGCGGGTTGCCGCTGTTCGGGCGTACCCCGTTGGCGCGGGCGCGGCTGCTGCAGACGCGTACCCACGGCGCCTGGTCGGGCGGCGACCTGATCGCGGCCGTCGGGGTCGGCACCGGGCGGACGGCCTCCACCGCCACCGGCCTGGTGCACCCCGCGTGGCGCGGGCGTGGGCTCGGCGGCGCGCTGCTGGACTGGGCGGAGGAGCAGGCGGGAGAAGCGGGCCTGCTGGTCACCACGGAGACGTGGAACGCGGGCGCGGAAGAGTTGTTCGCGGCGCGCGGCTACACGCGGACGTTCCTGGAGTGGGTGCTGCGGCACGATCTCGACGCGCTGCCCGAGGTCGCCGCGCCGGACGGCGTGACGGTGGAGCCTGCGACGCTGGGGCCGGAACTGTTCGCCACCTACCGCGCGTCGTTCGCCGACCGGCCCGGCTTCGTCGAGCCCGAGGCCGGCGAGTGGCTGGGCGACCTGCGTGACGACCAGGACTTCCGCCCGGAGTTGACGCTGTTGGCGCACGGACCGGACGGTGAGGCGGCCGGATTCGTCACAGTGCTCGACGACTGGATCGATCAGGTCGGTGTGGTGCCCGAGTGGCGCGGTCGACGGGTCGGCGCGTACCTCGTGGCGCGCGTGCTGCGCGGTCTCGCCGACGGGGGCGCGGACGCCGCGTGGCTCTGCGTCAACGACGACAATCCGGCCGCCGGGCTGTACCGGCGGCTCGGCTTCCGCGACTTCGGCCGCCGCGCCCGCTACCTCCGTGACTGACGCGACGCGGGAGGCCGTCCTGCGAGGGCTCGCCGCGCTGCGGGCGCAGGGCTGCCCGATCGCCGCCGACCCGCAGTGCCACGAACGCCTCGCCGACGTCGGCCTGCGCCGCTGGCGCAGCGTCGCGCGCCGGCACCGGGGGCGGCGGCTCGGCCCGGACGACCGGTTCAGGGATCTGGTACGCGGACTGGTCGCCACGTTCGAGCCGGACCGGGCCCTGGTCGGTCCGCTGGTACGCGACTACGAGTCCGTGGCGCAGGTCATCGTCGACGCCGTGACGTCGACGGACCCGCCGGGGGGTGTCGCGGACACCCATTGACGTGGTCTTATGGCGGAACGACGACGTCATTGATCCGCAGCTTTGACAACCCCGCGTCGGTACTCCTTTCATGCCTCTCTCGAAAGGCCAACGATGCACAGGAAACCGACGATCCACCTGGCCGTGCTGGCTGCTGCAGCCGCCGCCGTCCTGACCGGCGGGGGAGCCCCCGTCGCGGCCACTGCCGCGCCCGGGACCGCCTCACCCGCAGTCGCCGAGTGCGCGCCGGGCGCCGACGCGCACAGCGCCGCCCGGGTACGCGAGGGCGCCACCGTCAAGGAGCCCGAGCTCTACTCGACGAACGAGGCCAAGGCGTACGGCGTCATCAAGGACGCGCCGCGCCTGCCGAACGGCACCGTCACCGTGCCGACGGTCTTCCACATGATCGCGGACCACGAGTTGAGCGGGGCCGAGAAGGCGCGCTGGAACACGCTCATCTCGGCGCAGATGACGGTGCTCAACGACTCGTTCGCCGGTCGTACCGCGGCCGACGCGTCGAACACGCCGTTCCGCTTCTCGCTCGTGGACACCACCTGGACCGTCAACAGCGCCTGGTACACGGTGGTGCCGGGCAAGAACGAGCGGGACATGAAGAAGGCGCTCTACACCGGCGACTCCCGCACCCTGAACGTCTACGCGGCGAACATCGGTGACGGGCTGCTCGGCTGGGCGTACTTCCCCAAGGGCTACAACAACGGCCGCGACTACATCGACGGCGTGGTGATGCTCGACGAGTCGATGCCGGGCGGCACGGCCGGCAAGTACGCGCTCGGCGACACGCTGACGCACGAGGTGGGGCACTGGCTGATGCTGGAGCACACGTTCGCGCACGGCTGCTCCGCCTCCGGCGACTTCGTGGCGGACACGCCGCGTGAGGCGGCGCCGCAGTTCAACTGCCCGATCGGGGCGGACACCTGCACCGCGCCGGGGCTGGACCCGATCCACAACTTCATGGACTACACGCAGGACTCCTGCATGAACATGTTCACCCCGGGCCAGGCCGACCGGATGAGCGACGCCTGGGTCGCGTTCCGCGCCAGCGGCAAGGGCTGACCGCCAGACCGGGCGGGCCGCACCACGGCGGCCCGCCCGGCCGGCACGCCGGTCAGTCGACGCTCGGCAACGACGGTCCGAGCACGTCGTCGGCGTCCACGATGGTGTACGCGTACCCCTGCTCGGCGAGGAACCGCTGCCGGTGCGCGGCGTACTCGGTGTCGATGGTGTCCCGGGAGACGACGGTGTAGAAGTGCGCCTGCCGGCCGTCGGCCTTCGGGCGTAGCACCCGGCCCAGCCGCTGCGCCTCCTCCTGCCGCGAGCCGAACGTGCCGGACACCTGGACCGCCACCGCCGCCTCCGGCAGGTCGATGGAGAAGTTCCCGACCTTGGAGATGACCAGGGTGCGGACCTCGCCGGAGCGGAACGCGTCGAACAGCCGCTCCCGCTCCTTGTTCGTGGTGGAGCCCTGCACGATCGGCGCGTCCAGGTATTCGCCCAACTGGTGCAACTGGTCGAGGAACCCGCCGATGACGAGCACCTGCTCGGACGGGTGCCGGTCCACCAGAGCCCGCACCACCGGCAGCTTGGTGCGGGCGGTGGCCGCCATCCGGTAACGCTCCTCGGCCTCCGCCGTCGCGTACGTCAGCCGCTCGGCGTCGGTGAGCGTCACCCGTACCTCGGTGCACTCCGCCGGGGCGATCCAGCCCTGCTGCTCGATGTCCTTCCACGGCGCGTCGTACCGCTTCGGGCCGATCAGGCTGAACACGTCGCCCTCCCGGCCGTCCTCGCGTACCAGAGTCGCGGTGAGGCCGAGCCGGCGGCGGGCCTGGAGGTCCGCCGTGAAGCGGAAGATCGGCGCGGGCAGCAGGTGCACCTCGTCGTAGACGACCAGGCCCCAGTCGCGGGCGCCGAACAGGTCCAGGTGGGTGAACGCGCCGCCGCGCCGCGAGGTGAGCACCTGGTACGTGGCGATGGTGACCGGGCGGATCTCCTTGCGCTCGCCGGAGTACTCGCCGATCTCCTCCTCGGTCAGCGACGTGCGGGCGATCAGCTCCCGCTTCCACTGCCGTCCCGCCACCGTGTTGGTGACCAGGATCAGCGTGGTGGCCTTCGCCTCGGCCATCGCCGCCGCGCCGACCAGCGTCTTGCCGGCGCCACACGGCAGCACCACCACGCCGGACCCGCCGGCCCAGAACGCCTCGACCGCCTCCCGCTGGTACGACCGCAGCGTCCACGGCTTGCCGCCGTCCTTGCCGGACTCGGCCAGCTCGATCTGGTGCGCCTCGCCGTCCACGTAGCCGGCCAGGTCCTCGGCGGGCCAGCCCAGCTTCAGCAGCGCCTGCTTGAGCCGCCCCCGCTCGGACGGGTGCACCGCGATGGTGTCGTCGTCGATCTTGGCGCCGAGCATGCCGGCGAGCTTCTTGCTCTTGGCGACCTCGATCAGCACCACCCGGTCCAGCGCGCGCAGCACCAGGCCGTGCACCGGGTCGTTGGCGAGCTGGAGCCGGCCGTACCGGTCCATCGTCTCGGCCACGTCGACCAGCAGCCCGTGCGGCACCGGGTAGCGGGAGTACTTGATCAGCGAGTCGACCACGCCCTCGGCGTCGTGGCCGGCGGCCCGGGCGTTCCACAGGCCCAGCGGCGTGAGCCGGTAGGTGTGCACGTGTTCGGGGGAGCGTTCCAGCTCGGCGAACGGCGCGATCGCCATCCGGCACGCCTGCGCGTCGGGGTGATCCACCTCCAGCAGCAGCGTCTTGTCCGACTGCACGATCAGTGGTCCACCGCTCACGCCAGCGTCCTCTCGCATCGCCCGGAACCCGCCGCCCGGAACCCGGTCCGCACCCCGGCTGACCTGCCGCAGGCCGACCATCCAGTGTTGCACGCCGGAGGGTGCCGCAAAAAAGTCTCGCTGGACAGGCAACGCCATACTCGTCTCACACGTCTAGCAAGCGGGACGATTGTCCAGGGAGGGCCCATGCAGCGTGTCCGGTTTCTCGCACGGGCCACCGCCCTGGCGGTGGTCGTGCTGGTCGGTGTCGGCGCCTGTGCGCTCGATCCGCAGACGGAAGGCGCCGGGGGGAGCACCCCCGGCCCGGTCGGGCTGACGGAGGAAGCATCGGGGGCGAGCGCGTCGCCCGCGCCGGAGCAGCCGGCCACGTCCCCGTCGGCGCAGCCGAGCCGGACGGCCTCGCCGAAACCCTCCCGGTCGCCGGAGGCGACGAAGACGACCAAGCCCAAGCCCAAGCCGAGCGCGTCCGCCGGGTGCCCGCAGGGTGAGCACCAGCGGGCCGTGGAGACGTACCTGACCCGGCTGGGCGGCTTCGGGACGCTGACCGTGGACGGCGAGCAGTCCGCCGCCGACTGCGCGGCGATCAAGAAGTTCCAGATCCGGTACGAGATCAGCCCGTCCTCCGGCCGCGCCGGGCCCACCACGTACGACGTGGCGAAGCGGCTCGCCGCCACCGACACCGCGCGGTGCAAGGGCGGTTCCCGGCTCACCTTCTGCGTCGACCTGACCCGGCAGACGGTCTGGGCGATGCGCGGCGGCACCGTGGTGATGGGCCCGACAGTCACCCGTACGGGCATGTCCGGCTACGCCACCCCGGCCGGCACGTACTCGGTGGGCCGGAAGAACCCGCGCGAGTGGTCCAACCCGTACGAGGTGTGGCTGCCGTACTGGCAGCAGTTCAACGGCGGGATCGGCTTCCACGAGACCACCACCTACCTGCACGACGGCGCGATCGGCTCGCACGGCTGCGTCAACCTGCTGCACCGCGACGCGGTACGCCTGTGGGAGCTGGGCTCGGTCGGCACCCGCGTGGTGGTGATCGGCCGCCGCCCCGGCACCTGAGCCGGCCCGGGACCCGCCCGCACCCGTGTCCGGACCGCCCGGATCAGGGTTTTAACCCCTGTCCGCGCGGTCCGGTTGGTGTAACCCTGGAAGCCGGGTCCATGCCGGTACGGGGAGGGACTGCCATGACCGTTGACCAGGACGTGCTTCCCGAGGACGAACGGGCGCGGCAGCAGGAGGTGCCCACGGCGGTGGTGCTCGCCTACGCGGCCGCCGCGGCGGGGGTGTTCGGCTGGTTCCTGTTCGGGCTGCTGGTGCAGCAGCAGGGCTTCGTCGACTCGGTGGGTGAGGCGGCCGGCACCGCGTTCGCGTTGCTGCTGGCCGTGTCGGTGATCGGCACGCTGCGCCGCAACGGGGAGTAGCTCACTCCTCCAGCACGGCGGCCGTGATCCGGTGCAGCGCGAACGTGTGCAGCATCTCCGTCCGGTCGTCCTCGGCGCGCAGATAGCCCGCGCCGATCGACACCGGCCGGACCAGCCGGGACGCGGTCGCCCCGTGCGCGTCGACGTAGCCCACCCAGACCAGCGCCTTGTCCCGTACCGCCTGCTGGAGCACCGCCAGCGCGTCGCCGTGCCCGGACACCGGTGTGGGACCACCCGTCGCCGTCGGGGCGCCGCGGACCACCGCCGGGGCCCGCCGTGCGGCCCGGGCCGCCGCCTCGCCGCGGCGGATCTGCTCCACCACGCCGAGCAGGCGGGGCATCGGCAGCTTCGGCGTGGCGAGCGGGTCGACCGCACGACCGCTCGCGGTACGGGCCGGCGCCCGCCGGGTCTTCGGGCGTGCCAGCACCATCACTCCGCTGGCGTCCTCGGGCACCGGGGCGTACCCGGCGTCGCGCAACGCGGTGAGCATCCGGTTGACCTGGTACGGGGTGACCAGCACCGTGGGCGCGAGCCGGCGGAACGCCAGCGGCTCCAGTCGCCGGTCCGCCTGGACCTCGCTGAGCAGCGCCTCGTCGTCGCTGCGCACGTACGCGCCGGCCGACCCGACGCGCAGCCCGCCGTGCTTGCGGGCCGCGTCGTCGACCAGGTAGGTCAGGCCCTGCGGCACCGGGGTGCGCGACCGTCGGCGGAACAGCGCGTGCAGGTCGTCGGCGGTGTAGCCGGCGTCGAGCGCCCGCCTGATGCTCGCCGTGGTGACCCGGTGCACGCTGGCGCCGCCCGCCGACTCGTGCTCGGCCACCACGTCCAGCTCGGCGGCGAGCGCCGGGTCGGGCGGGCCGGGCACCACCACCGTCAGGTCGGCCTGCACCAGGACGTGGTCGACCGGGGCGGGCAGCAGCGCGTCCAGCGCCCGTACCGTCGTCGAGGCGTCGCCCGACTCGGCGTCGGAGCGCAGCCCGAGCGGGTCGTCGCCGCGCTCGTCGGCCTCGGTCAGCTCGGCGAGCAGCAGCCGCCCGTACGAGGTGAGCGCTCCGAGCCCGGTCACGCCCAGCGTGGCGGCCTCGGCGAGCACCTCCCGGTGCGCCGCCTCCCGACCCCGGGCCCGCCGGGGCGCGCGCCAGTCCAGCAGCTCCAGCACCTCGTCCGGGGTAGGGGCGGTGCCGGGTGGCAGATCGGCCAGCACGGCGAGCACCGCGCGCCGGGCGGCCGGGGCACCGGCCCGTTCCGCCTCGGCGGAGAGCACCGAGATGGGCCGGTCCCGGTCGTCGCGCTGGCCGATCAGACCGGCCTGGCGGGGCATCGACATCCAGGCGCGGGCGAGCTGCTCCCAGCGCTGGGCCAGCGACACCGCGCGCCACACCTCGTACCCGCCGGTGGGCAGGATCTGCTGGTCACCGCCGTACCGGGTGGTGGCCGCGCCGGTCAGCTCCATCTCCCCGGTCAGCCCGGCCGCGTACGCCACCTCGAACAGCAGCGCGGTGGTCGGCTCGTCCAGCCCGAGGCCGCGGGCGAGCCGCCGCAGGTCGCGGACGCTGACGCCGCCGGAGCGCAGCACCGGGGCGGGTTCCGCGGTCAGCGCCTCCAGCATCGCCTCGATGTGCCGGACCACCTCCATGGTCTGCCCGGCCCCGGCCGAGTCGACGGACTTGACCTCGCGCGGCGGCCCGGACACCGCCGGTGGGCTGGTGCGCAGCGGGCCGAGCGGACCGGCGTCGCGGCGCAGCACCAGCCCCACCTCGCGGGGCAGCTCGACGGTGCCGTTGCGGCCGCCGGACATCCGGACCAGCAGCCGGTGCTCGACCAGCCAGCGGATCGGCGAGCCGGTCGGGGCGCCGCCGTTCACCAGGTCCGGCGGGAGCACGTCTTCGGCGCCGGTGGCGGGGGCCTCCAGCGCGCCGGGCGCCACGGTTCCGACCGGTGGCCCGGCGGCGAGCCGGTCCAGGACGGCACGGGCCGAGGGCGGCGCGGACAGCAGCGTTCGCCGCAGTTTCGCCGGGTCCGCGCAGAGCGCGGCCGCGCGCGGGTCCAGCTCCGCCGCCGGTCGCCCCAGCCCTGCCGGGTACGGGGACACCTCGTCGATGCCGCCGGCCACGCACAGGGCGTGCTCGGGGCCGTACAGCAGGAACCGGGCCCGGAGCCGGTCGACGGCGGCGCGGACCGCTGTGGGTGCGGGCGGCTGCGGCCCGGCGGTGGCCATGGCCAGGATCTGGTCGGTGGAGGTGGCGCCCTCCGGATCGCGGGTGAGCCGGGCGGCGTCGAGGATCTGGAGGGTGAACTGGTCCAGCCCGTCGAGCGCCCGGGCCACGGAGACCCGGGACTGGGCGCGCAGGGCGAGGGCGGACACGTCGGCCGGCACCGGCACGACGAGGTCCGGCCGCAGTTGGAGCAGGGCGGCCAGGGACTCGTCGGGGAGGGCCCGCAGGTGGTCGGCGAGTGAGGTGGTCATCGTCGTACCACGCTAGCCCGCTGGGTACGTTCTCGGCATGCCTCCGCTGATGGTCGGCTTCGACCTCGACATGACACTGGTCGACTCGCGCCCCGGTATCGCGGCCGCCTACCGGGCGTTGACCGAGCGCACGGGCGTGCCGGTCGACGCTGACCTGGCCGTCTCCCGGCTGGGCCCGCCGCTGCGTACCGAGCTGGCGCACTGGTTCCCGCCGGAGCGCGTCGAGGAGGCGGTGACGCTCTACCGGGAGCTGTATCCGGCGTACGCGATCACTCCGACCGTGCCGATGCCGGGTGCGGAGGCCGCGCTGCGCGCTGTGCGGGAGCGCGGTGGGCGGGTGATGCTGGTGACCTCCAAGATCGGGCGGTTGGCGAAGCTGCACCTGGACCACCTCGGGCTACCAGTGGACGAGCTGGCCGGGGACGTGTTCGCCGAGCAGAAGGCGGTCGCCTTACGCGAGCACGGTGCCACGCTGTACGTCGGCGACCACGTGGCCGACATGGCCGCCGCGCGGGCGGCGGGAATCCCGGGCGTGGCAGTGGCGACCGGTCCCTGCCCGGCCGACGAACTGACCGAGGTCGGGGCGTACCTGGTACTTGATGATCTCGTCGAATTCCCGAGGGCGCTGGACCGGATCATCGGGCTAGCCTTGGAGGGGTAGACGGTTCGAGTGGAGCGGGGTTCAACAGGTGCCGACGGGTCGAGTGAAGTGGTACGACGCCGCCAAGGGGTACGGGTTCGTCACCAGTGACGAGGGTGGCGACGTGTTCCTGCCGAAGGGCGCGCTACCGGCGGGTGTCGCCGACCTGAAGGGTGGCCAGCGGGTCGATTTCAGCGTGGTCGACAGCCGGCGGGGCGCCCAGGCGATGGGGGTCAAGCTGCTGGAGGCCCCGCCGTCGGTGGCGGAGCTGCGCCGCCGGCCGGCGGAGGAACTTCACGGCCTGGTGGAAGACATGATCAAGGTGCTGGAGGCGAAGGTGCAGCCGGACCTGCGCCGGGGTCGCTTCCCGGACCGCAAGGCCGCCCAGAAGATCGCTCAGCTGGTCCACGCGGTGGCGCGCGAGCTGGAGGTCTGAGGCACGAGCCCGGCGTCGGCGGCCCGGCCCAGCAGCGCCTCCACCGCGGCGAAGCCGGCCTCTCCCAGGTCGGCGGTGAACTCGTTGACGTAGAGGCCGATGTGCCGGTCCACCACGTCGGGCTCCATCTCCTGCGCGTGCGCGAGGACGTACTCCCGGCTGGCCTCCGGGTCGGCCCGCGCCTGGCGTACCGACTCGCGGATCCAGGCGGCGGCCTCGACCGGGTCGACAGCGCCCCGCCGGGCCAGGATCGCGCCGAGCGGGATCGGCAGCCCGGTGTCGCCCTCCCACCACTCGCCCAGGTCGACCAGCGCGGTCAACCCGTGCCGCGGGTAGGTGAAGCGCGCCTCGTGGATGACCAGGCCCGCGTCGTACCGGCCGGCGGCCACGCCCGGCATGATCTCGTGGAACGGCACCACCTCGATGCGCGCCGGGGCCTGGCCGGCCGCCCAGAGGCGGAACAGCAGGTACGCCGTGGTCCGCTCGCCGGGCACCGCCACCGTCGCGCCGGACAGGTCGGTCCGGTCCCCCCGGGTCAGCACCAGCGGGCCGCAGCCCCGGCCAAGCGCGCCGCCGCAGGGCAGCAGGTGGTAGTCGTCGAGCAGCCAGGGCAGCGCCGCGTAGCTCACCTTTACCAGGTCGAACGCCCCCTGCTCGGCGGCGGTGTTCGTGACGTCGACGTCCGCGTAGGTCACCTCGACCGCGGGCGCGCCGGGCACGCGGCCGTGCACCAGGGCGTCGAAGACGAACGTGTCGTTGGGGCAGGGGGAGATCGCCAGGGAGAGCGCCACTGTCCCACCGTAACCCCGGCGCCCGGCCCGCCGGTCACGGCGTCCGGTGTGACGTCCAGCCGTCCCGGTGCAGCCGCTCGATGCCGTCCAGCAGCAGGTCCAGCGCGAACTCGAACTCGAACTGGTCGTCGCAGCCCGGCCCGACGACGGAGTCGTCGTCGTGGGACGCCGCCGTGGCGATGGCCGCGAGGTTGGGGAACCGGGCGGCCGTCTCCGGCGGCAGATCGGCCGGCGCCTCGGGCACCGTCGCGCCGGACCGGCCGGCCTGCCGGGAGGCGTCGAACAGTTCCTGGCTGAAGCCCAGCACCCGGCTGCCCAGCGCGTGCATGACGTGGTGGGCCAGGTCGGTGGAGAATCCGCCCGCCCGCAACGCGCCGACAGTCGAGTCGAGGTAGGCGAGCACGGCCGGTGTGGCCATGGTCCGGGACTCGATCGCCAGCGAGGCCCAGGGGTGGCGGAGCAGCATCCGTCGCGCCGACAGGACGCGGCGGCGGATCGCCTGCTTCCAGTCGCCGGCGGCCGGCGGGTCGATCTCCGCGACGACGATGTCGATCATGCCGTCGAGCAGTTCGTCCTTGTTGGCGACGTGCTTGTAGAGGGCCATCGGCACGACGCCCAGATCCTGCGCGAGGTTGCGCATGCTGAGCGACTCGATCCCGGTCTGGTCGGCGAGCGCGACGGCGGCACGCAGGACGCGGTCCCTGGTCAGGGGTGCTCGGCGAACCGTTTCCACCTGCTCAGCCATGTCGTCCCCAGTCCTCCCGGTGGCCGTTGACACAGTAACCGCCTTGACTGGTGTACGGCGTACACCTAGCCTGGTCCTATCAGGGTGTACGCCGTACACCTGGGAGGGAGTGGGACATGAAGGCGATCGTCCAGGACCGGTACGGCCCCCCGGAGACACTCATGCTCGCCGACGTCGAGACGCCCGAGCCCGGCCCCGGTGACGTCCTCGTCCGGGTCGAGGCCGCCGCGTTGAACGCGTACGACTGGCACGTCATGCGCGGCGACCCCCGGCTGTCGCGGCTGGCGTTCGGCCTCGGGCGGCCCCGGGCCCGCGTCCGTGGCCGCGACTTCGCCGGCCGGGTCGAGGCAGTCGGCGCCCAGGTGCGGCAGGTGCGCCCCGGCGACGCCGTCTTCGGTGACCTCGGCGAGGCCGACGGCGCGTTCGCCGAGTACGTGCGCGTACCCGAGCACCTGGTCGCGCCGCGGCCGGCGAACCTGACGCCGGCGCAGGCGGCGGCCCTGCCGCTCGCAGGCGTCACCGCGCTCCAGGGGCTGCGGGACGCCGGGCAGGTCCGGCCCGGTCACCGCGTCCTGATCAACGGGGCCTCCGGCGGCGTCGGCACGCTCGCCGTCCAGCTGGCGAAGGCGCTCGGCGCGACGGTTACCGGCGTGTGCAGCACCCGCAACGTCGCGCTGGTCCACTCGCTCGGCGCGGACCACGTGGTCGACTACACCCGCGACGACTACACCCGCGCGGGAGACCGCCACGACGTGGTGTTCGACCTCGTCGGCAACCACTCCCTGACCGCGCTGCGGCGCGCGCTCACGCCGGCCGGGACGCTCGTGCTCTCCGGCGGCGGCGTCTACCGCGGCGGCAGCCTGCTCGGTCCCGTCGGGCTGCTGGCGCGGGGACGGCTGCTGGCGCCGTTCGTCCGGCAGCGCGTCGTCGTCCTCGCCACGTCACCCGGCCGGGCGCACCTCGACGCGCTGCGCGAGCACGCCGAGGCCGGCCGCCTCACGCCGGTCGTCGACCGCGCCTACCCGCTGCACGAGGTGCCCGAGGCCGTCCGCTACCTGGAAGCCGAGCACGCGCGAGCCAAGGTCGTCATCACGGTCTGAGGCCGTCCGTCCCCAGCCCGACGAGTTGTCCACAGGGTTGTCCACAGGTGGACAAGATCAGTGGAGGGCGGCAGCGGCGGTGGTGAGCGCGGTGAACGCCTCGCGCATGCGCCACGCGCTCCGGTCGCGCGGGCCGATCGGGTTGGAGACGGTCCGCAGCTCGGCGAAGGGCACACCGGCCTGGGCGGCGGCGACCGCCACGCCGTACCCCTCCATGGCCTCGGCCACCGCGTCCGGGTGCCGTCCGGCGAGCGCCGCGGTGCTGGCGGCGGTGCCGGTCACCGTGCTGACGGTGAGCACCGTGCCGACCGTGGCCCCCGGCAGCGCGGCGCGCAGACGGGCCAGCAGGCCCGGATCGGCGGGCACGGTCCGGCCACCGCCCAGCAGCTCGGGAGGCATGCCCAGGTCCTCGACCGGGATGAAACCGCCCGGCGACTCGGCGCCGAGGTCGGCGGCGACGCTGCGGTCGGCGAGCACCGTGCCGCCCACAGCGACCCGGCCGACGAACCCTCCGGCGATGCCGGCGCTGACCACCGCCCGGTACGGCCGCCCAGCCGCCTCGGCCAGCGCCAGCAGCCGCGCCGTGGCAGCCCCGGCGACGGCCGGGCCGACCCCGACCGGCAGCACCGTGACATCCGGCGGCGTCACGCGCGATGTCGTCCGGTCCGGTGCGGTGAGCCCGGCACGGATCGCCTCGGCCTCGGCCGGCACGGCCGTGACCACGAGCAAGCCGCTCACGCCACCGGCCCCCGGGGATCGCGCCGCTCGGTGTCCTCGACGCCGCCGGGGCCGCCCACCGAGGAGGACGGCCGGTAGATGTGGAAGCCGGGCGGCGCCAGCCCGTCGTCGTCCGGCGGGCCAGGGCGCTGCGGCGCCGGTGACGTGGGCGCCGGGTCGTCGAACGAGGTGGCGGCCGGTTCCTCGGCCCGGGCGGCCTGCTCCGCCCCCAGTTCCTCGTCGCCCAGCGGCCGGCCGGCCAGTTCCTCGTCGCCCAGCGGCCGGCCGGCCAGGTGCTCGCCGCGCAGCTTGCCGGCGACCAGCACGCCGCGTACGGCCACCAGCGCGGCCACCACGGCGGCCACCGTCACGCCGACCAGGCCGGTGAACGGCACCAGCCCGAGCCCGCCCCCGGCCACGAACGCCAGCATCAGCGCGGTCTCCGAGTGCGCGAACGAGCTGGCCCGCAGCCGCTCCGGGATGCGTTCCTGGATCGAGGCGTCCACCGCGAGCTTGGCGATCCCGCTCATCATCGCGGCCACCAGGCAGAGCAGCGCCACCATCGGCAGCGAGAACTTCAGCGCGGCGAGCACCGCCACGCCGGCCACCACTATCGTGCCGCTGGACTGCAGGGCGGTCGGCCGGTGGATGCGCAGCCGCGTGCCGAGCGCGGTGGCCAGGAACGTGCCGACCGCCAGCGCGCCGCCGACCAGGCCCAGCGCGCCCTGGGCGCCGAGGTCGCGGCCGAAGAAGTCGGTGGTCAGGTCACCGGCCTTGATCGCGAAGGCCAGGAACAGCAGCAGGAAGCCGTAGAGCCCGCGCAGCGCCGCCGCGCCGATCAGCGTGGCGATCACCAGCCGGCCGCTGGGGCGGCCCCGGCCCAGCGGGCGCTCGCCGTCCCGGCGGCGCAGCGCGCGCAGCGGGTGCGGCAACCGCTCGGGCGGCTCGGAGTCGGCCTTCGGCGGCAACCGGAGCGAGATCACCATGCCGATCACGAAGATCACCGAGGCGACCCGAAGCGGCCACTGCGGCCCGAACCAGAACGCGGCCAGCCCGATCGGCGCGACGAGCGCGCCGGCCACCGTGCCGTAGACGCTCGCGCGCGCGCCGACCTGGGACAGCCCCAGCCCTTCGGGGAGCAGCCGCGGCACCGCCGCCGAGCGGGCCACCCCGTACGCGCGGGAGAGCGCGAGCACGCCGAACGCCGCCGGGTAGAGCCCGAAGCCGCCGATGTAGTCGGAGATCAGCCAGGCCAGGAACGCCCGGCCGAGCATGGTGGCGGCCAGCGCGTACCGCCGGCCGTGACGGAAGTGGTCGAGCAGCGGGCCGACCACCGGGGCGAGCATGGCGAACGGAACCATGGTCACCAGCAGGTAGAGAGCCACCTTGTTGCGCGCCTCGCCGAGCGGCACGTCGAAGAAGATCGTCCCGGCCAGGCCGATCGCGATGAGCGTGTCACCGGCGCAGGAGAGCGCGTGCAGGTCGAACAGGCGGACCATGCCCACCTCGTTGCCCGCGCTGCGGGCCCGGGCGGTGCCGGCCCGCCGGGTCATCCAGCGCCCGCCGCGCATCGAGCCCCGCAGCAGCAGCCGGGTGGCGCGGATGCCGGTGCCGACGGTCCGCCCGAGGAAGGAGCGGCCGGAGCGGGAGGACAGCGCCATGCGTCCCATCCTCGCCCATCCGCTTCACGTGTGCCGCATCACCCGGAGAGAATGACTCCGGGGGAGTGCCTGTCGCTCGTGGACGGGCATGGGGAACAATGGTCGGGTGACCAGGCCCGCCTCCGCCCGCGCTCCCCGGCTCGACCAGGTCTGCGCCGCCGCCGTCGAGGTGGCCCGCGACGCGATCACCGAGGTGGAGCCCACCGACATCGGCGATCATCTCCAGGCGGTCGCCGAGGGCGATCGGGTCGTCACCCACTACTTCGAGTGCCGGATGGCCGGTTATCGCGGCTGGCGCTGGGCCGTCACCGTCACCCGGGTGCCGCGCAGCCGGCACGTCACCATCTGCGAGACGGTGCTGCTGCCCGGCCCGGACGCGCTGCTCGCCCCGGGCTGGCTGCCCTGGCAGGAGCGGCTCAAGCCGGGCGACCTGGGCCCTGGCGATCTGCTGCTCACCCCGGCCGACGACGAGCGGCTCGCTCCCGGCTATCTGCTCTCCGACGACCCGGCCGTGGAGGAGACCGCCTGGGAGCTGGGCCTGGGCCGCCCCCGGGTGCTGTCCCGGGAGGGCCGCGCCGAGGCCGCCCAGCGCTGGTACGACGGCGACCACGGCCCGGACGCCGCGATCTCGGCGGCCGCGCCGGCCGCTGCCCGCTGCGGCACCTGCGGCTTCTACCTGCCGCTCGCCGGTTCGCTGCGCCTGGCCTTCGGTGCCTGCGGCAACTTCTACGCCCCGGACGACGGCCGGGTGGTGAGCGCCGACCACGGGTGCGGCGCGCACTCCGAGGCGCTTGTGGAGACGCCGGAGACGCCCGTCGACGAACTGCCCACCGTCTACGACGACAGCGCGGTCGAGGCGATGACCGTGAGCCGGGCCCTGGGCTCGGTGGAGGCGGCCGAGCCGGCGGAGCCGTACGGCCACCCCTGACCGGTCAGGGCTGTCGCAGCGTGGCGGCCGCGCGCCGGCGACGCCGGTTGGCGTCGTGCCGCATCATCACCGCCAGGCCGGGAAAGCCCCACAGGAAACCGGCGAGGCAGGTCCAGAGCCAGTTCTGACGCCCGGATTCGGTGAGCCAGTCCCGGAAGAAGACCAGTAGCACCAGGCCGGCCACCGCCCAGGCGATCAGCCCGGCGACGGCGAACGGCACCATCGGCGGGTCGAGCGGCTCCGGCCGCGGCTGTTGCTCCTGTGACACCGGCCCAGCGTACGTGATCGTTCTTCCCTGCCTGGTGGGTGATCTGGGACGATGCGCGCGACAAAGTCCAGCCGATGACCTAGATGAGGACCAGATGTCCATTGCTCCGCCGCCGGATCACGCCACGCCGCCCGATCCGGCGCACCCACGAAACGCCTTCGACCGCTTCTTCGAGATCTCGGCACGCCGGTCGACGCTGAGCCGGGAGATCCGAGGCGGCTTCGCGACGTTCTTCACGATGGCGTACATCGTGGTGTTGAACCCGCTGATCCTGGGCAGCGGGAAGGACGGCGACGGGCGTTCGCTCGCGATTCCGGCGCTCGCCGCCGCGACCGCGCTCGTCGCCGGCCTGATGACCATCCTGATGGGCGTGGTGGCCCGGTTCCCGATCGCGCTCGCGGCCGGTCTCGGCGTGAACGCGCTCGTGGCGTACGAGATCGCGCCGCAGATGACCTGGGCGGACGCGATGGGCCTGGTGGTCATCGAGGGTGTGCTGATCGGCATCCTGGTGCTCACCGGACTGCGTACCGCGGTGTTCCGCTCGGTGCCCACACAGCTCAAGACCGCGATCGGCGTCGGTATCGGTCTGTTCCTGACCATCATCGGCCTGGTCGACGCCGGTTTCGTCAGGCGGGTGCCGGACGCGGCGAACTCCACGGTGCCGGTGGGGCTGGGCATCAACGGCAAGATCGTCAGCTGGCCGATGCTGGTCTTCGTGGTCGGCCTGCTGGTCACCCTGGTCCTCGTGGTACGTCGGGTCCGGGGCGCGATCCTGATCGGCATCCTGGCCTCCACCGTGCTGGCCATCGTGGTCGAGGCGATCGCCAACGTCGGCCCGTCCTTCGTCGACGGCAAGCCGAACCCGAAGGGCTGGGCGCTGAACGTGCCCGAGCTGCCCAAGCAGATCGTGGACCTGCCCGACCTGTCGTTGCTGGGCCAGTTCAACGTGCTCAACTCGTGGAGCCGGGTCGGCTGGCTGGTGCCGCTGATGTTCATCTTCACGCTGCTGATCACGGACTTCTTCGACACCATGGGCACGATGGTGGCGATCGGCCAGGAAGGGGACATGCTCGACGAGACGGGCACCCCGCCGAAGGCCAAGGAGATCCTGCTCGTCGACTCGATCGCCGCCGCCGCTGGTGGCGCGGCCTCGGTGTCCAGCAACACCTCGTACATCGAGAGCGCCGCAGGCGTCGCGGAGGGCGCCCGGACCGGCGTGGCCAACCTGGTCACCGGCGCGTTGTTCCTGCTGGCCATGTTCCTGGCGCCGCTGTCGCTGATCGTGCCGTTCGAGGCTGCCTCGACGGCGCTGGTGGTGGTCGGCTTCCTGATGATGACGGCGGTCCGCACGATCGACTGGACCGACTACGAGATCGCCATCCCGGCGTTCCTCACCATCGCGCTGATGCCCTTCACCTACTCGATCTCGAACGGCATCGGCGCCGGCGTGATCAGCTTCGTGCTGCTGAAGGTGGCCAAGGGCAAGGCCCGCGAGGTCCACCCCCTGCTGTACGGGGTCGCCGCGCTGTTCGTCGTGTACTTCCTGCGCGGGCCGGTCGAGTCCGTGTTGCTCTGACGCTGGTGAGCCTGGTCATAACGCATGTCGTTAGCCAGGCTCATTAGTTAAGCTAACTAGTTGTGACGGAGCGAACGGTGACGGCGAGACGCGTGCCACCGGCGCAACTGGCCCCTCAGTTGCAAGATGCGATCACCCGGCTCAACCGGCGGGTCCGACAAGCCCGGCCGGTCGGCGACCTCACGGTCACCCAGTTGTCGGCGCTCACCAGCCTCAAGCTGGCGGGCGCCCTCACGCCACGGGAACTGGCGGACGTCGAACGGGTGCAGCCGCCCACGATGACGAAGATCGTCGCGAAGTTGGAGGAACGCGGCCTCGTGCAGCGTACTCCCCATCCGACCGACGGACGGCAGGTCATCCTGGCGGCGACCGAAGGGGGACGGGCCGTGCTCGACCAGTTCGAGCGGGCCCGGAACGAATGGCTGGCCATCCGGCTGGCCGCACTGACCGAGGACGAACGCGACACGCTGCAACGGGCCGCGGAAATCCTCCAGGGCATCGCTCGCGCCTGACACCGCCGACCGCGGTTCGCTTCGTCACACGTGGATGAAGCGTACCGACGCGAGGAGGCGCACCTAGAGTGCAGGCCAAGCTGAGCACGATGTTCCAGTCCCTACGAGTCCGTAACTACCGACTCTTCGCCACCGGACAGCTGATCAAACTGATCGGCGTCTGGATGATGTTCATCGCCCAGGACTGGCTCGTCCTCGAGCTCAGCGACAACTCCGCGACCGCCCTCGGCGTGGTCGTCGCGTTGCAGTTCACCCCCGTCCTCCTGCTCACGCTGCTGTCCGGCCGGCTCGCCGACCGCTACGACAAGCGGATGCTGCTCTTCGTCGCCAACGCGTTCTGGACCGTGCTGGCGCTCGCCATGAGCGTCCTGGTCCTCACCGGCCTGGTGCAGCTCTGGCACGTCTTCACGTTCGCCGCCCTGCTCGGCGTCGCGAACGCGGTCGAGACGCCGGTCCGTCAGGCGTTCGTCTCCGAGCTGGTCGGCATGTCGCTGCTGCCGAACGCGCTCTCGCTCAACGCGGCAGTGTTCAACTCCGCCCGGATCGTCGGCCCGGCCGTCGCCGGCCTGGCCATCGCCGCCGTCGACGTCGGCCCGGTCTTTCTGGTCACCGCGCTCAGCTCGATCGCCCCGCTGGTGAACGTCGTCCGGATGCGTACCGAGGAACTGCACCGCAAGGACCTGCCGCCGGTCGGCGAGCGGGACCAGGCCCGGGTGGTCGACGGCCTCCGGTACGTGGCGCGGCGCCCGGACATCCTGCTGCCGATGGTCCTCATGTCGGTGATCGGGATGAGCCTGTTCAACTTCCAGCTCACCCTCGCCGCGCTCGCGAAGACCGTGTTCAACACCGGCGCCGCCTCGTTCGGCCTGTTCAGCACCGCCCTCGCGGCCGGCGCGCTGGTCGGGGCGCTGGCTGGCACCGGACGGCGCAGCCGGCCCTCGGTCTGGCTCGTGCTCGGCGCCGCGATCGGCTGCGCGGTCTTCGGCACGCTCGTCGGGCTCGCCCCGGCGTACTGGCTGGTCGTGACGCTGCTGCTGCCCGCCGGGTTCTTCATGATCTACTTCGCCCAGGCGGCCAACCAGCGCGTACAGCTCGGTGTCGACGAGTCCTTCCGTGGACGGGTGATGGCGCTGTGGGTGCTGGTGTTCCTGGGCACCAACCCGGTCGGTGCGCCGGTGATCGGCTGGGTCGCCGAGACGTACGGCGCGGGCGCGAGCATCTGGGCCGGCGGCCTGATCTCGCTGACCGCCGCGCTGCTGGCGCTCGCCTGGCAGCTGCGCCGCTCCGGCGCCCGGCTGCGGCTGCGGATGCTGCCCCTGCCCCGGTTCTACGTGGTGTCAGCCGGCGCGAAGTGACGCCGATAGCCGACCGTACCGGTCCGATTACCGAAACGGGTGGCGGGCCGGTGCGGTAGGGCTTAGCTTCGATGTGTGGAAGTAGGGCAGGGACTGCTCCTGGCGCTGGCGATCTTCACCGTCTGCTGCCTGCCCGCCCTGCTCGCGCTGCTGTTCTGCGCCGACGAGATCATCGACCGGGTCGCCTGCGGGTGGGCCGAGTGGCGGGAGCAGCGCCGGGAACGCCGCACCATCGCCCGGCTCGACCGGGCCATCGAGGCCGAGGCGCTGACCCGCGACATCGACCTCACCGAGTTCGACAAGGGCGGTCGCCGTCCGCTGGAACAACTCGCCACCGACCTGCGCCGACTCGGCGGCCACCGGCTCGCCGCGGTTGACCGCAGCGTGGTGTGGCACGGCGCGGTCATTGAGGCGTACGACGAACGGCTGCGCGCCGCCTGCCACGCGCTCGGCATCGCCGAGCATCTCGCTGAGCTGAACGGCGTCGACCGGGAGATCGAGCGGGTACGCGTCGAAGGGCTGCTGCACGCCGCCGGGCTGACCCTGCCGGCCGCCCGCGCCGCGCACCACCAGCGGCACCGCTGACCGGGTGCGTCTCTTCGCGGCGGTCTACCCGCCTGCCGTGGCGGTCGCGGACCTGACCGCCCGGATCGCGGGCCTGCGGGTCGCGGCCGCCCGCCACTCCCGCCTCGCCGACCCGGCCGGCCTGCACCTCACGCTCGCCTTCCTCGGCGAGGTGCCGGACGACCGGCTGGCCGACGTGGAGCGCGCGCTCGCCTCGACCGCGCGGACGGCTCGTGCGCCTCGGCTACGCCTCGCCGGTGGCGGCAGCTTCGGTCAGGGCCAGTCCACAGTGCTCTGGGCCGACGTGCGCGGCGAGGTCGGGGCACTCGACGCGCTCGCCCGGTCGATCCGCGGCAGGTTGCGCGAGGCCGGGCTGCCCTGTGACGACAAGCCGTTCCGGGCGCACCTGACCATCGCACGTCCCGGCGACAAGGTGCCCGAGGCCGACCTCCGCGCCGACCTGCAGACCCTGGACGGCTACACCGGCCCGGAGTGGCCCGCCGACCGCCTCGCCCTGGTCCACAGCCACCCCGGCCCACCCACCCGCCACACCCGGGTAACCACCTGGCCCCTGTAGCACCCCGCCCTGTCCGCCCGCACCCCTTCCCGCGATCTTGCAGTTTGTGCCCCGCGCGAGGGCGGTTCGGGCGTTTTGCCGGGGCACAAACTGCAAGATCGGCGGGGTCGAGGGTGAGGGGGTTACCAGGCCCAGGCCTCGGGGCCCGGGCCTCCGTTGCCCAGGGGCGGGAACAACTCGTCGAGACGAGTGAGGGTGGGCTCGTCCAGGTGGACGTCGAGTGCGCCCAGGTTGCGGTCGAGCTGGTCCAGGGTGCGCGGACCGACGATCGGGGCGGTCACGCCCGGCCGGGAGAGCAGCCAGGCCAGCGCCACGTCGGCCGGGTCGTGGCCGAGGTCGGCACAGAGCTTCTCGTACGCCTCGATGGTGTTGCGGTGCTCGGCCAGCGCGTCGGCCGAGCGGCCGGTGGTGCCGCGCGCCGCGCTGCCCTCGGCAATCTTGCGGATGATGCCGGAGAGCAGCCCGCCGTGCAGCGGCGACCAGGGGATGATGCCCAGGCCGTAGTGCTGCGCGGCCGGTACCACCTCCAGTTCGACGTGGCGGGTCAGCAGGTTGTAGATCGACTGCTCGGAGACCAGGCCGAGGAAGTTGCGCTGTCTGGCCGCGGCCTGCGCCTGCGCGATGTGCCAGCCGGCGAAGTTGGACGACCCGACGTAGATGACCTTGCCCTGGGCGACGAGCGTCTCCATCGCCTGCCAGATCTCCTCCCACGGCGTGGTCCGGGAGATGTGGTGCATCTGGTAGAGGTCGATGGTGTCGGTCTGGAGCCGGCGCAACGAGTCCTCGCAGGCCCGGATGATGTGCCGGGCGCTCAGGCCCTGCTCGTTGGGCCACTCGCCCATCTTGCCGTACACCTTGGTGGCGAGGACGACCTTGTCGCGGCGTCCGCCGCCCTGCGCGAACCAGCGGCCCACGATCTGCTCGGTGACGCCCTCACCGAGCTTCCAGCCGTAGACGTTCGCGGTGTCGAAGAAGTTGATCCCGTGTTCGAGCGCCCGGTCCATGATGGCGAAACTGTCCGGCTCGTCGGTCTGCGGACCGAAGTTCATCGTGCCGAGGCAGAGTCGGCTCACGGACAGACCGGTGCGTCCCAGGTTCGTGTACTCCATGACTCCACCCTGGCACGCCGGCACTTAGAGTGCCCTCTCAACGGGCCAGGGTGGAGCCGAGGATCAGGACGATTCGCGGGCCGCCGGGCCGGTGCCGAACAGCACGTCGTCCCAGCTCGGCAGCCGCTTGCGCGGCTTGCCGCCGGCCTCGGTGGACTCGGCGGCCGTGCCGCCGGCCGCCGCGGGGCCGGTGCGCCGAGGACGCAGCACGGCAAGCGAGGGTACGGCCGGGATCTCCTTCGGCGCGTCCGAGTCGTCGTCGAAGGCCGAACCCTGCCCGCCACCGAGCAGCGCGGCGGCACCACCGGCGACGGCCCGCTGACGGGGGGCCTCCGAGCCGGCCAGCGCGGCCGGGGACCGGGTGTCGAGACCACGCCCGGACGTGCCGCCGAGCGGCCGGTCCAGCGAGGCGAGCAGCGCGTCCCGGCCGGCACGGATCGGGTCACGCCCCGGACGGGCGTGCTCGGCTCCGGCCGGCAGGCCGTGCCCACCCCGGCTCGGCTCACCGCGCGACGGGCCGGGCAGCGCGTGACCGCCCCGCTCCCGCTCCGGCGCCGGCTCCTGGCCGAGGATCGGCGTGGGCCGCTCGGCGCAGAGGTATTGCGCCATGTCGTCGTGCGGGGCGACGTTCTGCCGGGTCTTGTCCAGATCCCACACCGCCTGCGCGGTGGCCTTGCCGGACGGCCAGGTCGCGATGATCCGCCAGGTGCCGTCGTCACGGCGGTAGGCGTCCCACGAGATCTTCTCGGTGTCGATGCCGTGCTGGGCCAGCCGGCCGTTGACGACCTCGGCCAGCGGGGTCGGCTTCTCGGCGCCCTTGAGCCGGGTGCGCCGGGCGTGCTGGGCGAGCATGGCCCGCTCCTGGAGCACCGGGCCGGCGTAACGCAGGACCCGGTCGACGGGCACGCCGGCGATGCGGGCGACGTCCTCCGCGGACTCGCCGGAACGGATCCGGGCCTGGATGTCCCGTGGGGACAGTGACGGTGTCAGGTCGGTGGCGCTCGGCACCACCACGAGCGGCGCGGCGCCCGGCTCGGCGTGCAGCGCCGACGCGATCCGCTCGTCGATGGGCAGCGCCAGGAGGCGCCCCACCTCGTCGGCGAGCACCAGGGCCTGGCCGTCCTCGGAGAGGGCGACGAAGCGTACTGGGCGCATCGGCTTGCCTCCGTCCCGCTTCGCTGGCCGTCACGCCACGGGAGCCGGCCACCCGGGCGTCTCGCACCACCGTACGCTCATCTACCCGCCGATGGGGATTGCGACACCCCGGCATGTCATGACTGAGCTGCGGTAACGATCACGGTGGGTGGCCGCCGGAGCCCCGACGGCCACGCACCGTGACGACGTGATCAGAGTCGCTCGACCACGTAGTCGATGGACGCGGTGAGCGCCTCGACGTCGGCCGGCTCGACGGCCGGGAACAGCGCCACCCGCAACTGGTTGCGGCCGAGCTTGCGGTACGGCTCGGTGTCGACGATGCCGTTCGCCCGCAGCACCTTGGCGATCGCCGTCGCGTCCACCCCGTCGGCGAAGTCGACGGTGGCGACCACGTTGGACCGCAGCGCCGGGTCCGACACGAACGGCGTGGCGAACGACGAGCGCTCGGCCCAGCCGTACACGATGCCGGCGCTCTCGGCGGTCCGCTTGGCCGCCCAGGCCAGCCCGCCCTGGGAGTTCATCCAGTCGGTCTGCTCCGCGGCCAGGAAGATGGTCGCCAGCGCCGGGGTGTTGTACGTCTGCTCCAGCCGCGAGTTGTCGATCGCGGTGACCAGGTCGAGGAAGGCCGGGATGTAGCGGCCGGACTCCTTGACCTCGGTGGCCCGGGCCAGCGCGGCCGGCGACATCAGGGCCAGCCAGAGCCCGCCGTCGGAGCCGAAGCACTTCTGCGGGGCGAAGTAGTAGACGTCGGTCTGGGCGACGTCCACGTCCAGCCCGCCCGCGCCCGAGGTGGCGTCGACCAGCAGCAGCGAGCCCTCGTCGGCGCCCGCCACCCGGCTGATCGGCACCGCGACGCCGGTGGAGGTCTCGTTGTGCGGGGTGGCGTAGACGTCCACGCCGGCCTCGGCCACCAGCGTCGGGGCGCTGCCCGCGTCGGACTTGCGGACGGTCGGCTCACCGAGGAACGGCGCGTCCTTGACGGACTTGGCGAACTTGGCGCCGAACTCGCCGAAGCTGGCGAACTGGGCCCGGTCACGGATCAGGCCGAACGTGGCGACCTCCCAGAACGCGGTGGTGCCGCCGTTGCCGAGCACCACCTCGTACCCCTCGGGCAGGGAGAAGAACTCGGCCAGGCCGCGGCGCAGCCGGGCCACCTCGTCGCGGACCGTCTTCTGCCGGTGCGACGTGCCCAGGTAGCTGGTGGCGACGTCGGCCAGGGCGGAGACCGCGGCCGGGCGAACCTTGGACGGGCCGCAGCCGAAACGTCCGTCGGCGGGCTTGAGGTCGTCGGGAATCCGGATGGTCGGTACGTCAGCCACGGTCTTCAAGATCCTTCCGCATGGGCGAGGACAGGCCCTTCGTGCGGGCTCGGACCGGTGGCCGGGTGTGCGCCGGGCGCACGAGGCGGCCGGGGTCCGAACCCGGCCGGCAGCGCTGCCGGCCTTCATCCTCCCACCCGGGCGGCCCGGACCGGCGGCTGGTCCCACGCCCGACGCTGAGTCGTGCGCCACAGCGGCGCGGCGCCACCCCGGCCGGCAGGCGGGCAGCGGGCAGGCGGGCGTCAAGAGGGGCCCCGCCTCTACCGGAGGCGTTGAGCGGGGCCCCTTCCTTACACCTCAGACGCCGTGCGGGATGGCGTCCCAGCCCTCGACCTGCTGCGGCTTGCGCGGGACGTGGCCGACGTAGGTGGCCGACGGCCGGACCAGCCGCTGGAGCTTCTTCTGCTCCAGGATGTGCGCCGACCAGCCGCCCATCCGGGCGCAGGTGAACATCGAGGTGAACATGTGCGCCGGCACCTCGGCGAAGTCCAGCACCACGGCCGACCAGAACTCGACGTTGGTGGCGAGGACGCGGTCCGGGCGGCGGGCCTGCAGCTCGGCGAGCGCGGCCTTCTCCAGCGCCTCGGCGACCTCGAAGCGGGGCGCGCCCAGCTCCTTGGCGGTACGCCGCAGCACGCGGGCGCGCGGGTCCTCGGCCCGGTAGACCCGATGGCCGAAGCCCATCAGCCGCTCGCCCCGGTCCAGGACGCCCTTGACGTACCCGTCGGCGTCGCCGCTGCGCTCGACCGCCTCCAGCATGCTGAGCACCCGGGACGGGGCGCCGCCGTGCAGCGGCCCGGAGAGCGCGCCGATGCCGGAGGAGATGCAGGCCGCGGCGTCCGCGCCGGTGGAGGCGACGATCCGGGCGGTGAAGGTGGAGGCGTTCAGGCCGTGCTCGGCGGCCGAGATGAAGTACGCGTCGACGGCCTTGACGTGCCGCGGGTCGGGCTCGCCGCGCCAGCGCTTCATGAACCGCTCGACGATGGTCTCCGCCTTGTCGATCTCCTTCTGCGGCACGGCCGGCAGGCCCAGGCCGCGCGCCGACTGGGCGACGAAGGACAGCGCGGTGACCGACACCCGGGCCAGGTCCTCGCGGACCTGCTCGTCGGAGATGTCGAGAAGCTGGCTCAGACCCCAGTAGGGGGCCAGCATGGCGACTGCGGACTGCACGTCGACGCGGATGTCACCGGAGTGCACCGGCACCGGGAACGGCTCGGCCGGCGGCAGACCCGGGCCGAACCGGCCGTCCACCAGCAGCGCCCAGACGTTGCCGAAGGAGACCTGGCCGATCAGATCCTCGATGTCCACGCCCCGGTAGCGCAGTGATCCCCCCGCGCGGTCGGGTTCGGCGATCTCGGTCTCGAAGGCTACGACGCCCTCCAGGCCCGGTTTGAAATCGGACATGTCGTCTCCTGGCTTCGGCTCGGTGCGCCCGGGCGGACTGATCGAGCCCCGCAGCTCAGGCGACCCTCAGGGTTGTGGTTCGTGACATCTTGCCCGGTGGGTAACAAGCTGCGCGACCCACAGCCACTGTGCGCCACGCGACATCCCCGCCGCTGGAAGTCGGTGCGAGAAGGAGAAGACTGGGTACCGGGGCCTGGCCAGCGTCGGGGGACGCCGGTGCGCCCGGGAGAGGGACAACCACAGTGACAGGCGACACACCCGCCCCGGCCGGCATGCGTAACGAGTACGCCGCCGACCTGGGCCTGACCGAGACGGACCTGGCACCGGACTGGCACATCCAGTTCGCCCGCTGGTTCGCCGACGCGGTGGCCCATCCGCTGCCCGAGCCGAACGCGATGGTGCTCGGCACGGCCGACGCCCAGGGGCGGCCCAGCGGCCGCACCGTGCTGCTCAAGGGGTACGACCCGGAGGGCTTCGTCTTCTACACCAACCACGGCTCGCGCAAGGGCGCCGAGGTGACCGCGAATCCGTGGGCCAGCCTGGTGTTTCCCTGGTTCCCGATGCAGCGGCAGGTGACGGTGACCGGCCGGGTCGAGCAGGTGGACCGCGCCGAGACGCAGGCGTACTTCGCCAGCCGGCCGCGCGGATCGCAGCTCGGGGCCTGGGCCAGCACCCAGTCGACTGTGGTGCCGGACCGGGCGGCGCTGGACTCGGCGTACCGGGCGGCGGCCGAGCGGTTCGCCGACGCGGATCCGATTCCCGCGCCGCCGTACTGGGGCGGGTTCCGGGTGCGTCCGGAGACTCTCGAGTTCTGGCAGGGCCGGGCCAGCCGGCTGCACGACCGGCTGCGCTTCCGGCGTACCGGGGACGGGGTCTTCGTCGTCGAGCGGCTGGCACCGTGACCGACGTCACAGAGTCCCGGCGGCGGGAACCGCGCCGCTGGGCGATCGACCTGCGCCCGCTGCGCGTGCCCGCGTACCGGCGGGTGTGGACCGGCAACGCGGTGGCGATGTTCGGCTTCCAGTTCACCGCGGTGGCGGTGCCGGTGGAGATGTTCGACCTGACCGGCGGCTCGCTCTGGGTCGGCCTGCTGGGCCTCGCCGGGTTCGTGCCGCTGCTGGTGTTCGGGCTGTGGGGCGGTGCGATCGCCGACGCCCGGGACCGCCGCCGGGTGCTGCTCGTCGGTGGCTGCGTGCTCTGGGCCTCGACGTTGGGGCTGCTGCTCCAGTCGCTGGCCGGGGTGCGCAGCCCGCTGCTGCTCCTGCTGCTGGTGGGCCTTCAGTCGACCGCCTTCGCGATCACCTCGCCGGCCCGCAGCGCGATCCTGCCCCGGCTGGTGCCCGCCGAGCTGGTCCCGGCGGCCACCACGCTGAACTTCACCACGTTCACCGCCGCCGCCGTCTTCGGCCCGCTCGCGGCGGGCCTGATCTTCGCCGGGTGGCAGGTCGAGACGGCCCTGCCCATCGCGTACGGGGCGGACGCGCTGCTGTACACCGCGGCGCTCTGGGCCACGCTGCGGCTGCCGGCGATGCCGCCCGCGCCGGACCCGGACGGCGGCGTCCGCAGGGCCGGATTCGCCAGCATCGTCGACGGCATCCGCTATCTGGCCACCACGCGGGTGCTGCTGCTCTCCTTCGCCATCGACCTGATCGCGATGATCCTGGCCATGCCGCGAGCGCTCTTTCCGGAGCTGGCGCAGGAACGCTTCGGCGGCGCCTCGGCGGTGGGCTGGCTCTACAGCTCCATCGCCATCGGCGCGATGCTCGGCGGTCTGACCTCGGGGTGGATCGGCCGGGTGCGCCGGCAGGGGCTGGCGCTCACCGTGGCGGTGGTCGGCTGGGGCGTGGCGATCGCACTCGCCGGCCTGGCCGGGCACCTGTGGCTCGCGGTGGTGCTGCTCGGCGTCGCCGGCGCCGCCGACCTGGTCAGCGCCACGCTGCGCCAGTCGATGCTGCTGGTCTACGCGCCGGACCGGATGCGGGGCCGCCTTCAGGGCGTGAACACGGTGGTGGTGGCCGGTGGCCCGCGCCTGGGCGACCTGCGCGCCGGTGCGACGGCTGCCGCTTTCGGCACCGGTTTCGCCATGGTCGGCGGCGGTATCGCCGCCGCCGTACTGGCGGTGTTGCTGGTGGCGGCGTTCCCGGCGTTGCTGCGCTATCGCTCGGTCACCCCCGCCGAGGACCGGCGCTGACGGTAGGGTCGCCGGCATGGGGATCGACGTGCAGCCACCGTCCGGTACACAGTGGACCATCGCCGCCGACGGCCACGAGGCCGTCGTGGTCGAGGTGGGCGGCGGGCTGCGGGCCTACCGCTACGACGGCGTGGACCACCTCGACGGGTACGCCGAGGACGAGGTCTGCCCCGGCTCGGCCGGACAGGTGCTGGCGCCGTGGCCGAACCGCATCCGCGACGGCGCCTACACGGTCGGCGAGCGGTCCTTGCAGCTCGACCTCACCGAGCCGGAGCGGCACAACGCCCTGCACGGCCTGGTCAACTGGGCGCGGTGGCAGCCGATCGAGCAGTCGGCGGACAGCGTCACCATCGGCTACGACCTGCCGGCCAGCCCTGGCTACCCGTGGACGCTGCGGCTGCGGACCCGGTGGAGCGCCGGCCCGGACGGCCTGCGGGCCGAGCACGAGGCGACGAACCTCTCCGGTGAGCCGGCGCCGTTCGGCTTCTCCGTGCACCCCTACCTGCAACTGCCCAAGGTCGGCGTGAACGAGATGCGGCTGCGCGTGCCGGCCCGGCGGCGGGTGCTGGTGGACAGCCGCCTGCTGCCGGTCGCCGCCGCCGAGGTGGCCGGCTCCGAGTTCGACTTCACCAGCCCGCGCCCGATCGGCGACCTGGTGCTGGACACCGCGTTCGGTGACGTCGAGCGCGAGGCCGACGGCGGCTCGGCGGTGGTGCTGAGCGCGCCGGACGGCTCGTCCGGGCTGCGGATCTGGGCGGACCGCGAGTTCGGCTGGTGGCAGGTGTTCACCGGCGACACGCTCGGCGGGGAACGGCACCGCCGGTCGGTGGCGGTGGAGCCGATGACCTGCCCGCCCGACGCGTTCCGCTCCGGCAGGGACCTGATCATGCTGGCGCCGGGGCAGACCTGGCGGGGCGCCTGGGGCGTCCGCCCGGAGGTCTGAGCGTGGAGTTCGCCGAGGTCGTCCGGCGCCGCCGGATGGTGCGTAACTACGACCCCGACCGGCCGGTGCCGCCGGAGGCGGTGGACCGGCTGCTGGACCACGCCGTCCGGGCCCCGTCGGCCGGGTTCTCGCAGGGCTGGGGCTTCCTGGTGCTGGAGGAACCGGCGGACCGGGAACGGTTCTGGGCCGCCACCACGCCGGGTGGCGGCGGCCGGGAACGCTGGCTGGCCGGGATGCGCCGGGCACCGCTGATCGTGGTGCCGCACGCCAACCGCGACGCCTACCTGGACCGCTACGCCGAGCCGGACAAGGGCTGGGCGGACCGCGACGAGGACCGCTGGCCGGTGCCCTACTGGTACGTGGACACCGGTTTCGCGGCGCTGCTGATGCTGCTCACGGCCGTGGACGAAGGGCTGGGCGCCTGCTTCTTCGGCATCCCGCCGCAGCGGATCGGGGCGTATCGGGAGGCGTTCGGGGTACCGCCGGAACTGCACCCGATCGGCGCCATCACTGTCGGTTACCGAGTCGTCGACCACCGGTCACCGTCGCTGCGCCGAGGGCGTCGTCCGGTGCAGGATGTGGTGCGGCGGGGACGGTGGACCTGAGCGGTTAGGCTGACATCCACATTGTCAGCCTGGCCTGGGGAGGAGAGCACGGCGTGATCTTCAGGGCAGTCCGGGACGGGCGTCCCTACCCGGAGCACAACCTCACGCTGAAGCAGTGGGCCGAGATTCCGCCGCGCCCGCTGCGGCTTGACCAGCTCATCACCACCAAGCGCGAACTCGCGCTGGACAAGCTGCTCGCGGAGGACTCCACCTTCTACGGCGATCTCTTCCCGCACGTGGTCCAGTGGCACGGCGGCCTCTACCTGGAGGACGGTCTGCACCGCGCGCTGCGCGCGGCGCTCCAGCAGCGCAACCAGATCCACGCGCGCGTGCTCGTGCTCGGTGGCCAGGGCGAGTGACGCCTCCCTGAGGGTTGGTTAAGGTGACGCCATGACTCCTCTCGACCTGCTCGACATCGACGCGTCGCTCAGCGAGGAGGAGCGGCAGATCCGTACCGTCGTGCGTCGGCTCGTGGCCGACCGGGTACGCCCGCACGTCGCCGGCTGGTACGAGGACGGCCAGGTGCCGGCCCGCGAACTGGCCCGCGAGTTCGGCAAGCTCGGCCTGCTCGGCATGCACCTGACCGGGTACGGCTGCGCCGGCGCCTCGGCCGTCGCGTACGGGCTGGCGTGCCTGGAACTGGAGGCCGGCGACTCCGGCGTCCGCTCGCTCGTCTCGGTGCAGGGCTCGCTGGCCATGTACGCCATCTGGCGCTACGGCAGCGAGGAGCAGAAGCAGCGCTGGCTGCCCGCCATGGCGGCCGGGGAGGCGATCGGCTGTTTCGGGCTCACCGAACCCGACCACGGCTCCGACCCCGGATCGATGGCCACCCGCGCCCGCCGCGACGGCGACGACTGGATCCTCAACGGCAGCAAACTGTGGATCACCAACGCGCCGATCGCTGACGTGGGCGTGATCTGGGCGCGTACCGACGAAGGGGTGCGCGGCTTCGCCGTACCCATGGACACGCCCGGGGTGACGGCGCGCGAGATCCGGCACAAGATGTCGCTGCGCGCGTCCCTGACCGGCGAGATCGCGCTCGACGACGTCCGGCTGCCGGCGGACGCGCGACTGCCCGAGGCGATCGGGCTCAAGGCGCCGCTCGGGTGCCTGACCGAGGCCCGGCACGGCATCGTCTGGGGCGCGCTCGGCGCGGCCCGCGACTGCCTGGAGACGGCCCTGGAGTACGCGACCACGCGCACCCAGTTCGGCCGCCCGCTCGCCGGTTTCCAGCTCACCCAGGCCAAGCTCGCCGACATGGCGGTGGAGTGGAACAAGGGGATGCTGCTCGCGCTGCACCTGGGCCGCCTCGCCGACGCGGGCACGCTGCGGCCCCACCAGGTGAGCGTGGGCAAGCTGAACAACGTGCGCGAGGCGCTGGCCATCGCCCGGCAGTGCCGCACGATCCTCGGCGCGAACGGCGTCTCCGGCGAGTACCCGGTGATGCGGCACGCCAACAACCTGGAGAGCGTGCTCACCTACGAGGGCACCTCGGAGATCCACCAGCTCGTCATCGGCCAGCGGCTGACCGGCCTTTCCGCGTTCGCCTGACCTGCGGTTTCACCCGATCGGCGCGCTCGGCGCGCGCCTGTCGCACGGTGGCCGTACCGTCATTGGCAGTCGATTTGTCGGCTGAGGACTCTGTCGGACGAGGACGGTGAGGGCGATGGCCCGCGACGGTGACATCAACGAGCCCACCCGGGAGTTCCCGGACTACCCCACCAGCGAGTCCCTCCGCGACCGGGCGGACGGCTCGCCCGACCCGGACCGCGATCCCGACCCGGACCGCGATCCCGGCCCGGGCACCCCGTCCACCGGGGGTGCGGCGCGCGGCCTGCTCTGGGTGCTCGGCGCCGCCGCGCTGGCGGTGGTGGTGCTGCTCGGCGTGCAGGCCACCGGCCTGCTGCCCGACTTCCGTAACCCGTTCGCCAAGGAGCAGGCCGACCGCAGCCAGCCGCCGCTGCTCAAGTCGATCCGTGACCTGAGCCGCTACGTCGCCGCCGAGGGCAACTTCCAGGTGGTGGTGGACGTGCAGAACGACCGGCGCAACGTGCCGGACTTCCTGCTCAACGAGCGCACGCTGTTCGTCGGGGCGGGCCGGGTCGAGGCGTACGTCGACTTCGCGAAGATCGCCGACGGTGCCGTTGTCGTCTCCGAGGACGGCAAGTCCGCCGAGATCAAGCTGCCCGCGCCACAGCTCGGCGAGACCGACCTGGACATGGACAAGAGCTACGTCTTCGCCGAGCAGCGCGGTCTGATCAACCGGCTCAACGACCTGGTGGCCGGCGACCCCAACCGGCAGCAGCAGGTCTACAAGCTCGCCGAGGACCGGATCACCGCGGCGGCCCGGGACAGCGGGCTCGCCGCCCGGGCCCAGGAGAACACCCGCAAGATGCTCGAAGGGCTGCTGCGCTCCCTCGGCTACGAGAAGGTGACGGTCACCTACGCGGCGCCCTGACCTTCCTGCCCCGATCTTCGTGCTCTGACGCCGCGCGCCCGCCCCGATGGTCCGGGGCGGGCGCGTTCGCGTGCCGGTGTCTCGGCTCGTCTCGCGTCAGCGGGTGGCGAGGTAGCGGTCCTCGTTCGGCATCAGGATCCACAGGACCAGGTAGACGATGACCTGCGTGCCGGGCAGCAGCAGCGACAGCAGGAACAGCAGCCGGACCATTCCGGCGGACATGCCGAACCGCTGCCCCAGACCGGCGCAGACACCGGCGATCATGCGCCCCTCGCGGGGCCGGACCAGTTTGCGACTCATTGTCGTCTCCCACTTCTGCGGCGATCCGCCGCGCTGATTTCACGGTAGAGGGGGGTACGCGCCGCGCCCTCGGCCCCGAGGAGGATCGGCGACCCGGGCACCCGTAGGTGCTTACCCCGTCCGGCCCTCACCGACGCCCCGTCCCGCCCGCGTGATCATGAAGTGGCGGCGCTCGCCTCTCGCGGGCGGGCGTGTGTCGGGGAACGGGCGGGTAGTGAACAGGCGAGGTAGGCTGGCCGGTCGGGCGCCCACACCCCGGGCACCGGCCGTCCACCCGCTCGACGGGCGCGGCACCCACGCACCGCTCGGATCCGCACAACGGGGACGACGGCGAGGAAAGCAGCAAAATGATCAGTGTCTTCGACCTCTTCAGCGTCGGTATCGGGCCGTCCAGCTCGCACACCGTCGGGCCGATGCGGGCCGCCCGTACGTTCGTGGCGGGCCTGAAGGCAGACGGGCAGCTCGCCGACGTGGCGCGGGTGCGGGCCGAGCTGTTCGGCTCGCTCGGCGCGACCGGGCACGGGCACGGCAGTGACCGGGCGGTGCTGCTGGGGCTGGAGGGGGAGGTCCCGGAGACCGTCGACACCGACTCGGTCGGGCCGCGTGTGGAGCGGATCCGCACGCAGCGGCGGCTCGACCTGTTCGGCAGCCAGGAGATCGACTTCGACCCGGACGCCGATCTGGTGCTGCATCGCCGGCGCTCGCTGCCGTACCACCCGAACGGGATGACGTTCGCGGCGTACGACGCGGCCGGGAACGAGGTGCGGGCGCGCACGTATTACTCCGTCGGCGGCGGGTTCGTGGTGGACGAGGCGGCCGCCGGGGCGGACCGGATCAAGGCGGACACCACCCGCGTACGGCACCCGTTCCTGACCGGCGCGGAGCTGCTGACCGTCACCTCCGAGACCGGCCTGTCGATCAGCGAGGTGATGCTCGCCAACGAGCTGTCCTGGCGCAGCGAGGCGGACGTACGCGCCGGGCTGCTGGAGATCTGGCGGGTGATGCGCGAGTGCGTGGAGAGCGGCTGCACCCGTGACGGCGTACTCCCGGGCGGGTTGAAGGTCCGGCGGCGCGCGGCCGAGCTGCGGCGCGGTCTGGAGGCGGAGACCGGCAGCCAGGATCCGCTGCGCGCGATGGACTGGGTGACGTTGTTCGCGCTCGCGGTCAACGAGGAGAACGCGGCCGGCGGCCGGGTGGTCACCGCGCCGACGAACGGCGCCGCCGGGATCATCCCGGCCGTGCTGCACTACTACACCCGGTTCGTGCCGGGCGCCTCCGAGGAGGGGGTGGTCCGGTTCCTGCTGGCAGCGGGCGCGATCGGCGTGCTGTTCAAGGAGAACGCGTCGATCTCCGGGGCCGAGGTGGGCTGCCAGGGCGAGGTGGGTTCGGCGTGCTCGATGGCGGCGGCGGGGCTGGCCGAGGCGCTCGGCGGCACGCCGGAGCAGGTGGAGAACGCCGCCGAGATCGGCATGGAGCACAACCTGGGGCTGACCTGCGACCCGGTGGGCGGCCTGGTGCAGATCCCGTGCATCGAGCGCAACGCGGTGGCGAGCATCAAGGCGATCACCGCCGCCCGGCTGGCGTTGCGCGGGGACGGGGTGCACCACGTGTCGCTCGACAAGGTCATCAAGACCATGCGGGAGACCGGCGCGGACATGAAGGTCAAGTACAAGGAGACCGCGCGCGGCGGGCTCGCCGTCAACGTGATCGAGTGTTGACCCCGTTGGGGTGACCCGGCGCTGACGGCCGTCGTGCCGGCAGTCGAGGGCGCGACCATGGCGCTGTGACGTCAGGCGTCGCGGCGCTCTGGTCCGCCCGCACCTCGCTGCGCATCCTGGTCCGGCGGGATCTCGCGGTGAAGTACCAGCAGTCGGTGCTGGGCTACTTCTGGTCGCTGATCGAGCCGCTCGGCATGGGCCTGATCTACTGGTTCGTCTTCGGCGTGCTCTATTCCGGCGCGACCCGGCGGCACCTGGGTGAGGCGGCCGGGTCGTACCCGCTGTTCCTGATCACCGGGATCTTCGCCTGGATGTGGGCGAGTTCGGCGCTGACCGAGGCGGCGAACGCGCTCACCGGACAGTCCCGGCTGATCACCACGATGAACCTGCCCCGGCCGATCTTCCCGATCGGGCGGGTCACCGGGCGGTTCGCCGAGTACCTGGCCGGGCTGCCGATCCTGGTCGCCGTCGCGGCGCTCTACGCGAGCCAGGGGAAGATCCGCCCTGGCTGGAGCCTGCTCGCCCTGCCGCTCGCGGTGGCGGTGCAGTTCGTGCTGCTGGTGGGCCTGGCGCTGCTGTTGTCGGCGGGCAACGTGCTGATGCGCGACATCGAGCGCACGATGCGGCTGGTCATCCGGCTGCTGTTCTACGCGACCCCGATCATCTATCCGTTCGACCTGGTGCGGCAGTCCGGCATGCCGGGTTGGGTCAAGCTCGGGTACGAGCTGAACCCGCTGGTCGGGATCTTCCAGCTGCACCACGCGGTCTGGTATCCCGACGAGTTCCCTGATGCCCGGCTGCTCACGATCACGGTGTCCGGCAGCGTGCTGGTGCTGGCGCTCGGCTGGTGGGCGTTCCACCGCCTCGAACCGGCAGTGCTGAAGGAACTCTGAATGGCCCCGATCATCGAGGCGGACGGGCTCGGCATCCGGTTCGTCCGCAACCGGCGCCGCCAGTTGCGGCTGCGGGAGCTGATCGTGCACCGGGGCGCCCGAGATCCCGACGCGGGCCGGTTCTGGCCGTTGCGCGACCTGTCGTTCCGGATCGAGCCGGGCGAGACAGTGGGCGTGGTGGGCCGCAACGGCACCGGCAAGAGCACGCTGCTGCGGCTGATCGCCGGTGTCCTCATCCCGGACGAGGGGTCGATCCGGGTGCACGGCCGGGTGGCGCCGCTGCTCGAACTCTCCGCCGGTTTCTCCGGAGACCTGACCGGCCGGGAGAACCTGTACCTGGTGGGCGGGCTGCACGGGCTGTCGTCGGCGTACCTGCGGGAACACTTCGACGAGATCGTCTCGTTCGCCGGTGAGCAGGTGGAACGCGCCATCGACACGTCGGTGCGGCACTACTCGTCGGGGATGAAGGTGCGGCTGGGCTTCGCGGTGATCGCGCACCTGCCGCATCCGGTGCTGCTGGTGGACGAGGTGACAGCGGTCGGGGACGCGGAGTTCCGCGCGAAGTGCTATGCGACCATCGAGCGACTTCTCGCGGAAGGGCGCACGCTGGTGCTGGTGTCACACAACGACAAGGACCTCACCCGGTTCTGCAGTCGGGGGCTCTACCTCGACGCCGGACGGCTGATCGTCGACGGGACGATCGACGAGGCGCTGGCCGCCTACGCCGACGCGGCGAAGCGGTGACGCTCGCGATCGTGCTCGCCGCCGAACCGGCGGCGGGCCGCTCCACCGAACCCCCGGGCCGCCCGCCCGAGCCGGCGGCGGGCCGACCGGGGGAACCGCTCGCCGAGCGGCTGGCCGCGCAGTGGCGCCGGGCCGGGGCGGACGACGTGCGCATCGCCGCCGACCTGACCGAGCTGGCCGACCTGGTGGTCGCCGCGACCGGCCCGGTGCTGGTCAGCGGCGCGGACCTGGTGGCGCACACGGCCGTACTCAAGCATCTCGCGACCAGCCCGGTGGGGCCGACGGTGGCGCTGGTGCTCACCGACCCGCCCGCTCCCGGGCAGGCCACGGTGCGCGAGGAGCGCGGCCAGGTGGTCGAGGTCGGCGCCGCCGACGCGAGTGGCGTGTTCGGGGGCGCGCTGCGGGTGGGCGCGGCCGACCTGCCGGCGCTCGCCGACGCCGCCCGCCGCGCCGCAGGTGGCGGGCCGCTGGACGCGGTGGACCGGCTCGTGGCCGACCTCGCCGCCGGGGGCACGCTGATCTTCGCCCATCGGGTACGTCTGCTCGTGGCACATCGGGTCGGCGACGAGGCACAGCGGGTGGCGGCCGAGGCGGCGGTGGCTGCCGTCGACGAGGACCGGGCCGAGTTGAAGCTGTCGGTGAAGGAGCGCGACGACTTCTTCACCACGTTCTTCGTCAGCACCTGGTCCCCGTACGTGACGAAGGCCGCCGCCCGCATCGGGATCGGCCCGACCGGCGTCACCATGGTCTCGGTGGCGTTCGCGGTGGCCGCGGCGGTGCTGTTCGGCGCCGGTGGGCGGCCCGCGCTGGTGTCCGGCGCGGTCCTGCTCTACCTGGGTTTCGTGCTCGACTGCGTGGACGGGCAGCTCGCCCGCTACACCCGGCACTTCAGCGCCTGGGGCGGCTGGCTGGACACGATGGCCGACCGGTTCAAGGAGTACGTGGTCTACGCCGGTCTGGGCTACGGCGCCACGCACGCCGGGTTCCGGTACGGCTGGGCGCTGGCGCTGGCAGCGATGACGTTGCAGACCGTGCGGCACATGACCGACACCTGGTACGGCGCGCTGCACGACGAGGCGGCCCGGCGGCCGAAGGTGGTGAGCGCCGACGCGGGCGGCATCGGCGGGAAGCTGAACGCCGCGTCGACCCGGGTGCAGGCGGACACCGGCTCGGTGTCGTACTGGCTGAAGCGCACGGTGGTGTTCCCGATCGGGGAGCGGTGGGCGCTGATCGCGATCGCCGCCGCGCTGTTCGGGCCGCTGGTGGCGCTCTGCGCGGTGCTGGTCTGGGGCACGCTGGCGTTCGCGTACACCGGGGGATTGCGGACCCTGCGGGCGCGGTGGATGCGCGTGCCGGTGCTGACCACGGTGGACGCGGGTCTGCACCGCGACGACGGCCTGCTGGTGCGGACGCTGCCGACCGCGCGGCGGCCGCTGCTGCTGGCGGTGCTGGGCGCGCTCGGCGCGGCGGGGACGCTGGTGTGGGCGCTGCTCGCGGTGCACGGAGGTGGGGACCTGCCGGTCTTCGTGCCGGTGCTCGCGCTGGTGCTGCTGCTCGGCGCGGCGCAGGGCTCGCGGGCCCCGCACGACGGGCCGCTGGACTGGCTGGTGCCGGCCGCGTTGCGGGCCGCCGAGTATCTGTTCGCCATCGCGGTCGGGGTGGCGGGCCGCGCGCCGGCCTGGCTGATCTTCGGGTACGTCCTGGTGCTCACGCTGCTGCACTACGACCTGACCGCCCGGCTGGAGAAGCGGCAGGCGGCGCCGCCGCTGCACGCGGCCACGCTGGGCTGGCTCGGACGCTCGGTGTTGCTGGCGGCCGCGTCAACCGCCGGAACTGTAAGCTTCGCGCTGGCTACAATGAGTGTGTACCTTTTCGTGGTTTTCGTCGCGAGCGTGGTCCTCGCCTGGGTGGTCCTGCCGGCTCGCGCCCGTGGGGGTGTGCACTCGCCGGGGTGACGAAGGGCGGGCGGCCGGGGTGACCTTGATCAGCTTCGTCGTGCCGGCCTTCAAGGTGCAGGGCTACCTGCGGGAATGCCTCGACTCGATACTCGACCAGCCGTTCGGCGACATCGAGGTGATCGGCGTCGACGACGCCTCCCCGGACGACAGCGGCGAGATCCTGGCCGAGTACGCGCACCGCGACCCCCGGGTCCGCCCGGTGCGCCTCGCCGAGAACGTCGGGCTCGGTCCAGCCCGCAACATCGGGCTGGACCGGGCCGTCGGCGAGTACGTCTGGTTCGTCGACGGGGACGACTGGCTGGTGCCCGGCTGCCTGCCGCACGTCGCCGACCGGCTCCGCGACACCGCGCCGGACGTGCTGATCGTGGACCATGTCCGGGCGCACTGGAACAACGTCGGCACCCGCAGCGCGATGCGTGACGTGTTCCCGGTACCGCCGGGCGCGACGACGTTCGCGCTGCGGGACCGGCCGGAGGCCCTGAAGCTGCTGCACACCGCCTGGAACCGGGTGGTACGCCGGGAGTTCCTGAACGAGCGCGGCCTGCGTTTCGAGCCGGGCTGGTACGAGGACGTCTCGTTCAGCTATCCGGCGCTGATGGCGGCCGAGCGGATCGGCGTACTCGACCGGATCTGCCTGAACTACCGGCAGCGCCGCACCGGCGCGATCACCCGCACCCGGGGCGACCGGCACTTCGAGGTCTTCCCGCAGTGGCACCGGGTGTTCGGGCTGATGGACCGCTGGGAGGTGTCCGAGCTGCGGCCCGCGGTCTTCGAGCGGATGATCTGGCACTACCTCACGGTGCTCGGCAACGGCGACCGGATCGCACCCGAGCTGCGGGCCCCGTTCTTCGCCCAGATGCACGCCGACTACCAGCGGTTCCTGCCGGCCGAGGGCTACCCGGTCCCGCCCGGAGCGGAAGGGCTCAAGCACCGGCTGGTGGCGGCCGGCCGCTGGCGGACGTTCAGCGCGTTGCGCGAGGCGCACCAGGCGAGAGAGACGGCCCGGCGGACCGCGCGACTGGCCCGGCGACGGATCACGCCGGTGGTGCGGCGTACCGCCCGGCGGGCGCGTGACCTGGCGCTGGGCGAGTACTACCGGGCCGAGCTGCACCGGCCGATCGACCCGACGCTCGCCGTCTACGCGGCCTACTGGTACCGGGGCTACTCGTGCAATCCGGCGGCGATCTACGAGGCGGCCCGCCGGCTCGCGCCGCAGGTGCGCGGCGTGTGGATCGTCCGCCGGGACCGGGTGGCCGCGTTGCCGTCCGGTGTGGAGTACGTGGTTGCCGGCACCCGCGAGTACCACCGCGTGCTCGCCCGCGCCCGCTGGCTGGTCAACAACGTCAACTTCCCGGACTTCGTCCGCAAGCGGCCCGGATCCGTGCACGTGCAGACCCACCACGGCACGCCGGTCAAGGTGATGGGGCTGGACCAGCAGCGCTACCCGGTGGGCGCGGTGGGGATGAACTTCGCCGGCCTGCTGCGCCGCATCGACCGCTGGGACTACAGCATCACCTCGAACAGCTTCTCCACCCAGATGTGGGAGCGGGCGTACCCGGCGGACTACACCACGCTGGAGGTCGGCTACCCGCGTAACGACCGGCTGGCGCTGGCCACCGCCGAGGACCGCGGCCAGGTCCGCGCCGCGCTGGGCATCGCACCCGACGAGTACGTGGTGCTCTACGCGCCGACGCACCGGGAGCACCTGCCCGGGTGGCGGCCACCGTTCGACCCGGACCGGATGCTCGACGTCCTCGGGCCCCGGGGCCGGCTGCTGATGCGCAGCCACTACTTCCACGACCGGGAGCGGCATCCCCGAGGGCCGGCGGCGGACGGCGTGCTGGACGTGAGCGCGTACGACCGGGTGGAGGACCTCTACCTGGCGGCGGACGCGCTGGTCACCGACTATTCCTCGGCGATGTTCGACTACGCGGTGCTGGACCGGCCGATAGTGGTCTACGCGCCGGACTGGGACGCCTACCGGGTCGCCCGTGGCGTCTACTTCGACCTGCTGGCCGAGCCGCCCGGGGCGGTGGCGCTGGACTTCCCCGGCCTGCTCGACGTGTTCCGTTCCGGCGCTGTGGACGACGAGGCGGCCGAGCGGGCCCGGTCGGCGTTCCGGGCGCGGTTCTGCACGCTCGACGACGGGCACGCCGCCGAGCGTGTGGTCCGCCGGGTGTTCCTTGGCGAAACGCCGTAAAAGCGGTTACCGGCAGGTCACCTGACTACTGAGTCGGGTGAACGCCACTTAATAGGACTGTCACGGGCCGAACATGGCACGTTTACCCGATGTGCGAATCGGATGATCCTGGTCACAGTCATTCCGGGTTTGGGGCGAGGAACTGGGGAGGTGACGGTGGCCACCGTCGCGCTCAAGGATGTCACCAAGGTGTTCCCGGACGGAACAGTCGCGGTCGACACCATCAATCTGGACGTCAACGACGGCGAGTTCCTGGTGCTGCTCGGCCCTTCGGGCTGCGGCAAGTCGACGGTGCTGCGCATGGTCGCCGGGCTGGAGGATCCGTCCTCCGGCGCGATCCTGCTCGGCGGTGAACTCGCGAACGACCTGCCACCGCGCGACCGGAAGATCGCCATGGTCTTCCAGGACTTCGCGCTCTATCCGCACATGACTGTCGGCGACAACATCGGTTTCCCGCTGCGGCTCTCCGGCGTCGAACCGGCGCCGCGCGGCGAGCGGATCCAGGATGTGGCGAGCGCGCTCGGCATCGGCGACGTCCTCGGGCGCAAGCCCAGCCAGCTCTCCGGCGGCCAGCGGCAGCGGGTCGCCATGGGACGCGCGATAGTGCGCCGGCCCGGCCTGTTCCTGATGGACGAGCCACTGTCCAACCTGGACAGCGGACTGCGGGCCGAACTGCGGGCGGAGATCTCCGGCCTCACCCGCGAGCTGGGCGTCACCACCATCTACGTCACGCACGACCAGGCCGAGGCGCTGACCATGGCCGACCGGGTCGCCATCATGCGCAAGGGCGTGCTCCAGGACGTGGGCACCCCCACCCAGGTGTACGGGCGGCCGGCCACCCTCTACGTCGCCGCGTTCCTCGGCAGCCCGCGGATGAACCTGCTGGAGGCGTCGGTCTACGTCCACCTCGACCGGTACGTCACGCTGAATCTCGGTGAGCAGTCGCTCTACCTGCCCTGGGACGACATCCGGAGCCGGGCGGTGGCGCACTACCACGGTGAGCGGATCGTGGTCGGCATGCGCGCCGAGGCGCTCACCCCGGTCGCCCCGGACACCGCCGGCGACGTGCTGCACGGGCGCATCCGCTACCTGGAGCACCACGGCCACGAGTCGCTCGCGTTCCTGGACATCGGCGCCACCGCGATCGTGGTGGACGAGATGGGCACGCCGGCCGAGCAGGCCGCACCGGGTCAGCGCGGCCTGCGCCGGTTCAACCAGGTGATGCAGCGGCTCACCGGGCGGGCCCCGGAGACGCCGGCCCCCGCTCAGGAATCCGGCGGCGGCAACCGTACGAGCGTGCTGCCCGACCCGGGCCGCCACCACCGCCGTCCGGCGGAACTGGCGGTACGGCTGGCGCCGTACCCGCAGGTGTCGTCCGGGCACCCGCTCGCCGTGCAGGTGCGGATGGACGCGCTGCACTTCTTCGACGAGCGAGGCGACCGCATCGACGTCGGCTGGCGGTGAGCCGCCCGTCTCAGTCTCGGACGGGCGGGCGGCGGTACGAGCACCAGCCGACGAAGCGGGCGAACAGGTCGGCCGGGGCGGGCGCGTCGTGCGGGTTCAGCCGGTAGAGGTCGCGCGTGGCCTCGTACAGCAGCCCGCACAGATAGATCGACAGCCCGATCCGGTTGTCCTCGTACTCGCTGCGCAGCAGCAGACGGGCCGTCGGGCACGGCCACGGCTGCCCGCACGCCCGGCAGCACCACATCGGACGCAGCGGCGTGTGCGGGGTGGCGTGCGACGGGTACGGCCGGGGGCGATCGGGCGTCGGCCCGTCCGGCGGCTGCCCGAGCTGGTGGCTGATCACCGAGGCTCCTCGTGGTGGCCGCCACGCCGGCGCCGGTCCGGGTGACCGCCGTCGGCGGGCCGGTTGCCGGCGTCGCCTCCCCGCTGCTCCGGGACCGACCAGCGGCCACCGTTCGCCCGCCACTGCTGGGCCGGGGTGAGGTTGCCGACCCGGCCGGGACCCATCGTCGGGAGTGGACGGGTGGGTTGCCGCATCCACTCCGGCAGGTTGTCGCCCCGTACCCGGTGGGGCAGTGTCGGTGCCGACGCACCCCGGCAGCGGAACCAGCGCAGTCGCACGGCGCAACTCCTCTCGGTAGCGGGAACCGGACGAATTCGGCTCCACTGCGTGACAGTCTCGTCACCGCGCCGCTAGGGTCGGAAGGCGTTCCACCCCCACCTTCCTGGCCGTCTGACCGGCCGTCTTTCCGTGTGCAGCCGTGTGCAGAGGTGTGCAGATGATCCGTGTGCCGTTGTGGGAACTGTTCGCCGGTGAGCTGCGCCGGTTACGTACCGATGCGGGGCTGACCCAGGAGGCCCTCGGCGAGCGGGTGAGCTATTCGGCCTCGCCGGTGGCGGCCGTCGAGCAGTGCCGTCGCGCGCCGCGCGCCGAGTTCACCGAGCGCTGCGACGAGGTGTTGAACGGCGGCGGCCTGCTGGTGCGGATCCGGGACGCGCTGATGCAGGAGGCGCTGATGCCGTGGTTCCGCGAGTGGGTGAGCATCGAGCAGGAAGCGACGGCGTTGCGCAGTTACGAGCCACTGGTGGTGCCCGGATTGCTGCAGACCGAGGGGTACGCCCGCGCGCTCTACGAAGGGGCCGCGCAGTTCGTGGGCGAGGCTGTCGAACAGCAGGTGGCCGCCCGGCTGGCCCGGCAGGCGGTGCTGGACGGCCCGACGCCGCCGCAGTTCGTGGTGGTGCTCGACCACGCGGTGCTGGCTCGCCCGGTCGGCGGGCCGAAGGTGATGCGGGAGGAGTTGGAGCACCTGATCGAGATGGCACGGCGGCCCCGGGTGCACCTGCACCTGGTGCCGGAGACGGTCGGGGCCTATCCGGGGCTCAACGGCGCTTTCGTGCTCGCCACCCCGGCCGACGGCGACGACCTGGGCTACCTGGATAACCCGTTGCACGGCACAATCGTGGAGCGCACGGTGGACGTGAACTCACTGCGGCAGACGTGGGAGTCCATACGCGCGGAGGCGATGCCGCACGGTGCGACCCTGGCGGCGATTTCGGAGGCGGCGAAGCGATGGAGTTGACCGGCGCGATCTGGCGCAAGAGCACCCGCAGCAGCGGTAACGGCGGCAACTGCGTCGAGGTGGCGGACAATCTGCCCGGCGTGGTGGGGGTGCGGGACAGCAAGGACCGGCAGGGGCCGGCGCTGACGTTCACGCCGTCGAGCTGGGCGGCGTTCGTCGCGCACGCCAAGCGGGGCTAGACAGCGGCCGCCGTCACGGCGCGAACGGCCACTCCTCGAACGACAGGCACCGGCCGTCCTCGGCGAAGCGCATGATCCAGAGGTCGCGCCACTCCTGGTGGACGGGCTCGCCGTACCGGACCCGCACGCGTGCCACAGCGGTGTCGCCGTCGACAGCGACGACCTCCGCGGTCATCTCGAACGTCTCGTCGGGCCCGTCGCGCTCGCTGTCCCACATGCGGGTGATGGCGGGCAGGCCGACGACCGGATCCCGGTACGGCCCCTGCCGGTAGCTCGCGTCGGAGGTGAACATCGTGCCGAGCGCCGCCGTGCCCGGTGTGCGCCACGCCCGCTCGTACGCCGCGATCCAGGCGGCCACCTGAGTCCTGTCCATGGTCGCCAGCCTGCCATCCGCGCGTGTCCGGGTCTCCCAGATCGGCTGCCGGGGGTCGTCGTTGTGCACGACGACGTGGGCGTGCCCGGCCGGACGGGCCGTGGCGAAGTAGAGCCGCTGGGCGGGCAGGTAACGCTCGCGCCAGCGCCGTTCGACGTCGGCTCTCGTCGACACGCGGCTCTCGCGGATCACGGCACGATCCACCGTCGTGTCGAGCGCTGTCGACACGAAGACGCGCAGCTCCCACCGGTCGAGCAGTTCCGGGCGCAGGAGGAAGACGCCGTCGAACACCAGCACGGCGTCGGCGGGGGCGGTGGTGAGCGGCGGGGACAGCACCGCGTCGGTGGCGTGGTCGTAGACCGTGTGCCGGAAGCGCCGGTCGCCGCCCGGGCCGAGCGGGTCGAGCAGCACCCGGTTCAGCGACTGGTGATCGTGGGTGTCGACGTAGCAGCCCTCGGCCGAGAACTCGCCCCGCCGGTAGCGCCGATCCCGGGGGAAGAGGAAGTCGTCGACTGTCGCCCGGATGACGAACCGGCCGCGGGCGCGCAGGACGGCGGCCAGCTCGTCGGCAAGCGTGGTCTTGCCGGCGGCGGGCGGCCCGTCGACGGCGACCCGCGTCGGATGCGCCACGGTGACGGACCCGACCGCGTCGGCCAGGAAGCCGATCAGCTGGTCGCGGCGGGGATAAACGGATTGCCCCTGCGCCGGGCCAGGAGTTTGACTGCGGTCCATGCCGTCCCCCTCACCGGTCTTCGTCGCGGGCACGGGCCGTTCGGGCACATCGCGGATCGCCGACGTCATCGGCCAGCATCCGCTGATCCACCGGATCCCGATGGAGACCAAGTTCCTCGTCGAGCCCGGCGGTCTGCGGGACCTGGCCGACGCGCTCACCGACCGGTACGACCCGATGGTCGGCGAGGACGCGCTGCACCGGCTGAGCGACTTCCTCACCGTACGCGTGCCGGGGCGGCGTGACGACCGTGGCAAGACCGTGCCCGAGCTGGTCGGCGAGCGGCGCTACCGGGACGCCGTACACCAGCTATGGCCGCTGCTGATCGCGGACGCCTTCGAGGAGCCCGTGCCCGCGGAGGGCTTCGGGAACGGCGACCGGCCCGCCGGGCCGTTCGGGCCGGCCAGCCGACGACGGGTCGTCCCGAGGTACTTCCGTGACCGGGCCGAGTTGATCGCCGTCCTGCGCGGCCTGGTCGACACCCTGTTCGGTGGGGCGGCGGCCGACGCGGGCAAGCCGGCCTGGTGCGAGAAGACGCCGTTCAATCTCTTCGCCATGGACTTCCTCTGGGAGCTGGTTCCCGAGGCGACGATCGTGCACATCAAGCGCCACCCGGTCTCGGTGCTCGCCTCCCACCTGGCCCAGCCGTGGGCGCCGCCGACCGTTGACGGGGCGCTGGCCTACCTGCTGCCGGTCTACCGCAGGTGGCTGGCCTGGAAGGACGCGGCCGACCTGGCAGGGCGGCGCTACGTCGAGGTGAAGGCGGAGGATCTGGCGGCCGACTGGGCCGGGCAGCGGCGTGCCCTGTTCGCACGGCTCGGTGTCGAGGACTTCGTCACCCCGTCGACGTTCCAGGCGGACAAGCTCGCGCACCGCGACGAGCAGTTCGACGCCGGCACTCGTGCGTTCGTCGAGCGGGAGCTGAGCGAGGTCATCCCCGCCATGGGATACGAGTGACGGCCGAGCGACCTCAGCAGGAGCCGGCCCGGTCGATCGGGATCATCAGGGCGGCGCTCAGGGCGAGTCCCAGTACGGCGACGGCCAGCCACGGCCAGGGGTTCCGGACGTTGGGCCGGGTGCCGGCCCGGGCCACGACGACGGAGAGGACCACCGTCGCCGTCATCGCCACGACCAGCAGTACGAACGCGTTCCTTCCCGCCTGCGCCGAGGCGTAGGTGTCACCCGGACACGGTGCCGAGGGGGCCAGGAGCGGGATGCAACCGAGACAGCTCGCGACGACGAGCAGTGTGCCCAGCACGGTCACCAGAGTCGCTGCCGTCTTCGCCGCACGGGATCGCATCGACCGGACAGTAGGGCCCGAAGGTCTCGGCGGTGACACGACCGGGCAACAGCAAGACCAGCGCTCAGGCCCTGCGGCGCAGTTCGCGTAGCACGCCGTGCCGGCGCAGCGCCCACGCGAGCCGCCGCGCGCTCGGGTGCCGGATGAACAGCACCGCCGCCCGGCGGATCAGCCCGAACCGGTTGTCGCTCACCTGGTCGTCGACCGCCCGCCAGATCAGCTCGCGTACGCCGGCGCTGTCCAGCATCGCCCGTACCTCGTGGCGTACTCCGGGATCCTCGGCCGCGGAGGTCAGGGCGGTGACCTGCCCGGGCCGGTGGGCGAGCGGCTCCGTCGCCGCGGCGACGAGCGGCCGGCGTACGGTGTCCCGCTCCAGCAGCAGCAACACCGCCTCCCGGACCTCGGTGCTGTCGAGCCCGGACCGCAGCAGGCCCAGTGCGCTGCGCTCGACCTCGCGGTCGCGGTCCGGAAGGGACAGCGCGGCCAGCAGCACCGTCACCTCGTCGAGGTCGACGAGGTGACGCAGCCCGTCGCGGAACTCGGGCAGCGCCCAGGCCACCGTCAGGCCACGCGCGAGATCGCGGTTCATGGGCCACTCGCTACCCGGAGCCGGCGGCCACTGAAACGTCGTGCTGTCGTTGCCATGCCGCTTGGCTAGTGTTCTACTTAACCATAACAATCTGACGGAGGGTCACCAGGGTGATCAACTTTCATGTCGACCGGTCCAGCAGCGTCCCCGCGTACGCCCAGCTGGTGCGGCAGGTCCGTGAGGCGCTGCGGATCGGGACGCTGCGGCCCGGAGACCAGCTCCCCACCGTGCGCAGCGTGGTGACCGCGTGCACCGTCAACCCGACCACGGTGCTCAAGGCATACCGGGAGCTGGAACTGTCCGGCCTGGTGGAGGCGAGGCAGGGAGCGGGCACGTTCGTCAGCGGGACGCTCGGGCACGCCGATCCCCACGTCATGGCCCGCCTGCGCGGCAGCCTGGCCCGGTGGCTCGGCCAGGCCCGCGAGGCCGGTCTGGAGGACGAGGACGTCCAGGCGCTGCTCGCCTCGGTGATCGCGGCGAACGCGGCGCCCGCGAAGAGAGAGAACACGGAGGGCGCGGCGTGAGCGGCGAGCCGGTCGCCGTCGAGGCGCGTGACCTGAGTCGGCGCTACGGCGCGGTGTGGGCGCTGCGGGAGTGCTCGTTCGCGCTGCCCGCCAACCGGGTCGTCGCGCTGGTCGGCGCGAACGGCGCGGGCAAGTCGACGCTGCTGAGCATCATCGCCGGTACGCTGGCGGCCACCGGCGGCACGGTGTCGGTGCACGGACGGCCGGTGGTGCGGGGCGGGTCCGTCGACGGTGGCAGCCGGGTGGCGATCCTGGCTCAGGACAAGCCGCTCTACCGCGACTTCACCGTGTCGGACATGCTCCGCTTCGGCCGCTCGACGAACCGCGTGTGGGACCAGCGGCGGGCGCTGTCGTGGCTCGACCGCTTCGCCGTCCCGCTGGACCGGCGCTGCGGCAAGTTGTCCGGCGGGCAGCGGGCGCAGGTCGCGCTGGCGGTCGCGCTCGGCTCCCGCCCCGCGGTGCTGCTGCTGGACGAACCGCTCGCGAACCTGGATCCGCTGGCCCGCGTCGAGGTCACAGGCGAGTTGCTGGCGGAGGTCGCCGACGACGACATGACAGTCATGCTGTCGACCCACATCGTCGCCGAGCTGAGCGGCGTCGGTGACCACCTGCTGCTGCTCGACGCCGGTCGGCCCCTCCTCGCCGGCGACGTCGAGGAACTGCTCGACAGCCATGTCCGGCTGACCGGGCCCCGCGCCGACCAGCCACCCGGGCCGGGCACGATCGTCCAGGCGCAGCACACCGGCCGCCAGTCCACCTTCGTCCTCCGGCGGCCGGCGGCACCGGCGGCCCACGCCGTCGTGGCACCCGGCTGGACCGCCCAGCCCATCACCCTGGACGAGCTGATCCTGACCCACCTCAGAGCGTCGGCCGCCGCGCCGCACGAGCGGGAGGCAGCCGCATGAGCCCGGTCGGCCAACTGTCCGCACCCACGAACCGCCGCAGCGACCCCGGGTACGCCGGGGGCGTACGCGGTCTGCTCTGGCTGACCTGGCGTCAGCACCGCTGGACGGTGATCGGCACGCTGGTCCTGGCCGCGGTCCTGGTGGGCTGGATGACCTACCTGTCGGTGGAGCTGACGAGCCTGTGGCACCAGTGCCACGAGACGTTCTGCGCGGAGGAGTCGCCGCAGGGCCGACGGCTCGGCGGCTCCTCCAGCCTGGTCCTGACGCTGGCCGTGCTGTCGCAGGTGGTGCAGTGGATGCCGCTGCTGATCGGCGTGTTCGTCGGCGTCCCGGTGCTGACGAGGGAACACGAGCAGCGCACCCTGCTGCTGGCCTGGAGCCAGGATGTCTCCCCGCAGCGGTGGCTCTGGACCCGGCTGGCCCTGCTCGGCCTGTTCGTGGCAGCGGTGACCTCGGCCGTCGCCGGTGTCAGCGACCACCTGGAGCGACTCCAGGCCCGGGTCGCCCCGGTGAGCCTGTTCGAGTACGGGCCGTTCCTCAACACCGCGATGCTTCCGGCCGTGATCAGCCTCTGCTGGTTCGCGGTCGGCGTCGCGCTCGGCGCCGTGATCAAGCGCACGCTCCCGGCCGTGTTCGGCGTGGCCGTGGGCTTCGTCGGCCTGACCTATCTCGTCCGGTGGCGCTACCCCACGCTGATGGAGCCGTTGACCGCGCACCGCGTCATCGGCGGGCCGGGCGTGGGTGTGTTGCGCGACAACGCCCTGGTCGTCGAGGGCGGCATGATCGACTACGGGATCGACGGGCCGTCCGGCGCGTTCGACGCCTCCGGGCGTGAGCTCAGCGGGGTCGAGCTGCAACGCCTCTGCCCACCCGACAACGGCACCGGCCGGACGCTCGCCTGCTTCGTCGAGCACAACCTTCAGCAGCACCTCCAGTACCAGCCGGGCAGCCGGATCCCCGAGTTCCACCTGATCGTCGCCGGCGGCTATCTGGGCCTGACCGCGCTGGCGCTCCTGGTCGTCTGGTTGATCGTCCGCCGTACCGACCTCAGCGCGGGCTGACCAGGCAGCCGGCCTTGCCGGTGTTGTTACTGGCGAGTAGCGTTCGGGCATGACAATCGACTCTCGCCAGGTGGCGGCCGGCCTCCTCGACGCCGTGCCGTTCGCCCGCACGCTCGGGATCGAGTTCGTCGAGGTGGCGCCCGAGGCCGAGGGTGGCGTCCGCGTCGTGGCCCGGCTCCCCGACCTGCCGGCGCACCACAACCACCTCGGTGGCCCGCACGCCGGGGCCATGTTCACGCTGGGCGAGAGCGCCTCGGGCGCGGCCGTCCTGGCCGCCTTCGGGCAGGTGCTCGACCGGGCCGTACCCCTGCCGGTGACCGCATCGGTCCACTTCCGCAAGATCGCGATGGGGCCGGTGCTGGCGACCGCGCGGCTCGGCGGCGTCCCCGCCGAGGTGCTGGCCGAGCTGGACGCCGGCCGGCGGCCGGAGTTCCCGGTCGAGGTGGAGGTCCGCACCGAGGACGGCACGCTCACCTCGTCACTCACCGTGATCTGGACGTTGCGCCCGAATCGCTGAACGGGAGGGGTGTTTGCCCGGCGCGGGCTCTGGTTAGATTCAAGCGATGCTGGGCCTTCCCGCGCACGTGAGCGCTTGTCTCTTCGATCTGGACGGTGTGCTGACGCAGACCGCCAAGGTGCACAACGCCGCCTGGACGGAGACGTTCGACGCGTACCTGCGGCGACGGTCGGCCGAAACCGGCGAGCCGTTCCACCCGTTCGACAGCGGACCGGACTACAACCGGTACGTGGACGGCAGACCGCGCGCCGACGGAGTGCGCACATTCCTGGCCTCGCGTGGCATCACACTGCCCGAGGGATCGCCGGACGACCCGCCCGAGGCGGACACCGTCAACGGCCTCGGCAACCGTAAGAACGTCGTCCTGCTCCAGCGGATCGAGCACAACGGCGTCGAGGCGTACGAGGGTTCGGTGCGCTACCTGGAAGCGACCGTCGAGGCCGGGCTGCGCCGCGCGGTCGTCTCGGCCAGCGCCAACTGTGCCGCCGTGGTGCACGCCGCCGGGCTGGACCGCTGGCTGGAGGCACGGGTGGACGGCGTGGTCGCCCGCGCGAACGGGCTGCGCGGCAAACCGGATCCGGACACATTCCTGGAAGGCGCCCGGCTGCTCGGCGTCGAACCGGCGCGGGCCGCCGTCTTCGAGGACGCCCTCGCCGGGGTGGCCGCCGGACGGGCCGGCGGATTCGGATACGTCGTCGGCGTCGACCGGGTCGGCCAGGCCGACGAACTGCGCGCGCACGGCGCCGACGTGGTGGTCACCGACCTCGCCGAACTGCTCGCCGCGGAGCCGGCCGCGTGATCCGGGAACGGGCGTATCCGGTCGAGCCCTGGCACGTCCGGGAGATGCAGCTCGACATGGACGTGCTGGCCCAGTCCGAGTCGGTGTTCGCGCTCTCCAACGGCCACATCGGGCTGCGTGGCAACCTCGACGAGGGCGAGCCGCACGGGCTGCCCGGCACCTACCTGAACTCGTTCTACGAGCTGCGCCCGCTGCCGTACGCGGAGGCCGGCTTCGGTTTCCCCGAATCCGGGCAGACCATCGTCAACGTCACGAACGGCAAGCTGATCCGGCTGCTCGTGGACGACGAACCGCTCGACGTGCGCTACGGCGAACTGCTCGCCCACGAGCGGGTCCTCGACATGCGCGCCGGCACGCTCCAGCGGGACCTGCACTGGCGTTCCCCGGCCGGCCGCGAGGTCAAGGTCCGCACCACCCGGCTGGTGTCGTTCACCCAGCGCTCGGTGGCCGCCATCCACTACGAGGTCGAGGCGGTCGGCGGGCCGCTGCGGCTGATCCTCCAGTCCGAACTGGTCGCCAACGAGTCGCTGCCGCCGCAGAGCCGCGACCCCCGGGTGGCGGCCGTGCTGGAGTCGCCGTTGCAGGCCGAGGAGGAGCTGACCACCGACGACGGCGGGCAGCTCATCCACCGGACCAAGGTCAGCGGGCTGCGGGTCGCCGCCGCCATGGGCCACGACGTGACCGGGCCCGAGCGCACCACGATCGAGAGCGAGGGGTACGAGGACTGGGTCCGCACCACCATCGGCTGCGTGCTCAAGCCCGGCGAGACGCTGCGGGTGGTCAAGTACCTCACGTACGGGTGGTCCAGCCGCCGGTCCCTCCCGGCGCTGCGCGACCAGGTCGGCGCCGCGCTGGCCGGGGCCCGGCTCGACGGATGGGACGGGCTGCGCCGCGAGCAGCGGGAATACCTCGACACGTTCTGGGACGCCGCCGACGTGCGCGTCGAGGGCGACCCCGAGGTCCAGCAGGCCGTCCGGTTCGGCCTCTTCCACGTCCTCCAGGCCGGCGCCCGCGCGGAACGGCGGCCCATCTCGGCCAAGGGCCTCACCGGCCCGGGGTACGACGGCCACGCGTTCTGGGACACCGAGATGTTCGTGCTGCCGGTGCTCACGTACACCCAGCCGGGCGCCGTGCGCGACGCGTTGCAGTGGCGGTACGACACGCTGGCCCAGGCGCAGGAACGCGCCCGCACGCTGAACCTCGCCGGGGCGGCCTTCCCGTGGCGCACCATCGAGGGGGCGGAGTCGTCGGCGTACTGGCCGGCCGGGACCGCCGCGTTCCACATCGCCGCCGATGTCGCCGACGCGCTGCGCCGCTACGTGCTGGTGACCGGCGACGAGGCGCTGGAACGGGACATCGGGCTGGAACTGCTCGTCGAGACCGCCAGGCTGTGGCGCTCCCTCGGCCACCACGACCGCGCCGGACGGTTCCACATCGACGGCGTGACCGGCCCGGACGAGTACACCGCGGTGAAGAACGACAACGTCTACACCAACCTGATGGCGCAGCGGAACCTGCTGACCGCGGCGGACTGCGCGATGCGCTACCGGGACCAGGCGCTCGACCTCGGCGTCACCGAGGAGGAGGCCGCCGCCTGGCGGGACGCCGCGAACGACATGCACATCCCGTACGACGCGGAGACCGACGTCCACGAGCAGGTGGAGGGGTTCACCCGCTTCCAGGAGTGGGACTTCGAGCACACGCCGCCGGAGAAGTACCCGCTGCTGCTGCACTATCCGTACTTCGACCTCTATCGCAAGCAGGTCGTCAAGCAGGCCGACCTGGTGCTGGCCATGCACTGGCGGGGCGACGCGTTCAACGCCGCCGAGAAGCTGCGCAACTTCGTCTACTACGAGCGGCGCACCGTACGCGACTCGTCGCTGAGCGCCTGCACCCAGGCGGTGCTGGCGGCCGAGGTCGGCTACCTCGAACTGGCCCACCGCTACCTGCGCGAGGCCGCGTTGATGGACCTGCACGACCTCAACGAGAACACCCGCGACGGCGTGCACATGGCGTCCCTGGCCGGCGCCTGGATCGCGCTCGTGGCCGGCTTCGGCGGGCTGCGCGACCACGACGGGACGCTCTCCTTCGCACCCCGGCTCTCCAGCCGCCTCAGCCGCCTGGAGTTCTCGCTCCAGTGGCACGGGATGCGGCTACGCGTCGACGTCCGGCCGCACCAGACGACGTACTCGCTGCGCAACGGCGGGCCGGACACCATCGTGGAGCTGCGGCACCACGGCGAGCCGCTGCGGGTCACCTCCGCGCAGCCGGTCACCGTGCCGGTGCCGCCGGCGCACACGAAGGGGCCGCAGCCGGAGCAGCCGCCGGGTCGCGCGCCGCTGATGCACCTGCCGGAACGCGCGGACTGAGCGGCCCCGCCACCATCGGCGGGACCGCTCGGTACGCGTACCTCAGAACTGGCGGCCGTTCGACGGACGCCCGCCGGCGTCGCGCGGCGCCCTGGCCCGCGGGTCGTCGGCGGTACGCGCCGTCGCGGCGCGGTCCGCCCAGTCCGGCGAGCCCTTCAGCTCCTGCTCGCGGCGTTCCTGGTCGGTGCGTTCCTGTTCCCGGGACCTGTCCTGCTTCGCCATGACGATCCTCGCGATCGGTAGGGGTCCGTGGTCACCCCGCGCGTTCCCGCCCGGCGGCGGCTCAACCGTCAGCGCCCAGGGCTCAGGCGTCCAGGTGCTGGGCGAAGCTGCGGCGCAGGTGGTCCTTGGGGCGGGAGCCGACGATCGAGGCGACCACCTCGCCGTGCCGGAACACCAGCATGGTCGGCGCGGACATGATCCGGTGGTCGCGCGTGGCAACCGGGTTCTCGTCGGTGTTGACGGCGACGAAGCGCAGCGCGTCGCCGAACTCCTCGGCCAGCTCGGCCAGGTGCTTCGACACCACCCGGCACGGTGGGCACCATTCGGCCCAGAAGTCCACCACGACCGGCCGGTCGGCGGCCAGCACGGTGGCCGCGAAGGTCTCGTCGGTGACCGGCGTCAGCCGGCCGGTCCCCGTGTCCTGAGGCATGTTTCCTCCCGTTGGGCGATCGCGTGGGCGAGCTGGTCGTGCAGCCGGCGGCGAACGTCGCCGAGCCGGTCGAGGTAGTCGTCCACCTCGGCGAGCTTGCGCCGCAGCACCGCCACCGAATCGGGGCAGACGTCACCGGAGTCGTGCCCGGCGCGCAGACAGGCGACGAACGGCCGGATGTCGTCCAGGCCGAAGCCGATCGCCAGCAGGGACCGGATCTCTCGGACGACGCGCAGTTCCGCCTCGTCGTAGACCCGGTATCCGTTGGCGGACCGGTTCGGCCGGACCAGCCCGTGGGCCTCGTAGTAGCGCAGGGTGCGGGTGCTCGTACCGGCCCGCTGCGCCAGCTCCCCGATCCGCATCCGCCGCCCCCGTCCCTCTCTCTGCCGGTTGACGCTAAACCTTGCCGCCGACGTCAACGCAACCCCGCACTTGTGCGCCCTTGCCGGGCTCCCCGCCGGCCGTCCCCGTCGATCATGGGCGTGAGGTGCGGGGTCGGGGCAGCGCCCCGAGTCGGGTGATCATGAGGTTGGCGGGCGGGGGAAGCGCTTTCTGGGCCGTTAACTTCATGATCGTCGGGGTGGGGGGTATGCGGTGAGGGGAGAGCGGGGGGTGGAGGGAATGCGTGAGGTCTCGGTGCCTGTGGTCGACGGCGGGCTCGTGGGGGACGTGGTGGTGCCTGCCGGGGCGCAGGGGGTGGTGCTGTTCGCTCATGGGAGCGGCAGCTCCCGGCACAGCCCGCGCAACATGGCCGTCGGGCGCGCGCTCAACGAGCGCGGCCTCGCCACGATGCTCGTCGACCTGCTGACCGCCGACGAGGAGGCCCGGGACGAGGTCACCGCCGAACTGCGCTTCGACATCGGCATGCTGGCCGAGCGCCTGGCCGGGATCGTCGACTGGATGGGCGCCGACCCGGAGCTGGGGCGACTCCCGACCGGGCTGTTCGGCGCCAGCACCGGCGCCGCAGCCGCCCTGGTCGCCGCCGCGGCCCGGCCGGACCGGGTGGGCGCGGTGGTCTCCCGGGGCGGCCGGCCCGACCTGGCCGGCAGCTCACTGACCGGAGTACGCGCACCGACGCTGCTGCTCGTCGGCGGCCTGGACGAGCAGGTGATCGTGCTCAACGAGCAGGCCCGGGAGGTGCTCGGCGAGGTCGGGGAACTGCGCATCGTGCCCGGCGCCACGCACCTGTTCGAGGAGCCCGGCACGCTGGAGCAGGTGGCCGACCAGGCCGGCACCTGGTTCACCGCCCACCTGCGCCAGCCGCACCCCGCCTGACCCGCGGCCCGCCTGAGCGCACCTGGCCTGAGTGCAGGCCGTCAGCCTGCGGCTTCGACGGCCCGGTCCGGCCCGGAGGCGCTGCCGATCCCGGCGGCGCTACCGGTATCGGCAGCACTGTCGGTCCCCGCGGCGCGGCCGGTTTCGGCCCGGTGCCGCTGCACGGTGTCCAGCACCCGCCACAGCACCGCCGCGATCGGCACCGACACGAACGCCCCGGCGACTCCGGCGATCAGCGTGCCGGCGGTGACCACCACCAGGATGACCGCCGGGTGCAGCTGCACCTGCCGCCGCATCACGAGCGGTTCCAGCAGGTTGCCCTCGATCTGCTGGACGGCGATCACGGCGGCCAGGGTCAGCAGCGCGGTGGTGGGACCGTTCGCGGCCAGCGCGACGAGCACCGCCACCGCACCGGCCACCGTTGCGCCGATGATCGGCACGAACCCGCCGAGGAACGTGATCAGGGCGAGCGGCAGGGCCAGCGGCACGCGCAGCACGACCAAGGCCAGCCCGATGCCGATGGCGTCGATGGCCGCGATGACCATCGTGCCCCGGCTGTACGCGCCGAGCGTCCGCCAGCCGGCCCGTCCCGCGTCGGCGGTCAGCTCCCGGCGCGGGCCGGTCAGCCGGCGCAGCACCCAGCGCCACATCGAGCGGCCGTCCTTGAGCAGGAAGAACAGCAGCACCAGGGCGAGCAGCATCGCGCCCGCGACCTCGGCGACCTTGCGCGCACCGGCGACCGGGTCGGGCGCGCCGCTGCTCAGGCCCTCGCGGATCTGCTCCACGAGCCGGTCGAGCTGCTGGTCGGTGACCGGCAGGCTGGACGTGACGAAGTCCCGGGTGCGCTGCAACCCCTCGTCGAGCTGCTGGCTCAGCTCGCCGAACTGGCTCGCGGTGAGGTTCCAGACCAGGACACCGGCGCCACCCAGGATGCCGAGCAGCAACAGGATGCTCAGCAGCGCGGCGAGCCCGGCCGGCACCCGCAGCCGGCGCAGGCGTACCAGCACCGGGTCGAGCAGCGCGGCGAGGAAGAGCGTGCCGGCCAGCGCCACCGCGAGCGGCGCGAGCAGGACGGCGATCTGCCCGAGCAGCCACAGCCCGGCCGTCACGACCAGGAGGCAGGCGCTCCAGGTGACCGCCGTGCGTACCGGCCAGGGAAGTCCCGCCCAGGTCTGTCGCGGTCCGGCGGTCGGTGCCTGCCCGGTTATACCAGCGTCGTCGTCCACGTCGCCCTCCTCGATCGTGGCCGTTGGTACCCGGCAGGGATCGATCCGACACCAGGGCGGTAACCGCCCACCCGGTGTTTGTGCCCCCGGTCTCAGGGAAGGCATTCAACGTATCGAAGGGAGATCGGACATGGGTGACTTCATGGACAAGGCCAAGGACTTCGCGGACAAGCACGACAAGCAGGTCGACCAGGGCATCGAGAAGGCGGGCGACGCGGCCGACAAGCGTACGGGCGGCAAGCACGACGACCAGATCGACAAGGGCGTCGACATGGCGCAGCAGCGCACCGGCGACGGCGACACCGGTCGCTGACGTACACCCGCTTCGGCGCCGGAACACGACGGCGGGCCGGTCTCCGCAGGGGGAGACCGGCCCGCCGTTCGGATCGGGTCAGGAGCTGTAGCCGCGGCCGGCGATCCAGTCGGCCAGCTCGGTCACGTCCATCCAGTACGTCGGCGCGTCCGGCCGGGCCGGATCGGCGATGAGCACCCGGTCGCCGTCGCCCTCGTACCGCACGACGGTCACGTAGTGGCCGGCGTAGCTGTGCTCCACCCCGTCGACGTCCCGCGCGCCGCCCAGGATGTTCGCCACCACCGGCCGGTCGTCGTCCACAGCGGTACGGATGTCCGCGCGCAGGCGTTCGACCTGACCCGGGGTGGCCACGTCGTCGCGGATCTCGGTGGTCCGGTACTTGCCTCCGGTGTACTCGTTCAGCACCCGGGTGATGTCGATGGCCGAGTCGGTGCCGTTCTCGGTGGTGCCGAGCTTGGCGGCCAGCTCGTCCTGGCTCACGTCCCTGCCCTCGGCCGACAGCGCGATCCGGGTGGAGGCGGGACCGCAGTAGAAGAAGTTCGGCTGCGCCTGGTACTCGTAGTCGGCGGCACGGTCACCCTTGCCCTTGACCGGGGCGGCGTGGGCGGCGGCGGACGGACCGGCGACGGCACCGCCGGCCGCGGCCAGACCGGCGACGGACAGCACGCACTTACGGATGATCGGGTGCATGGTCGAGGCTCCATTCGGGGGTCGACGGCTCCGTGCGGGAGACGCGGCACCAGGGGTGGCGCTCGGCGTACGCAGAGTTCAACCGCCCTGCCGCGGCGGCCCATTTCCGGGCGTGACCGGGGCCACCGCGGAACCGGACAGACGCCTCAGCCGGGGAGGCTTCCCAGGAGCCCGGTCACCGCGATCTCGATGACGACCCGCTCCGGGTTCGGGCGCGGGGCGCGATACCGCTCGGCGTAGCGGCGCTCGGCCTCGGCCACCGACTCCGGGTCGCGGCGGAGCACCGCCCGGCCCTCCACTGTGAGCCACCACCGGCCGTCGACCTGGCACACCGCGACCGGGACGCCGTCCGGCCCGGCCGCCGCGACGTGCCGGGCCTTCGCCGAACCGGCGGAGGTGATCACCCGGGCCAGCCGGGCCGCCGCGTCGAAGGTCACCCCCACGGGTACGACGTGCGGGGTGCCGTCGGCACGGGGTGTGGTGAGCGTGGCGAGATGCCGGTCCGCGAAGAAGCGGGCCACCCGCTCGTCGCCCGGATCCAACCGGTGCCGTCCCGCCATGTCGTCTCCTCGTCGGCGTACCTGGGAAACCTCAGCGGCGGGGTGCCGGCGGCAACGTCTTCACCGGGGACTCCGCTGCGGCCCGCTGCTCGGCGCGGTGCTTGGCGACCAGCCGGCCCAGGTAGAACAACGCGCCCGCCAGGATGCCCATGTCGTCCAGGTAGATCGGGTCGGGCAGCAGGTCCACCGGCAGGATCGTGTAGATCAGCGCGCCGTAGAACGCGACCTTGCCGCCGGCGCCGAGCGCGCCGAGCATGCGGCGCGTGCGGACCACCCGGATGGCGAGCAGCACCACCCCGACCAGCATGGCCGCCACGACGACGGCGGCGAGCACGACGAGCACCCAGGTTTCACGGGACACGCCATCACGCTAGTCGAGCCGGGCCGGTGCCGCCCGCTGTCGTGGCACCGGCGGCACCGAACTCTCAGGCCGCGACCGCCGCCCGTCCCCGGGCCACCGGCGGCAGCTCGCGGGTGACCTCGACGCCCGCCGTCCCGCCCGGCAGTTCCCGGGTGGTCTCCGGCCCGGCGAACCCGACGATGGAGAGTTCCGCCTGCGGCTCGGCGACCGGATGCAGTGCGGCGAACACCTCGTCGCGCAGGCTCTGCGCCGCCGCCGCGGCCAGCTCGGCTGTCTGCCACGCGGCCTGCTCCCGCTGGGCGGTGGCCCGGTGCCGTGCCGCCAGGTTGTCCCGGACCAGCCGGCGCAGCAGCAGTTCCTGCTCGACCGGGTGCCGGGTCGGGTCCCAGCCGTTGCCGCCGAGGATGTCGCTGAGCTGCCGCACCGTGATCTCGTTGCGCCACTGGGCGTCCATCGCGGCACGGTGCAGCCAGCGCTCCCGATCCGCGTACTCGGCCGGGGTCCGGGCGGTGCGGGGCAGCGGCAGTGCCGCGGCGGCGGCCAGGCGCCGTACGTCGTCCTCCGCCGCCTGGTACGCCTGCCAGGCCGCCTCGGCCTCCTCCTGGGCGGTCAGCCACTCCGTCCGGCTGCGCTCCGCGGTAGCCGCCGCGCGGGATGCGGCCACCGCGACCTCGTCGGCGTACCGGTCCCGGTCCCGATCCTGTACGCGGGCCCGCTCGGCCTGTTCGATGCTGCTCGGCCGGGCGGCGTCGCTGATCCGGTCGACGATCTCCGAGCGGAACCGGGACGGGCGGACGATCAGCGCGGCCACCACTGTCGCGGCCACGGCGAGCAGGACCAGCCAGATCACGGCGGCCGTGGGCATGTCGGGCAGGACGGCGGAGAAGACGGTCTGCATCACCAGCACCTCAAGGTGGAACGTAGGACGGTAAAGGTTGTGGCCCGGACGTCCGGGCGGTGCGCGTCGTGGACGGCCAGGCGACGGGACGCGGCGCGGGCCAGTGGGCCGCGCCGGGGCGTACCGGAAAGGTGGCCGGTCAGGCGCGCGGCGGACCGCGGCGGGCGATGGCGGCCCGGGCCGGGTCGGCGACGGCGACGGCCTGGACGCCGGCGACGCGCCCGGCGGAGGTGGATTCGGCGACGGCCGCGGCGACGGCTGCCGGACCGGTCGTGGTCCGCGGCGCGGCGTCGGTGGCGGTGCCGTCAGCCGCCGCGAGACCGGCGGGACAGACCGTCGCGGCGCCGGTCGTGACCGCGTGCCGGGTTGCGACGTGCTCGATCGCGGCGGCGTGCTTGGCCACTGCGGCGTGCTCGGCCACTGCGGCGTGTGCGACCGCGGCGTGGGCGGGTGTGGCGGCGATGCCCTGAAGGCCGGCGATCAGCACCAGGCCGGCCACCGCCGTGCGGGCGATCCGGCGCAGCGTCGCCGTCCAGGTGGACGGGGCGAACGCTACGGGCAGCACCAATTCAACCTATCGGTCGGCGGACGATCTTGCAGCTCAAAGATCTTGCGGGTTACGTGAGCCACCACACGAGTCGGTGTGGACGGACCTCACTCGGGCCCGACGCGAGACGGCGCGACACCCCGGCGGGGGTGCCGCGCCGTCTCGTGGATGCCGGGATCAGTTGCCGCCGAGCACCGGCGGCGGGGCGGCGTCACCGTCGCCCCAGACCATCTCGTCCTCGGTGAGCCAGGTCAGCCGGCCGTCGGACTCGTCGTCGCCATGGCCTCCGCGCCCGCCCAGGACGCCACCGCGGCCGGCCATCGCGGGCCGCCCGTTGGTGCCGCCGACGCGCTCGGGGGACTTGCTCCCGCCGTCGACCACAAGGCCGCGGCCGGAGGTGAGCCGACCCGCGCCGGCTGCCGAGCGGTTCTCCGCGCCGGGCATGCCGCCGAAGCGGGCCGAGGACGCCGAGTTGGGGGCTGTGCCCGCGAGCGCGCCGGTGCTCAGCACTCCAGGGGCGCCGTAGAGCGCGCCGCCTCCGGGGCCACCGGCGGTCATCGTCGCCGGGCCGCCGCCACCGGGGCCGAAGCCCGGGCCACCGCCGACAGGCGGACCGCCGGGGGCGCCGGTCAGCGGAGTGGCGCCGGCCAGCGAGGTGCCGCCCGGGTCGACCGTCCCGGTGCTCGGCACCGGAACCGGAGTGCCGGTGCCGGGCTGGCCGCCCGGAGTGCCCGTACCCGGAGTGCCAGTACCGGGCGTGCCGCCGGTCGGGGCCGTGTGGTGCACGCCCGAGGTGGTCGCGGTGGCGTTCGCCCCCGGACCGAAGCTGCCCAGGCTCGGGCCGGACGACGGCGTCTTCACCGACGGGCCGTTCTGCAGCGTGGGGTCACCGTTGCCGGTGTGCCCGGGCAGCTCGGCCTCGGGCGGCTCCGGCACCACGATCCGGCTGTACGCCGAGAAGTCGTAGCCCTCGGCGAGCTTCGCCACGACCTGCACCATCCGCTGGTGTGCCTTCTCCTGCTCGGCCTTGTCCTGCTGGTGGCCGACGATCCCGCCGATCACCGCGCCGGCCGCGCCGCCGAGTAGGAGGCCCTTGCCGGCGCCGGAGAGCAGCTTGTCGTTGTCGTCGGTCTTCTCCGGGCTCTCCGCCTTGATCTGCGCGGCCCGCAGTTCGCTGGACATCATGTCGAGGCCCTGCCGGATGCCCGTCATGCCCTCGGCGAGGCTGCCCGAGTAGCTCACGACCATGCCCAGCCGGCGGTGGAACTCCCGCGCGGCGTCGCCGGACCAGGTCTTCGTCAGCGCTTCCAGGTCGGCGGTCAGATCGCGGCCGAGGTCGTCGAGCGTGCCCTTCAGGGAGGTCCACTGGGCGCTCAGCGCCTCGATCTGCTTCGGGTCGCCCGCCTTGACGTCCTGGTAGAGCTCCTCGTGGCTGACGTGCTCGTAGCGCCGGGTGTACTCAGACACGCGGGTCCTCCTTCGGCTGCTTCATCGCATTGTCGAGCCCGGAGAGGGCGGCGGCGATGTCGGCCGCGGCGGCGGCGTTGCGGGCCTCGGCGGTCTTGTAGTTCGTCATGATCTTCTGGGTCGCCTCGCGGGCGGCCAGGATCGCCCGGTGCAGCCGGTCGACGTGGTTGACGTAGCTCTGGTGCGTCTCGGAGTAGCGACGCGCGTTGTCGGCCGCGTCCGTGAACGTGCCGAGGGCCGGCGGGCGGCACTGCATCTGGGTGTTGAGCTTGCGTAACACCGACTCCGCCTGGTCCAGGCGCCGCTCGAGCCGCTGGTGGAAGTCCTCCAAGGACAGTACGTCTACTGTCGTGCGCCCCGTCATGGCTGCATCCCCGTAGTCCTCGTCGATAACCGTACGCCGTACTCAGGTTAGTCGAAGCGGGCCAACCCGGGCGACCCGTGACGCGGATCCTCCACTTCGGATGAGAAGAGAGCGGGTCAACCGCCCTGAACCTGGGCGGCCGCGCCGCCGGCCGAGGGCGTCGCGGTGGGCGCCGCGGGCGCTGACGCATCGAAGTACGCCATCGCGTCCTGTCGGGACAGCGTCGGGCCGGTCGGCACCAGCGCCAGCAGCGAGGCGGGCACCGCGAGCGGTGTCACGTCGCCGTATCCGAGCGCGCTCTTCGCGTCGCCCCCGGCAGTGCCGAGCGGATAGCGGATGCCCTGCGCGGTGATCAGGTAGACAGTCGATCCGGCCGCCGCCTTGCCGCTCTCGCCGGCCGTGGCCTGCACCAGCACGCCCTTGCCGCCGGGCAGCAGCACGTGCTCGGCGGTGCGTACCGCGTCCCGGGCGCCCTGCCGCGCGGGCATCGCGGTCGCCGAGGTCAGCTCGGCCGGCGCGGTGTCGAAGACCTCCAGCGTGGTGGTCGGCGGCTGGCCGGCCGGGCCGGGCCGGTAGGTGGCGCAGAGCACCGTGCGTCCCACGCGGACCTCGTGCAGCGTCGGCAGCCGGGCCGGCAGGCCGTCCGCGTCCAGCCGCTGGTCGGTGAGGAGCCGGCCCGCCTCGTCCGGAGTGATCTGCGTCACCTCACCGCCGCCGCCGAGCAGCAGCAGCGCGGTGACCTCCCGGACGGTGGCCAGGCCCTGCCGGGTGAGCACGTAGTACTGGCCGGCGGCCTGGTAGACCTGGCCGATCCGGGCCGGCCGGCCGGCCACGGTGAGCCCGCTCGCGCTGCCGTCCCCGGCGATCGAAGGCTTGCGCAGCACCGGACCGACCGGGACCGCGTTCAGCAGTTGCTGCCCGACGGTCAGATTCGTCGCGCCGGCCATCTTCAACGCCACCAGCGCCTGCTCGTCACCGGCCACCCGCAGCCGGGAACCGCCGGTGAGCAGGTAGCGGGCGTCGCTGGTCCGCACCACCACGGCCCGGTCGGCGAGCGACGTGCCGCCGGGCAGCGCGCGGTCGATCACCAGATGCGTGGTGGAGCGCTGCGGGTCGTTCGGATCCGGTACGTCGCACACCGACCACGGGAGCCCGACCAGGGACTTGCGATCCGGCAGGTCGTCCGGGGCGCCCACGATGCCGACCAGCCGCCCGCGCGGACGATCCCTGATGGAGGCCTGGGACATGGTGCGCGGCTCGGCCGCGGGGTCGTTGACGATCAGCCGCGCCGAGGCGTAGTTGAGCGTCGGGCGCAACACCTTGTCCTCGCCGAAGTAGTACGTCGCGCCGGTCTCCCGCTCGATCACCAGCGTGTTCGGCGCCAGCGGCGCGGAGTTGCTGGTGAGCTGCCCGTACGCGCCCACACCGCCGAGCACCACCGCTGCCGCGATGACGCTGCCGAACACCGCCATGCCGAGGCGGCGCATCGGCAGTTCGTTTGTCTCCGGATCGCCGGAGAGCAGGGCGGAGACGATGCGGCGGGTGACGAAGCGGTACGCCTGCACCTGATCGCGGCGGGTCCGCATGACTAACCTCCGGCGGGGGTGGGTCCACGACGACAGGTCCGAGCGGCGTCGCGGGCTTCCCTACGATAAGGGGCCGCCGGGGGTGCGCCGGACCCCGTCCGCCGCCCGAACGACAGCACCCGCCCGGCGGAGGCCCAGAATGTCCAGAAGGGACGCACACCGATGACGCAGCTCCAGGCGCCACCCGGTCGTACCGCCACCGCTCCCGCCTTACCGGTGGACCGGCCGGTCACCCCGGCGGACAAGCGCCGCCGGGGACGGCTCGGCCCGGTCGTGGTCGGGCAGCTCGTGGTGGTGGAGTGCGCGGCGCTCGCCGTCTGGTTCGCCACCGCCGGCCCGGCGTGGCTGCTCGCGGTGGTCGCCGTCCTGGCGCTGCTGGCCGTGGGCGCGGCCTTCGCGCGCCGGGGCGGCCGCTGGTGGTACGAGGACCTGATGCTCCGCCGCCGGCTGCGCCGGCGCCGCGACCGGGCCCGGGGCGCGACGCCCGGCGGTGACCCGCGGCTCGCGGCGCTCGCGCCGGAGCTGACAGTGGTGGAGCTGACCGAGCGCGGCACCCGGCTCGGCATCGGGCAGGACGACCGGGGCTGGTTCGCCGCGCTGGCGTTGACCGGCCGTCCCGGCGCGCCCGCCGGCTCGATCGAGGCGGCGGTGGTGGACCGCGCGCTCGCGGTGCTCGCCGACTTCTCCGGGCCGGTCACCCAGACCCAGGTCGTCTCGCACACCCTGGTCTGGTACCCGGCGCCCGGCGCGCCGCCGTCCGCGTACCGGACCGTGTGGGTTGCGCTGCGCCTGTCGGTGTCCGACGCACGGGCCGAGACGGTGAGCCGGGGCGGCGGGCTGCGCGGCGTGCACCGCACGGTGGCGGCCGGCGTGGGCCGGCTCGGCAAGGCGCTCAACGCCGCCGGCCTCGCTCACCGGGTGCTCGACCGCGACGAGCTGCACGCGGCGGTGGTGTCCGGCGCCGGGCTCGACCTCGCGCCGGAGTCCCCGGTGGAGACGTGGACCAGCCTGCGCGGGGGCGGCTGGACGCAGCGCTGCCTGGCCCTGCGGGTACGCCCCAACGGGTCGCTCGGCGCGCTCGTGGACGCGGTCACGGCCACCTCCGCGCCCTCGCACACGGTCGCCGCAGTGGTGCTCCCGAGCGGCCGGCAGGTGCCGCCGCTGCTGCGGGTGGCGGCCATGGACGGGCACGCCGAGGCGCTGGTCAAGGCAGTCCGGGAGATGGCCCGGCGCGCGGGCGTGCCGGCCCGCCTGCTGGACGGCCAGCACGGCCCGGGCGTCTACGCCACCGCCCCGGTCGGCACCGCGATGGGGACGGTCACGGTCGAAGGTTGACGATCCAGCCGTACGCGCCGCAGACCCAGAAGGTCAGCGGCACCAGCGCGATGATCAGCAGGATCTCGATGATGTCCAGGGTCCGGCCCCAGACCGGGGAGATCCGCTTGCCGGCCACGGTCAGGCCGTAGACCAGGCTGATCACCGCCACCACGGCCAGCCCGCCGAGGATCAGCCCGAGCCGCACCGCGAGCGAGCCTGCGGCGAACGTGGCGGCGGCGACCAGCCCCAGCCCGGCGGTGCCGGCCAGCAGCACCGGCGTGCGCTGGGCGCGGCTGAGGAACGGGCGTGCCCGCAGCAGCGACAGCAGCGCCAGCACCAGGCAGAGCAGGACCGCCGGGAGCCGGCCGTCCTCGGCCAGCACCACCTCGCCGCCGAGCACCAGCAGCGACACCGTCCAGAGCAGGCCGGTGAGGAACCCGTCGGCGCGCTCGCTGTTGCGCAGCACCGACGGGCCGTCCACCGACTCGGTGTCGGTCTTGAGGTCGTCCGGTCCGGTGGGGATGGACGGCACCGGCAGCCGGGCCAGGCGGTAGGCGAGCATCGGCAGCGCGGGCAGCGCGCCGAACGCGATGGTGGCCACCACCGCCGCCGAGGCCGCGGCGTCGATGCCGAAGGCCAGGCTGAGCACCGCGCCGAGGCCGACCGCGCCGCCCACGCCCACCGCGCCGAGGAACAGCGGCAGACGGTCGCCGACCGCCAGCGCGCCGATCGCGCCGAACACCACCACCGCGGTGCCGGCGAGCAGGACGTGCGGGCCGGCCAGCTCGCCGAGCGTCCGGTCCCCGGCGAGCACCAGCAGGCCGCCGACTCCCGCGTAACCGATTCCGGCCAGGGCCAGCACCGCGCCGGTGCGGCTGTCGCCCGCGGCCCGGGACAGCACCGCGGCGCCGACCAGCAGCGCCACCGCGACCACGAAGGCGGCGGCCGCACCGGGCAGCTGCGGCGGGCCGGTGAGCAGCGTCGCCACCGCGCCCCCGGCCAGCGCCGACGCGGCGAGCAGGACCGCGAAGACCCGCGTGGTGCCCACCTGCCAGGCGCCCGCCCGCTGGGTGGTGGAGGTGGCGACCGCGTCCACCACGTCGTCGAAGACGATCTCGGGGGCGGTCGCGGCACGCGGGTTGAAGTAGAGCACCTCGCCGTCGCGTACCCCGAGCTGCGCCGCGGTACGGCCGCCGTCGAACGGTTGACCGCCGAGCCGGGACAGGGCCCAGCCGCCGTGCCGTACGCCCTCGTCGGCCAGGTCCTCGCCCGCGTACCGCAGCAGCGTGGGGAGCAGGTCGGCGAGCGGCACGTCGGACGGCAGCGCCAGATCCATCCTGGTACGCGGCGCCACGATGGTGATCCGGCTCAGTCCGCCGGTCGCCGTCTTCGTCGCCACAGTGGCCTCCTCGTGCTCGCATACGATCCGCTGGGCCGTCGGCGTCGCCCCCACGGGTCCACGACGCCTGACGGAGATTACCTACGATGGCGGTCGCACAGGTTGCCCACCCGACGCTCACCGGCGGCGGCAGACCACGATCTGGGCCGCTTCTGGGGAGGGGAGAGCCGTGAGTACGGTGGTGTTCCGCCGACTTCCGCGTCAACCGGGGCCCGCGCTGCCGCGCGGCGAGGTGCTGCTGGAATCCCCGCCCGAGTTGCCCGAGCCACAGGCCAAGGGCATGGGCCAGGTGCTGATGATCCTGCCGATGCTCTGCGGTGTCGGCGCGATGGCGTTCCTCTACGCCGGCCGGGGCGGCGGCATGATGACGTACGTCGCGGGTGGCCTGTTCGGCGTGTCCATGTTGGGCATGGCGCTCGGCACGCTCGGCAACGGAGGCAAGGACAAGGCCGAGCTGAACGCCCAGCGCCGCGACTACATGCGCTACCTCGCGCAGATGCGCAAGCGCACCCGGCGGGCGGCCGAGCAGCAGCGCGCCGCGATGACCTGGCGGCACCCGGAGCCGGACGCGCTCTGGTCGATCGCCGCCTCGCGTCGGCTCTGGGAGCGGCGGATCACCGAGGACGACTTCGGCGAGGTGCGGATCGCGCTCGGTCCGCAGCGGCTGGCGGTGGAGATCGTGCCGCCGGAGACCAAGCCGGTGGAGGACCTGGAGCCGATGAGCGCGATCGCGCTGCGCCGGTTCGTCCGCGCCCACTCCAGCGTGCCGGACCTGCCGACCGCGCTGTCGCTGCGCGCGTTCAGCCGCATCGCGTTGCGCGGCGACCGGGAGCCGGTGCTCGACCTGGCCCGGGCCGCGCTGGGACAGCTCGTCACGTTCCACGCCCCGGAGGACCTCCTGGTGGTAGTGGTGGCCGCGCCGGACCGGCAGGCGGCCTGGGACTGGGTGAAGTGGCTGCCGCACGCCCAGCACCCGGGGCGTACGGACGCGGCGGGCGCACGCCGGATGGTGTTCGCCGCGCTGGACGAGGCGGAGACCGCGCTGGCCCAGGATCTGGGCGGGCGGCCCCGGTTCACGCCGGAGGCGAAGCCCCTGACCACCGCGCCGCACGTGGTGGTGGTGCTGGACGGCGGCGAGGTCTCGGCGAGCTGCGCGCTGACCGGGCCGGGCCTGCTCGGCACGACGGTGTTCGACCTGTCCGGCGCGGTACCGCGCGACGCCGGCCGCTGGCTGCTCTGCCTGGACGCCGGGGACGGCACCGGGCTGGACCTGGTCCGTGGCACCGCCACGTCGAGGCTCGGCCGGCCGGACCTGCTCTCCCTGAGCGCGGCCGAGGGGCTGGCCCGGCAGATCGCGCCGTTCCGGCTCTCCCAGCAGCAGGGCGCGAGCACCGAGGAGCCGCTGGCCCGCAGCATGGAGCTGCCCGACCTGCTCGGCGTCGGCGACGCGGCGACGGTGGACATTCGGCAGACCTGGCGTCCGCGCAGCCACCGGGACCGGCTGCGCATCCCGCTCGGCCTGGGCCCGGACGGCAACGTGGTGGAGCTGGACTTCAAGGAGTCCGCGCACGAGGGCATGGGACCGCACGGCCTGGTGATCGGCGCGACCGGTTCCGGCAAGAGCGAACTGCTGCGTACGGTGGTCGCGGCGCTCGCCGTGACGCACTCCTCGGAGGAGCTGAACTTCGTCCTGGTCGACTTCAAGGGCGGCGCCACGTTCGCCTCGCTGGACGCGTTGCCGCACACCAGCGCGGTGATCACGAACCTGTCCGACGAGTTGCCGCTGGTCGACCGGATGCGGGACGCGCTGGCCGGTGAGATGAACCGCCGGCAGGAGGTGCTGCGGGCGGCGGGCAACTACGTCTCCCGGTACGACTACGAGAAGGCGCGGGCCGCGGGTGAGCCGCTGGAGCCGATGCCCAGCCTGCTGATCATCTGTGACGAGTTCTCCGAGCTGCTGGCCGCCAAGCCGGACTTCATCGACCTGTTCGTGATGATCGGCCGGCTCGGCCGGTCGCTCGGCGTGCATCTGCTGCTGGCCTCGCAGCGGCTGGAGGAGGGCAAGCTGCGTGGCCTGGACACGCACCTGTCGTACCGGATCGGTCTGCGCACGTTCTCGGCGGTGGAGAGCCGGATCGTGCTCGGCGTGCCGGACGCCTACGAACTGCCCAGCGCGCCCGGCCACGGCTACCTGAAGACCGACACCGCGACCATGCTGCGGTTCCGCGCCGCCTACGTGTCCGGCCCGTACCGGGCGCCGGGGCAGGTGCAGCGCTCCACCCGGGCGCACGTGCAGCGCCGGATCGTCCCGTACGGCATCGACTACGTGCCGGTGCCGGTGGCGCCGAGCGCGGCCGAGGCGACCCCGGAGCCGGAGCAGTCCGGCGACGGCAAGGCAGTGGCCATGCTGGACGTGCTGATCGACCAGCTCAAGGGCCGCGGCAAGCCGGCGCACCAGGTCTGGCTGCCGCCGCTGGCCGAGCCGTCCGGGCTGGCCGAACTGCTGCCCAAGCTGAGCGTGCACCCGGCGTACGGCCTGACCACCGCCGACTGGCCGGGCCGCGGCCGGCTCGCGGTGCCGGTGGGCATCGTGGACCGGCCGTACGAGCAGCGCCGCGACCCGATGATGGTCGACCTGGCCGGCGCGGGCGGCAACGTGGTGATCGTGGGGGCGTCGCTGAGCGGCAAGAGCACGATGCTGCGTTCGATGCTGGCCTCGCTGGCGCTCACCCACACGCCGCGCGAGGTGCAGTTCTTCTGCCTCGACTTCGGCGGTGGCGCGCTGCGCAGCCTGGACGGGCTGCCGCACACCTCGGGCGTGGCGGGCCGGCGTGACGTCGAGGCGGTCCGGCGGACGGTGGCCGAGGTGGTCGCCGTGATCGACGAGCGGGAGAACCGGTTCACCCAGCACGGCATCGACTCGGTGGCCAGCTACCGGCGCCGCCGGGCGGCCGGGGAGTTCGCCGACGACCCGTTCGGTGACGTCTTCCTCGTGGTGGACGGCTGGAACACGCTGCGCCAGGAGTACGAGGAGCTGGAGCAGACGATCACCAACCTGGCGAACCGGGGCCTCGGCTTCGGCGTCCACGTGGTGATCACGGCGGTGCGCTGGGCGGAGATCCGGATCAACATGCGGGACCTGCTCGGCACCAAGCTGGAGCTGCGGCTCGGTGACCCGTCCGAGTCGGAGATCGACAGGCGGGCCGCGCAGAACGTGCCGGTGGGCGCGCCCGGTCGCGGTCTGACCCGGGACAAGCTGCACTTCCTGACCGCGATCTCGCGGATCGACGGCAAGCGCGACATCGAGGACCTGACCGAGGCGTCTGTGGCGCTGGCCGGGCACGTCGCGGCGAACTGGCCGGGGCGGCCGGCGCCGAAGGTGCGGCTGCTGCCGCGCAGGCTGACTGTCACCGAGCTGGCGAAGGTGGTCGACAGGTCCGCCCCGGGCATCCCGATCGGCGTCAACGAGTCGGCGCTCGCTCCGGTCTACCTGGATCTGGCCGGCGAGCCGCACCTGACCGTGTTCGGCGACGCCGAGTGCGGCAAGACGAACCTGCTGCGGCTGATCGCCCGGGGGATCGCCGAGCGGTACACCCCGGCCCAGGCGCGGCTGGTCATCGCCGACTACCGGCGCGGTCTGCTGGGCGCGGTCGAGGGGGATCACCTGCTCGACTACGCGCCGTCGAACCAGGTGTTCAGCCAGGGTCTCGGCTCGATCCGCAGCGCGTTGCAGAACCGGCTGCCCGGCCCGGACGTGACCACCGCCCAGTTGCGCGACCGGAGCTGGTGGAAGGGCCCGGAGCTGTACGTCCTGGTGGACGACTACGACCTGGTCGCCTCCGGTGGCAGCAACCCGCTCAGCGCGCTGCACGAGCTGCTGCCGCAGGCGCGCGACATCGGCCTGCACCTGATCATCACGCGCCGGGTCGGCGGTGTGGCCCGGGCGCTGTACGAGCCGGTGCTGCAACGTCTGCGCGAGCTGGACTCGCCGGGCCTGCTGATGTCCGGCAGCCGGGAGGAGGGCGCGGTGTTCGGCAATCTGCGGCCGACCCCGCAGCCACCGGGCCGGGGCACGCTCGTGCGCCGCCGCGACGGCCAGCAGCTCATCCAGACCGCGTGGACGGAACCGGCATGACGGGACGGACGGCCGACGCCCGGTCCGGTAGCGTCGGCCCGATCGATCGTCGCGAGTGGGAAGGGGCGAGTAGGTGAGCAGCCCGTCGGGTTTCGGTGCGGCAATGGAGGGTCTGCTGCGCCAGGCGCAGGAGCAGCAGCGCCGACTGGCCGAGCTCCAGCGGCAGCGCGCGGAGCTACGGGTCACCGGGGAGAGCCCGGACGGGCTGGTGCGGGTGACGGTGGACGGCGACATGAAGGTCGGCGACATCGAGCTGAACGCGCGGGCGATGCGGCTGGACAGCTTCTCCCTGGCCGAGGCGATGCAGGCCGCGATCGACGCGGCGTACGCCGCCTTCGAGGAGCGGCAGCGCGAGATGCTGAGCGAGATGCTCGGCGACTCCGAGACGGTCCGCCAGGCGCAGAACGGCACGCTCACCCCCGAAGACTGGTTCCGCCGCTTCGGGGTGGACCTGTCCGACCCGACCCGCAACCTGCGGCGCTGAACGAGAGGAAGGCCGGCGATGGCGAACACTGTCGACGTCGACGCGATCCGGAAGGCGGGCCAGCGGCTCGACGCCCCGGACGGGCCGATCCAGTACCTGCGCAACGTCGAGACGCTGCTGGCCGAGGTCAAGCTGCCCGGCACTGCGCTGAGCTGGTTCGGCACCGGCGCGGTGGAGCGGCACAACGCGGCGGTGGACGGGCACCTGGACAACGTGCGCAGCGGTGTGGAGCATCTGCGCAGGGCTGCCGCGCAGCTCGAACAGAGCGCGAAGAACTGGGAGAATTCGGATCAGCCCTGGGTGGTCAAGTGACCGGCCGGGTCCGCCACGGAAGGGACGCCTGATGCCACCGGAGATCCTCATCGCCAACGCCTCGGGGACGGTGACCGGCTCGGTGTCGGTCGCGCAGACCACGGCTCCGGTCCGCTCGGCGGCGGCGATCGCCAAGGGCAACCTGGTCTGGATCGCCGCCTCGGCGGCGCTGATCGGCACGATCCTCTACCTGGAGTCGTTCGACAACCAGCAGGTGAACGAGTCCATCCAGAAGTGGGACGAGGCGGCCCGCCTGCTCGGCGCGGACCAGTTCGGCGCGGCCATGGCGGCGGTTCCGCCGGACGCGGCGGAGTGGGACTTCGACGACCGGGACGCGTTCGACCTGTTCCTGCGCAAGCTCGGGGCGGAGATCAACTCGCTGGCCGAGGCGTTCGCCGCCAACCGGGACACGCTCACCGCGGCCCGGGACGCGTACAACGACGCGGTCTCCGGCCTGGCCCAGGCGCTCATGCCGATCCTGGTCGCGGTGATCGCCTCGATCGCGCTCCAGTTCTTCCCCGCCACCACCGCGCTGGCTCAGGCCATCGGCATCGCCGGCCTGGCCGCCACCGCCGCCATCCTGGTCCTGGTCTTCGGCGAGATCAGCGCGTTGCTGCACGCGCTGCTGGCCGCCTTCCACACCGACGACCGGTTCACCTTCACCGCGGACTCCCGTCCCGGGTGGGCCCCGACCGGCTCCGACCCGGACATCAAGGACATCAAGATCGACTGGGTGCGGGACTCCAAGTTCTACGGCTGACGGGGGCGACGCGTGGACACCCTGCTTTTCTCGCTGCTGCTGTACGTGCTGCTCACCATCCCGGTCTTCGTGGTCCTGATGCTGATCGCCGGGCTGACCCGCTCGGCGAAGCTGCGGCGGGCCGCCGAGGTGGTGGCGCTGAGCACCTGTGCGGCGCTGCTGGTGCTGGCGTTCCAGCGCGCGTTCGAGAAGCCGGTGCTGTGGGTCGTGGTGGTGCTGTTGATCGCGGTGCTGGCCTTCGGCGTGTCGACGATCGTCAGATCCACACGGGAACGGCCGTGACCTCGGCGCCGACTGTCCAACTCGTACGGAGACAGCCGGATCGCGTTGTCGGTTCGGGGCTGTCGGAATACGCCGATGGGTCGGCAGGGCTGCGCGGGTTGGACATTGTCCGCTACGGTTCGGATGAAGTGTCCGTCGGTGGGGTGTGTACGCCTTGCCGCGGGGGAGGGCGCGGCGGAACCGCCGCCACAAGATGACGGAAGGGTGTGAAGCATGGCGTTCGAGGTCAGTGCAGCGACTCTGCACACCGCCGCGAGTGACGTGCGGTCCACGCGCAGCGATGTCGACGGCGAGCTCAAGAAGCTGTGGAACGTGGTCGACGACCTGGCGATGGCCTGGAAGGGCCAGGCGTCCACGGGCTTCCAGGGCCTGATGAACCGCTGGAACGAGGACACGGCGAAGCTGCTGACCGCGATGGACAACATCGCGGACCTGCTCGACAAGTCGGGCACCACGCACCAGGTGAACGACGAAGAGCAGCAGCAGATGCTGGACAAGTTCCACGCTGCGCTCAACCCGTGATCCGCGAAGACAGGCAGAGGAGGATTCGATGAGCATCAAGGTTGATTACGCTGTTCTGGAGAGCAGCAACCAGCAGATGCAGGCCATCTCGCGGACCATCGACGAGAAGCTGGACACGCTGCGGGCGATGCTGACCAAGCTCGAGTGGGAGGGCCAGGACCGGGCCGCCTACCAGCAGCACCAGGCCCAGTGGGACGCCGCCGTGAAGGACATCAACAAGGTCCTGAACGAGATCGGCGGCGCGGTGGGCATCGCGCGCGAGAACTACATGACCACGGAGATGAGCAACTCCAAGGTCTGGGGCAACTGACCCTCGACCGGTCCACGACGGCTCCGTTCCGGCTCGCGCCGGGCGGAGCCGTCGTGTGTTGTCAGGCGTCCTGCGGGACGTCGCGTCGGCCGGGCCGCCACCCGCGCCGCCGTCCGCGTACCAGGATGGGCCGCAGCGTCAGCAGGACGCCGGCCAGCAACGCGCCCACGACGGCGACCCAGATCGCGACAGTGCGCTGCAGGGCCAGCGGGTCGGCCGGCGGCGCCGGAGGCGGCATCGCGCCCATCGGCGGGTCGTTCCGGGTGCCCAGCAGGCTGGTGACCGCCCGGTACGGGTTGACCATCCCGTAGCCGACCTCGGCGTTGTGCCCGTCGGGCGGGTTGTCGGCGGTACGGGTCAACCGGTAGGCGACCTCGTCGGCGCTGATGTCCGGGTATGCGGCCCGCACCAGCGCGGCCGCCCCGGAGACGTACGCGCTGGCGAAGCTCGTCCCGCCCTGCGGCTCGGCCCGGTAGCCCGACCCCTGCGGCGCGGGCCCGACGATGTTCAGGCCGGGGCCGGCGATGTCCACATAGTCCCCGCTGACCGAGCTGCCGACGTGCCCACCCTGCTCGTCGATGCCGGCGACGGCGATGACACCCGGGTACGCCGCCGGATAGGCCGGCCGGTCCTCCCGGTTCTCCTGCCGGTTGCCGGCGGAGGCGACGATGATCACGTCCTTGCCGAGCGCGTACTGCACTGCGGACTTCAGCGCCGGGTCGTCGAGCGTGACCAGGGACAGGTTGATCACGTCGGCGTCGTTGTCGACCGCCCAGCGGATCGCCTTGCCGATCTCGGCCGGCACGTTGGGGTCGAAGTTCTCCTTGTTCTCGGCCAGCACCCGCAGCGGCAGGATCTTCGCCTCCGGCGCGATGCCGGTGTACGGCGAGCCGCTGCCCTCCCGGCCGGCGATGATGCCCGCGACCATGGTGCCGTGGCCGACCAGGTCGCACTGCCCCTTCAGGCGGACGAGCTGGTTGAAGTCCTCACCCGGCAGCACCCGCCCGCGCAGCAGCGGGTGGCTCGGTGAGACCCCGGAGTCGATCACTGCGACGGTGATCCCCGCGCCCTTGCCGACCCGCCACGCGGCGGCCGGGTCGAGGCGGCTGATCGCCCAGGGCACCTCGGTGGGCGCGGGGCCGCCGGCCGGGCCGCACTTCGGGGCGGCCAGCGCGGGCGCGGGCACCGCGAGGGCCCCGCCGAGCAGAGCGGCCACCGCCGCTCCGGAGAGGACGGACCTGATCCGGTGTCCGGCCCGGACGCGTCCCGTGGTCGCGCCCGGCCGCAAGCTGTCGCGCACGCGGTGAGATTACCCGCCGCGCCCGCCCGCGCGGGCACACGTGGCACCCGCCGGGTCAGTGGTCGGTGGTGGCGTCCCCGGCCGGCTCGGCGGCGAACAGGGCCAGCAGGGCGCCGACCTGCTGATAGCCCTCGGCCGGGTGCCGGAAGCGGCCCTTCGGGTTGATCGTGTACTCGTTGCGCCGTCCCACCCGCGTACGCCGCAGGTAACCTCCGGCCTCCAGGTCGGCGACGATGGCCTGGGCCGCCCGCTCGGTCACGCCCACCTCGTCGGCGACGTCACGCAGCCGGGCGGTGGGGTTGCGTGCGATCGCCAGCAGCACGTGGCCGTGGTTGGTGAGGAAGGTCCAGTTACGGCGGCTCCCGTCCTCAGGTGGTGTGGTCGCCATGGTGGTCATGCTATGGCCACCTCCGCCGCCGACCGAATCGGCGCGGTCCGGAGGCGGGCGACAACGGAAAGTATGAAATGCGTATCACGAATCTTGACGGCTCCCGAGGGGCGTGTGAACGTTGGTCGGGAGGCCGTCCGGCCTGGTAGTTCCCTGGTAGACGAGGTGAGGGACATGACGCCGAGGACCCCGGAGCAGGCACTTGCCGAACTGCGTGCCGGTAACCACCGGTTCGTCACCGGCGCCCCGCAGCACCCGAATCAGGACGCCGGACATCGGGCGGCCGTCGCCGACGGCCAGCACCCGTTCGCGGTGATCGTCGGCTGCTCCGACTCGCGGCTCGCCGCCGAGATCATCTTCGATCGCGGCCTCGGTGACCTCTTCGTGGTGCGTACCGCCGGGCACACCGCCGGGCCGGAGGTGCTCGGCAGCGTCGAGTACGCCGTCACCGTGCTGGGCACCCCGCTCGTCGTGGTGCTCGGGCACGACTCGTGCGGCGCGGTCCAGGCCGCCCGCGAGGGGGTCCGCACCGGCGCCGGCCCGGCCGGGCACCTGGGCGCGGTGGTGGACGCGGTCTCACCCAGCCTGCTGCGCGCCGCCCGCCAGGGCGTCGAGGACCTCGACGGCATCATCGACGTGCACATAGCGCAGACCGTGGAGGCGCTGCTGGCCCGGTCTGCCGTCCTGGCCGAGTGGGTGGCGGCGGGGCGGTGCACGGTGGTCGGTATGTCGTACCGGCTCGCCGGCGGCGAGGTGCGGACCGTGGCGCAGTCCCCGGCCCTGCTGCCCGCTCAGGCGGCGCCCGCCGATCCGGCGCTGGCGGGCTGACCGCACGGACGACGGAAAAGGGGCCGCCCTCGGGCGGCCCCTTTCGCGTCCGGGCGTCAGAGCAGCGACATGTGGACGTGGTCGGTGTGGTTCGACGGCCCGCTGTAGGAGCGCCAACCGGTGGCCGGGAACCAGATCTGCCGGTTCCAGATGACGTAGTAGATGCCCAGCCGGTCGGCGTTGCGGATGAGGAAGGCGGCCACCTCGTTGCCGTACCTGCGGGTGTCGTTGTTGTGCCAGGGCGCGAAGCCGCTGTTCTGCAGCGACCAGTCACACGCCTTGCCCTTGGGGTGCTCCCACGGCCCGCCGGACCGGTAGCAGCCCACGAAGCGCTTGAAGCCCGCGCGCCGGACCTCCTTGTACGCGTGCAGCGTGCGCGGCGTGACGCAGCCCGAGGTGGTCGGGTCGTCCTCGCTGCACGACTCCGACTTCCACCCGCCGTCGGCGGTGCGGCCGGGGGCGACCTTGGCGACCGGTGAGGTGGCGGAGACCAGGCCGCCGGTGAAGCCGAGACCGCCGACGAGCTTCAGCGCGCGCTCGGCCTGCACCTTCTCGCGCTCCATCGCGTTCTTCTGCTTCTCCTGCTCGCGTACCTCGGCGTCGAGCGCGATCTTGGCCTGTTCGGCGCGGTTCTTGACCGCGTTGATGGCCGCCAGGCGCTGCGCGTTGAGGAGGTTCAGCTCGTCCAGGGCGTTCACCCGGCGGACGAACGAGTCGGGGGAGTTGCTCTCCAGCAGCATTGCCATCGCGCCCATCCGGCCGGTCCGGTAGGACTGGGCGGCGAGCTGGTTGACCTGCGGGCTGAGCGCGTCGAGTTCGGCCTGTGCCGTCTTCACCTCGGCCGCCAGCCGCCGCTGGCGGTCCTGCGACTTGGCGAGCTTCGCCTTGGCCTGGAGGAAGTTCCGGTTGGCGGAGTCGATCGCCTCGGTGATGAGCGGCGGTTCGCCGTCCTCCTCGTGCCCCGAGGGGGTGCCGGGGGCCGCCGCGGTGGGGGCCGCGGTCGCCGGGGTGGGCCCGGCCAGCACGGCCAGTGCGGCCAGCGCGGCCACCACGGGTGTCAGCCAGCGGCGCAGGGGTGCCGTCACAGTGTTCCCTTCCGTCGGCCGCCGACCGGGTTAGCTGACGGGTTCGGGACGGAAGTGGCCCCTACCGCTGTCGCGGATTCACCCCATGTACCTGGTTCCCCGGCTCGCCCGCGGGCGATTGGGCGGCGGCACCGCTGGCGCAGGTGCGCGCCTTCGGCGGTGACCGGCAGCGAGGTTACCCGACAGCACTCGTGAGGATCTACGTCCGGAAGCCGACCAATAGCGAGATTTCGCCGTGGCGCGCCGTGACCAGCGTCGCGTTTGAAATCGATGGTCACCCTGCGGAGTTTCACCATGCGCCCTCCGTACTCCTTCCGCCGCCGAGCGCCTCCAGCGCGTCGTCCCGTCCGGCCGGCGGCCGGGGCGCGGGCGGCGCCGCGTCCGCGCCGCGCGAGCGCCGTCCGGCGGTGGTCACGATCGCGGCCAGTCCGGTCGTCAGCGGTACGGCGGCGATCAGGCCGAGCGTGGCCACCGCGCTGCGGACGATCTCCTGGGCGAGGAACTCGCTGGTGAGGATCTCGCTGACCGGGCGGGAGTCGGCGACCAGCAGGAGCAGCAGCGGCAGCGAGGCGCCCGCGTACGCCAGCACGATGGTGTTGACGGTGGACGCGATGTGGGCCCGGCCGACCCGGGTCGCCGCCCGGTAGAGCTGCCGCCGGGACAGCCCGGGGTTGGCGTGCGCCAGTTCGGTGACGGTGGCCGCCTGGGTGACCGTGACGTCGTCCAGCACGCCCAGCGAGCCGATGATGATGCCGGCCAGCAGGAGGCCGTGCAGGTCCACGTCGGCCTGGAACATGGACAGCGTGGTGGCGTCCTCGCTGCCGAAGCCGGTCAGATGGGTGGCGGACGTGGCGAGCAGGCCGAGCACGCCGGTGATCACCAGGCTGCCGAGCGTGCCGAGCACCGCCACCGACGTCTGCGCGGTGATCCCGTGGGTCAGATAGAGCACCACGAACATGATCAACGCGGCGCCGACGATCGCCACCAGCAGCGGCGGCTGGCCGGCGCCGATGCCCGGCAGCACGAAGCCGAGCAGGATGGCGAAGCTGGCCGCCAGGCCGGCGAGCGCGGCGAGCCCGCGCCAGCGGCCGAACGCCACGATCGCGGCGGCGAACAGCACCATGAGCCAGATCAGCGGCGTACCGCGCTGGTGCTCGGCGATGTTGTAGGACTTGACCGCCGGATCGGCCGGGTCGGTCAGCTCGACCAGGACGACCTCGTCGCCGACCGCGACCCGGGGTGCGCCGGGCCCGGCCGGGATCGGCGTCTCGACCTGACGGCCCGCGTCCGGACCCTGCTCGGCGGTCACCGTCACGGTGCCGCAGGGGCCGCCCCCGCCGTCCGGGGCCTCCGGGGTCGGCGGGCAGGGCTCGGTGACCACCCGGGTCACGGTGCCGTGGTAGCGGGGGACGTCCGCGCCGCCGACCGGCTCCCGGTCCTGCCGGGGCCAGAGGACCAGCGCCGCGATCACGGTGAGTGCGAACAGCGGCACCACCACGGCGACGAGCAGCCGGCGTACGCCCGGCGGCGCGGCGGGTGCGGGGTGGGTGTGGTCGGCACCCATGGCGTCTCTCCCAACGGTCGCGGCGACGCCTGGTCCGCCGGACCGGTCTGGTCACCCGGGCGGCGCGGACGTGTCGACCACGTCCGGGTCGTCGCCCGGCCATGGTAGGCAGCCTGACCGGCTGGCCCCGGGCGCCGGGACCGGTGACGCTCGCCTCGCGTGATCAGGCCAGACCGGCCCGGCGTCGCCGGTACTCGTCCTCGTCGATCTCGCCGCGGGCGTACCGCTCGTCGAGGATGCGCCGGGCCGTCGTCGGGCCCAGGTACTGCGGGCCGGTCCACCGCACGGCCGCCCAGACGAGCCCTGCCAGCACCGCGAGCACCAGCAGGGACCAGATCCACATCCAGCCCATCATCGGGCTCTGCCACATCATCGGGCCGCCCTCCGTCCATCACCGCGGGTCCGCCGGACCGGCCTGCCCGCCACTTCGACGGTACGGCCGCCCGGAGGTGTCAGCTCGGGTCGATGTGCCCTGCTCCGAGGGTCGGAGGTCCCCGCTCAGCCGCGCTTCATCAGGCGGCCGACGGCGGCCATCATCTCGGTCGCCATCTCGTCGGCCCGGCCCTCGGCGGCGCCCTCGTGCATGCAGTGCCGGGCGTGCCCGTCGAGCAGGCCGAGGCCGACCTTGTCCAGCGCCGCCTGGATGGCCGAGATCTGCGTGAGCACGTCGATGCAGTAGCGGTCGTCCTCGACCATCTTCTCGATGCCACGGACCTGACCCTCGATCCGGCGGAGCCGGGCGAGGAGTTGGTCCTTGCTGGCGGTGTAGCCCCGGGTCGGGCTGGACGGCGCGGTCATGAAGCCGAGGATAGCGTACCCCTCGGGGGTATGCTAACGTTCGGCACGTACCCCTAGGGGGTATAAGATCGGAGGGCGAGATGGAAACCACCTACCAGGTGAGCGGCATGACCTGCGGGCACTGCGCCAACTCGGTGAGCACCGAGCTGAGCGCGCTTCCGGGCGTCACCGACGTCCAGGTCGACCTGGACGGCGGCCGGGTCACCGTCACCAGTCGGAACCCGCTGGACGTGGACGCGGTCCGCGCGGCGGTCGACGAGGCCGGCTACGACCTCGTCGGTGCGTGACGGTCCGGCGGACCCGAGAAACCGAGGAGACACCATGAACACGGCGACGAAGCTCAGTGGCTTCGCCCTCGGCCTCGTGGCGGTGTTCGGCGCGGCGTACGGGATCGGCAACCTGGCCGATCCCGTCGCCCCGGCCGCCGAGACCCGCCACGACGACAGCGCCGGCGACCACGGGGCCGGCGACGCCGGTCACGGCGACGAGAGCGGCGCCTCCGCGCACCTGCCCGGCGGGCTGCTCGTCTCCGAACGCGGCCACACGTTCCAGCACGCCGCCGCGCCGGCCGGGCAGTTCGCCTTCCGGATCACGGGCCCGGACGGCACACCCGTCACCCGCTACGAGGTGGCCCACGACAAGCGCATGCACCTGATCGTCGCCCGCCGCGACCTCTCCGGCTTCCGGCACGTCCACCCGGAGATGGACGGCGACGGCACCTGGCGCGTCGCCTCGCCGTTGGACGGCCCCGGCGTCTGGCGGGCGTTCGCCGACTTCACCCCGGCCGGCGGGGAGCCGCTCACCCTGGGCCTGGACGTCACGGTCCCCGGCGAGCTGGCCGCCCGGCCGCTGCCGGCGCCGGCGACCACCACCACCGTCGATGGCTACACGGTCACCCTGACCGGCACGCCGGAGCCGGGCCGGACCAGCCGGCTCACGCTCTCCGTCAGCCGCGACGGGCGGCCGGTCACCGACCTCGCGCCCTACCTCGGCGCGTACGGGCACCTGGTGGCGCTGCGGCAGGGCGACCTGGCGTACCTGCACGTGCACCCGGAGGGCACGCCCGGCGACGGGCGCACAGCGGCCGGTCCGGCGATCACGTTCGCCGCCGAGGTGCCGTCGGCCGGGGCGTACCGTCTCTACCTGGACTTCCGGCACGGCGACGCGGTGCACACCGCCGAGTTCACAGTCCTGGCCGGCGACCGGACCGTGCCGGCGCCCGCCGCGCCGGCATCCACCACCGCACCGACCCCGGACGCCGGACACGGCACCCCCGGGCACGGGCACAGTTGAGCGCCGGAGGTGCCGCGATGACTGCCACGGGAAAGGCGCTGCCCACCGCGCCGAATCTGATCGAGCTGGCGATCGGCGGGATGACCTGCGCGTCCTGCGCCGCCCGGATCGAGAAGAAGCTCAACCGGATGGACGGCGTCGAGGCCACCGTCAACTACGCCACCGAGAAGGCCACCGTCCGGTACGCCGACGACATCGCGCCGGCCGACCTGATCGCCACGGTCGAGAAGACCGGCTACACCGCAGTGGTGCCGCCGCCGCCCGAGCAGGCGGAGGCGGCAGCGGCCGGGGAGCCGGTGGACGGGCTGCGCACGGCGCGTACCCGGCTCTGGGTCTCCGCCGTGCTCACCGTGCCGGTGATCGTGCTCGCCATGGTTCCGGCCTGGCAGTTCGACCACTGGCAGTGGGCCTCGCTCACCCTGGCCGCCCCGGTGGTGGTCTGGGGCGGGCTGCCGTTCCACCGCGCCGCGCTGGTCAACCTGCGGCACGGCGCGGCCACCATGGACACGCTCGTGTCGCTCGGCACGCTGGCCGCGTTCGGCTGGTCGCTCTGGGCGCTGTTCCTCGGCGACGCCGGCATGCCCGGCATGAAGCACCCGTTCAGCCTCGACATCACCCGCGGCGACGGCGCCGGCAACATCTACCTGGAGGCCGCCGCCGGGGTGACCGTGTTCATCCTGGCCGGCCGGTACTTCGAGGCCCGATCCAAGCGCACCGCCGGGTCGGCGCTGCGGGCCCTGCTCGAACTCGGGGCCAAGGACGTGGCGGTGCTGCGCGGCGGGCAGGAGACCCGGATCCCGGTCGGGCAGCTCGCGGTCGGGGACCGGTTCGTGGTCCGGCCCGGCGAGAAGGTCGCCACCGACGGTGTGGTCGAGGAGGGCACGTCGGCCGTCGACGCCAGCATGCTCACCGGCGAGTCGGTGCCGGTCGAGGTGGGGCCGGGCGACGCCGCGGTCGGTGCGACTGTGAACGCCGGCGGTCGGCTGGTGATCCGCGCCACCCGGGTCGGCGGGGACACCCAGCTCGCCCAGATGGCGCGGCTGGTCGAGCAGGCGCAGACCGGCAAGGCGGCGGTGCAGCGGCTCGCCGACCGGATCTCCGGCGTCTTCGTGCCCATCGTGATCGCGCTGGCCGCCGGCACGCTCGGTTGGTGGCTCGGCACCGACTCCGGTACGACCGCCGCGTTCACCGCCGCGGTGGCCGTGCTGATCATCGCCTGCCCGTGCGCGCTCGGCCTGGCCACGCCGACCGCGCTGCTGGTCGGCACCGGGCGCGGCGCGCAGCTCGGTGTGCTGATCAAGGGGCCGGAGGTGCTGGAGTCCACCCGCCGGGTCGACACCGTGGTGCTGGACAAGACCGGCACCGTCACCACCGGGCGGATGGCGCTGGCCGAGGTGCTGCCCGCCGACGGCGAGGACGCCGCCGACCTGCTCCGGGTGGCCGGCGCGCTGGAGGCCGCCTCCGAGCACCCGATCGCGCGGGCCGTCGCCGAGGCCGCGGCCGAGGCCGGTCCGCTGCCGCCGCTTGGCGAGTTCGCCAACGTCGAAGGGCTGGGCGTCACCGGCACCGTCGACGGCCGGAGCGTGGTGGTCGGCCGGGCGCGGCTGCTGCGGGAGCGGGGTCTCGACGTACCCGAGGAGGTCGTGCGGGCCGCGACCGGCGCGGAGGCCGCCGGGCGGACGGCGATCCTGGCCGGCTGGGACGGGCGGGCCCGGGGCGTGCTCGCGGTGGCCGACGCGGTGCGGCCGACCAGCCGGGCGGCCGTCACCCGGCTGCGTGAGCTGGGCCTGAAGCCGGTGCTGCTCACCGGCGACAACACCACTGTGGCGAAGGCGGTGGCCGCCGAGGTCGGTATCGACGAGGTGATCGCGGAGGTGCTGCCCGCCGACAAGGTCGCGGTGGTCGAGCGGCTCCAGGGCGAGGGCCGGGTGGTCGCCATGGTCGGCGACGGGGTGAACGACGCCGCCGCGCTGGCCCGGGCCGACCTCGGCCTGGCCATGGGCACCGGCACCGACGCGGCCATCGAGGCGGCCGACCTGACACTGGTCCGGGGCGACCTGATGGCCGCGGCGGACGCGATCCGGCTCTCCCGACGGACGCTGGCGATCATCAAGGGCAACCTGTTCTGGGCGTTCGCCTACAACGTCGCGGCGCTGCCGCTTGCGGCGGCCGGACTGCTCAACCCGATGCTCGCCGGGGCGGCCATGGCGTTCTCGTCGGTCTTCGTGGTGGGCAACAGCCTCCGGCTGCGGCGCTTTCGCCCGATCGGGTGAGGGGATTGAGCGACCGGCCGGCTGGGTAACCGGTTGTTGTCAGGCAATCGCTTCAGTGGAGGTCATCATGGGTCTCGACGACAAGATCGACAACACGTCCCAGGACGCCGCGGGCAAGGTCAAGGAGGGCGTCGGCCGGGCCACGGACAACGAGCGCCTGGAGGCCGAGGGCCGCAACGACCAGGCCGGCGCGAAGCTCAAGCAGGCCGCCGAGAAGATCAAGGACGCCTTCAAGAGCTGAGTACGCGACGCACGCACACCACCGGGTCGGCCCACGGGCCGGCCCGGCGTGCTGTGTACGGACGGTGACGATCCCGCGTGGCGGAGGCCACCGTCCACATCGATCCGGCGGGACCACCGGGATCGGCTCGGGTGCATAGGATGCGAAGCGACCTCGAATGGGGAGGAGCGTCGCGATGGCCGATCCCGCCGACCCGTCCGGCTTCGGCCGGGTGCTGTCCGAAACCATGGCCGCGCTCCAGCGGCAGGCCGCCGCGGGCGAGCAGGTGGCGCCGCCGGAAGGCGTGGGCGAGGCCGCCGACGGCCTGATCCGGGTCACCGCCGGCCCACCCGGGCAGGTCACCGGGGTGACGCTCGACCCCCGCGTGATGCGGATGGCCAGCGAGGCACTCGCCGAGGAGATCGAGGCGGCCGTCAACGCCGCGCTCGCCGACCTGCGGGAGCAGGCCGCCACCGTCCCCGGCGATGTCGACCTGGGGTCGCTCGGTGAGCAACTGCGCCGCATCCAGGCCGACGCGGGGCGCCAGTTCAGCATGTTCACCGATGCCCTGATGCAGGCGCAGGACCGGCTCGCCCGCCAGGACGGGCGCTGATGCCGGTCGAGATCGATCCGGAGCGGCTGGGCGCCTCCGGGTCGGCGCTCGACTCGGTCGCGACCCGGTTCGGCGCGGCGCTCACCGCCTTCCGGGCCGAGCTGGCCGGCTTCGGCCGTCCCTGGGGGTCCGACGACATCGGCTCGCTCATCGGCGCCGCCCACGACGAGGTGTCCGCGTTCGCGTTCGAGTGCTTCGACGACGCGCTCAACGAGATCGCCGCCGCCGGCGCCGACCTCGGCAGGATGGCCGTCAGCTACACCGAGACCGAGGCGGCCATCACCCGCAACCTCGACGGCCTGCGGCGGATGCTGGGAGGCTGAACATGGGCATGGAACTACCCGGCGAGCTGCGGTCGCTGCTCGGCGTCCTCGGCTACACCTGGCCCGAGGCGGACGAGACCAAGCTCTTCGAGATGGGCAACGCCTGGATCCGGTTCTCCGACACCCTCTCCGGGGTGGTGAGCGACGCGAACACCGGGGCGGCCACGGTCTGGACCCAGCACACCGGTCAGGACATCGCCGCGTTCCAGACCTGGTGGAACAAGGAGGACAGCCCCGCCGACAGCCTGCGCGACGGCGTCACCGCCGCCGTGCTGACCGGCACCGGCCTGATCATCTGCGGCGCGATCGTGCTCGCCCTCAAGGTCGCGGTCATCGTGCAACTGGTCATCCTGGCCGTGCAGATCGCGCAGGCCGTCGCCACCGCGGCGGTCACCTTCGGGGCCTCGCTGCTGGAGATCCCGATCTTCCATACGCTGGCTCGGACCATCGTCGGCAACCTCGTCCAGGAAGCCCTCTGGAAACTCGTCGACGGGTGAGGTGACCATGAGCGGGGGTAAAGCGGGCGGCCGGCTGATGCGCGCCGCGTTGCGCTTTCTCAAGCGGACCAAGACGCGCAACCGGCCCGACCGGATGAATCCGCACTTCACCGAGCACGTGTTCGGCGGCCACGTGAAGCCGGGCATGCCCAAGGGATCGGGCTACCACTACCGGCCCGGCGGCGAGGACTTCCCCGGTCGCCGGCTTCAGCCCGGCAGCGTCGTCAAGGACCCGAAGACCGGGGCCTACAGCGCCAAACCGGAGTTCTTCGACCCGACCATGAACCCCCCGCACGGAGCCTGGAAGCCGAAGAAGGGCAACGGCGGGGAAAGCTCGTTCTTCCCCGACGACTGGACGCCCGCCCAGGTGGACAACGCCATCACCGGTGCCTTCCAGAACGCGAAGCCGGTGCCCGGCACCAGCATGTGGCGTGGCACTCACAAGGGCCTGGTGATCGAGGGTTTCTACAATGGCTCGGGCGGCTTCACCCACGGATGGCCGGTCGTCATCCCATGATCCAGAGGACTTTCCGTTGGCGTTCATCAGTTTCTCCGTCGATGAGTTCCGGCTCCCGCTGTTCAACGTGTCCGATCAGCGCTATCGGGCCCTCGGCGCGTGGCTGATCACCGACGTCTCCGTCTCCTACTCGGCGTGCCTGGACGCCCTTCAGATGATCGACGACGTGGCGAACGGCCGTCCGCTCGACGAGGGGTGGGACAGCGACAAGTACGAGGTCAGGTTCTCGCCGGCCGGCGTCGAGTTCGTCAACGAGTGGGTCGCGGACGAGCGGGGGAGTTACTCGCTGGACGAGACCCGGGAGGCAGTCGAGTCCTACTGGCGCTTCCTGGTCCACCGCCCGGAGAACCGCGAGCTGATCCGCGAGTACCGGCCCGACCTGCCGCGGTGGCAGGCGGAGCTGCTCCAGTGGGAGGAGCGTTGGGGCCGGCCGCATCCGTACCGGGGCCGGTTGTTCTGATCGACTCCGGTCAGCCCGGCCGGACTGCGCTGGCGTCGGCCAGGCGCGCCGCGCGTACCTCCAGATGACGCCGCTCCGGCAGGCTCGTGGTGGCCCGCGCGGCGGCCAGGTACGCGGCCCGCGCCTCCGCGCGGTCGCCGGCCATGTCGAGCAGGTGCGCACGGACGGTGGCGAACCGGTGGTGGCCCGCGGTCCGGTCGTCGGCGTCGAGCGTCGCCAGCAGCGCCAGCCCGGCACGCGGCCCGTCCACCATGGCCACCGCGACGGCCTGGTTGAGCGTCACCATCGGGTTCGGCGCGACCCGGGCCAGCACCCGGTAGAGCGCGACGATCTGCCGCCAGTCGGTGTCCCCGGCGGTGGGCGCCTCCGCATGGACAGCGGCGATCGCCGCCTGCACCTGGTACGCGCCGGGCGTCGACCAGGTGAGCGCCTCGGTCACCAGCGCCACCCCCTCCGCGACGGCGTCCCGGTCCCAGCGGGTGCGGTCCTGCTCGGCCAGCGGCACCAGCTCGCCGTCCGGCCCGGTACGGGCGGCCCGGTGCGCGTCGGTGAGCAGCATCAGCGCCAGCAACCCGGCCACCTCGCCGTCGTCCGGGAGCAGCCGGCGCAGCTCCCGGGTCAGCCGGATCGCCTCGGCGGTCAGCTCGGCCCGGTGCAGCGCCTCGCCACTGGACGCGGTGTAGCCCTCGTTGAAGATCAGGTAGAGCACGCGCAGCACGGCGGCGAGCCGGTCGTCCCGGTCGGCCGGCGACGGCAGCGTGAAGCGGGCGCCGGCCGCCTCGATCCGCTGCTTCGCGCGGCGGATCCGCTGGCTCATCGTCGCCTCCGGCACCAGGTACGCGCGGGCGATCTCGGCAGTGCTCAGTCCACCCACGGCGCGCAGCGTGAGCGCCACCTGCCCGCTCACCGGCAACGCCGGATGGCAGCAGAGGAACAGCAGCCGCAACGTGTCGTCGGCGCTCGGCGGCTCCTCGTCGGCCGGCGGGGCGACAGTCGCGTACGCCGGCTGCCGCACCGCCACCGCCACCTCGCGTTCCCGGCGGGCGTGCTCGCTGCGCCACTCGTCGGTGAGCCGGCGCGTGGCGACGGTGACCAGCCAGGATCGGGGACGGTCGGGCAGACCCTGCTCCGGCCACTGCACGGCGGCGGCGAGCAGCGCCTCCTGCACGGCGTCCTCGCAGGCGTAGAACTGGCCGTGCCGGCGGACGAGCACGCCGAGGACCTGCGGCGCGAGCGTACGCAGCAGGTCCTCGACCACAGGTGCGGTCACATCTCCGTCCCGGCCTGATCCATCACCGCGCGCACCTCCAGCACACCGAAGCCGTGCCGTACGTCCGGCCAGCGCGCGGCGATCTCGGCGGCCCGCTCCGAGGTCTCGCAGTCGACAGTCAGAAAGCCGGCGAACTGCTCCTTGCTCTCCATGAACGGCCCGTCCGTGATCTCGACGCCACCGGCGGCCGGACGGGCCGTGCGGGCCTGCGAGGGGTGGGCCAGTGCCTCGCCGCCGACCAGCTCGCCGGACTCGGTCAGCTCCTTCATGATCTCGTCGACCTCACCGAAGATCGCGGTGCGTTCCGCCTCGGTCAGCTCCTCCACGAAGCCGGGCCGGTTCCAGATGAGCAGCATGTACTTCACCGTGCACTCCTCGGGGTTCAAGCCACCGGCGGTGGCGCCTCGCAGACGGGTCGGAGCCGCTCCGCCCGATCCGACATCATCCCCCGGGAGGTTCAGCGACCCCCGCGAAGCGGACGGCGTGCCGGGCGGCCCGGATCGAGCGAGGCCCGGTCGGCGGCGCTGGTGCCGGAGACCCAGCCCTGCTCGTCGCGCACCTGGAGCCGGTGCCGGGTGGTGCCGGGAAAGAGCTGGTCGACGCGGTCCCGGACGGCGTCCGAGCGGGCCGCGAGCACCGGCAGCAGCCGGTCGTCGTCGAGTTCCCGCGCCGCCGCCGCGCTCGCCTCCCGCAGCCGGTCGCCGATGCGTAGCGCGAACGCGTTGAGGAACGACTCGTCGTAACCCTTGGTGCGCCGCCCGCCGGACCGGCCGCGCTCGCCCCGGCCGCGCAGCATCGCGGCGGTGGCCTGCACGAGCAGCGAGGTGTGCAGCAGCTCGACCGCGGCCAGGTCGGCCGGGAAGCCGAGCACGGTGGCGAAACCCAGGTCGTCGGACCAGACCGACTCGCACCGGTTCGCCGCCGCCACCTCCTGGATCAGCAGTGCCTTCGCGGCCGCGTACGGGGCGTCGACGCCGATCCGCACCCCGCCCGGGCCGCCGGACCGCTCGGCCCCGGCGTCGAGCAGCGCCGCGTCGATGCTGTGCCGGGCCATCAGCTCCTGCGCCTTGGCGGTGAACGCCTCCGCCTCGGCCGGGTATCCGGTCGACTCGGCCTTGGCGAGCAGCGCGCGTACCCGGTCGAGCATCCGGGAACCGCTCGGTGTGGTGGCGACCCGTGCGACGCCGGTCGAGCCCGGTGGCGGCTGGAGCGTCGCGATCGGCGGCAGACCCGCCACCAGGACGACCGCGTCGACGGCGTCCCGCAGCGCGGTGATCCGGTCGCCGTCGGCGCGTCGGTCCAGCCAGCCCGCGTCGTCGTCCCAGCGGGCGCCGGTCTCGGCGAGCTGCTCGTCGAACCAGGCCGGCACCGGGGCGGGCAGTGTGCGCCGCTGCGCGGCCATCGCGTCGCGCAGCAGCCGGGCGCCGCGCGGGGTGAGCCGCCGGACGGCGAGCCGGTCCAGGTCGGCGGGCTGCCAGCCACGCGGCCAGAGCCGGCCCACGTCCCGCGTCAGCCGGGCGAGAAGCGCCGCGTCCACCGCCGCGCCGTCGGCCACCACGAGCCCGTCGAGGGCTCGCTCGGCAGCGCGTACGTCGGTGCCGCGCGCGGTCGCGACGGCGGCGTCGAGCAGTCGCTCGGCTGGTGACACGGGTGGCTCTCCCTGGACTCCGACAGGCGGCAGGTCGCCCACCCCGGCACCGACGGTACCCGGCCCACCCGTTCAACCGACCGGGCCCGGCATCCGTACCCTTGCCCGGAGCGGGCGGCGCGACGGACGGAGATCGACGTGGGTGAGCACCGGCGAGGGCTGCACCGGCGGCGCAGGTCGCGATCAGGGCGGTTCCTGGCGGTGGCTCTGGTCGGTGCCGTACTCGCCGCTGGCGGGTACGCCGCGCGGCATCCGGACCTGCTGGGCCGCACCGAGGCGCCGACCGTCGCGGCGGCAGCGAGCGCACCGGCACCGGACGCCCGCCGCTCGCCGACTGTCGCTCCGGTCCCGGCGGCCGGCCGGGTGGCCCGCGCCATCGGCTACCCGGCCCGGGGGGCGGGCACGTTCCGCACCGCCGACACCGTCGGCGCGGTCGCCGGCCGCTCCGGCGAGCTGCTGCGTTACCGGGTCGCGGTCGAGGACGGCATCCGCAACGTGGACGTGGAACGCTTCGCCCGGGACGTGGCCGCCACGCTCGCCGACCGGCGGGGCTGGACCGGCGACGGCCGGTGGCGGCTGCAACGGGTGGGCCGCGACGACCCGGCCGACTTCACTGTGCTCCTCACCACGCCGGTGACCCGGGGACGGCTCTGCGACGACCCGAGCGACAGGTACACGTCCTGCCGCAACGGCGACCAGGTGGTGATCAACGTGGCCCGCTGGGTGTACGGGGTGCCGCACGTGCCCGATCTCGGCCTGTACCGGCACTACCTGCTCAACCACGAGATCGGCCACCGGCTGGGCCGCGGCCACGAGCGCTGCCCCCGGGGCGGCGGACCGGCGCCGGTGATGGTGCAGCAGACGCTCGGCCTGCACGGCTGCACCCCGAACGCGTGGCCGCTGGTGGGCGGCGAACCGCTGGTCGGGCCGCCCGGCCAGTACGACGACCGGATCCCGGCCGGGGATCACTGAGCCGGCCGGGCCGTCACCGGGAGAACGAGGCCCAGATGTTCTTGGTCTTCTCGGTGGCGTACCAGCCGGCGTCGAGCGAGACCGACTGGGCCAGGAACAGCCCGCGCCCGCCTGAGTCCGTCGGGCTGATGTCGGCCAACTCCGGCACCGTGCTGACGTCGTGGTCGCCCACGTCGAGCAGGAACCGGTCGTCGGTGGCGAGCAGCGTGATGATGGTGGGCGGGCGGCCGTGCCGCAGCGCGTTGCTGGCCAGCTCGGTGGCGACGAGCGCGACCAGGTGCGGCACCTCGTCCAGGTCCTCGCCCTGCACCAGGCCGTGCCGGTTCAGCGCGTCCCGCAGTGAGGCGCGCAGGCTACGGAGATCCTCGGGACTGTCCAGCACCCACCGTTCCAGCTCGGCGGCCTGTGGCGGCGGCGGCGAGGTGCGCAACTGTCCCATGATCTGGCTTTACCCTGCGTAGCCGTCCGTTAAGCAGGTCAGCGCCGCAGCAGCGCGAACACGCCCCACCCCAGGTACTCGCGCTGGAAACGGACGTGGCGCACCGGGTCCTCGGTCAGCTCCCGCCGCAGCTCCGGGGCCAGTTCGTCGTCCGGGTTGGCGTCCAGCCAGCGGCGCAGGTTCAGCCAGTGCGCGGCGGCGTAACGGTCCCAGCTGTCCTGGTCGGCGAGCACCATCTCGACCAGGTCCCAGCCGCACGCGCCGAACGACTCGACCAGGCCGGGCAGGTCGCGGAACTCGTCGCGGGAGCGGGCGTGTGAGCCGGTGACCGCCTCGTCGTCCGGCGGGTCACGCCGCCAGTAGGGCTCACCGACGAGTGCCATGCCGCCGGGCCGCAACGCCCGGCCGAGCAGCTCCAGCGTGCCCGGCACGCCGCCGCCGATCCAGGTCGCGCCGACGCAGGCGGCCACGTCGACCTGCCGCTCCGGGGTGTACGCCGCCGCGTCGCCGTGTACGAAACGTACCCGGTCGGCCACACCCAGTTCGGCGGCGCGTTCCCGGGCGGCGGCGGTGAAGGCGCTGCTGATGTCGACGCCGGTGCCGGTGACCCCGTGGTCGCGGGCCCAGGTGCAGAGCAGCTCACCCTTGCCGCTGCACAGGTCCAGCAGCTCGTCGCCTGGTCGCAGCCGGATCGCGCGGCCCAGCGTGGCCAGCTTGACCTCGTCGAACGGGTTGATGATGCGCAGGTCGCCCTCGCGGATGGTGAACTGGCGCGGCAGGTCCGGTGAAGTCATCCGGGCAGCGTGCCGCCGTCCGGCGGGCAGTGGCAACCGATTTGTGTCTGGGCCGCTCCGGGTCTCCTGCGGTACGGTCACGACATGGTGGTCGAGGAACACTGGTGGAACGGCGTCAACAACCCTCGCGGACGGCGCGATGTCTACATCCGCACCGACGGAAGCCAGTGGCAGGTCCAGGCGCAGATCGGTGGGGCATCCGGCCGATCCAAGATCCAGCAGTGCCCGAGCCGCGGCTCGGCGAGCATCCTCGCCGGCGCGTGGCGTTCGAGCGGTTCCGGCTGGCGGGCGATGCCGCGCTGACCGCACGCTCAGTCACGAGGGCCGTGCACGGCGCGGTCGACGAGTGACTCGGCGACCTCCCGCAGCTTGCGGTTGGAGTCCTGGGACACCCGGGCCAGGATGGCGAACGCCTCGTCGGCCGAGCAGCGCCGCTGCCCCATGATGATGCCCTTTGCCTGCTCGATCACGGCCCGGCTCTGCATCGCCTCCTGCATCTGCTGCGCCAGCGTCGCCGTGCTCTCGTACAGGTGGACGTTCGCGAGCGCGATGGCGGCGTAACCGGCCAGCGGCTCTCCGCCGCCATGTCCGGCACCAGCATCGCCGTGCCGGTGGTGGCCGCGTCCAGGCACGGGCCGCGGCCCTGCGCGTACTGCCACTCGTCGAGGGTCAGCGCCAGCTCACCGGTGTACGCGGCGGTGTGCGCCTCCGTGCCCTGCACCAGGGTGACCGAGACTTCGGCGGTACCGGGCAGGGTGTCCTTGGCGACCTGGGCGATGGTCGACAACACCACGTCGAGGTCGACTTCGTCGTACTTGATCCGACCGAGTCTGATCAAGGCTGCGGCGAGGTCGGGGTGGGCCTGCGGCATGAGCGGTGACGTCCTTGTGGGAAGCGGCGGGGATCGGTCCGCGGTGACGGACCAGCGCCCCGATTCCGGCATGGATCGGGACCGGCGCCGCTTCTTGACGCACGTTTGTGACGCCCCGGGCGGGACGTCGACTACCCGGACAACTCTACGACCCGGAGCGGGTGGGTACGACGGGACCTGCCGACCGGCCGTCGACCGGCGGCAGCGCGGGGAGCTCGACGACCTCGAACGCGGTGAGCGTGCCGGTGACGGTGAGGACGCGACGGACCACCGGGGACGGTCGGTGCAGAACGAGCCGCCGGCCGTCCCCGGTGAGCACCCGCTGCGCCAGCACCAGCGCGCTGATCCCGTGCGCGCCGAAGAAGCCGACCTCCGACAGGTCGATCACCACGAGCGGGGCGGGCGCCGCGACGGCGGTCTGTACGAGTTCGGTGAGCAGGTGCGCGTTGCTGAGGTCCACCTCGCCGGCCACCGAGACCTGGGTCACGTCCGCGCCTATGTCGCAGCTCAGCCACATGATCGGCTCGTCCGGCCGGAACGCTCCGGACGCCGTGGGAACCTGATGCCAGCCGAAGACCGGCCGCTCGCCCGACATGTCGCCTCCGACCTCACCGTTTAGAGGACGCCCTCGGCGAGACGCGCCGTGGGCGGGGAGGGCACATGTCTTGACCCGTAACCAACATACGCCGGACGGGCGGACATCGCAGCGTGGGCGCGTTCGGATTCCGTCGGTCCCGGTCCCGGTACCGTTGGCGGAGCGGACCGATGCCGACGATCTCCACCAGGAGAGGATCCAAGCGTGGAAGCCCCCGTATCGACCCCGGTGACGCGCTCGCGGAGCTGAGCCGGATCCGGCTCGACGAGGTGGCGCTCGACGACGTCCTGGCGCGTGTCGCCGACCTGGCGAACCGGGCGGTTCCTGGTAGCGCGGAGGTCTCCGTCTCCCTGGTGCAGGCCGGCGCGAACCGGGCCATCGCCTACACCAGCGACCTGGCGCGCAGCCTCGACGAGTGGCAGTACGAGCACGACGACGGTCCCTGCCTCGACGCCTCGGTGAGCGCGGTGAGCGTCTCGCTGCCCGACCTGGCCGACGAGCCGCGCTGGCCGGGCTGGGCGGCGCGGGCCCGCGCAGCGGGTGTGCAGAGCTCACTGTCGATCGGCCTGCCGATCCAGGAGGCGGTCACCGGGGCGTTGAACATCCACAGCAGCGTGCCGCACGCCTTCGACAAATCGTCGATCGAGCTGGCGGAGGAGTTCGCCGCGTACGCGGCGGTCGCGCTCGCCAACGCCCACCTGTACGACAGCACCGCGACGTTGGCCCGGCAGATGCGAGAGGCGATGCGCAGCCGGGCGGTGATCGAGCAGGCCAAGGGCATCATCATGGGACAGCGGCGCTGCTCCGCCGACGAGGCGTTCACGCTGCTCGCCAAGCTCTCCCAGGACTCCAACCGCAGGCTGCGCGAGGTGGCCGAGGCGCTGGTCTCCCGCGCCGCCCGCTGACCCGCACACGTCGTCGAAGGGCGTGAAACCGTCGTGAAACCGCGCTGATCCCGCCTGCCGTCACGGTTGCGGGCATGACGACGACGAACTCTCCCGGCGCGATGGTCGAGGTGTCCGGGCTGCGCAAGGCGTACCGGGGGCAGGTGGTGCTCGACGGTGTCGACCTGCGCATACCCGAGGCCACTGTCTTCGCCCTGCTCGGCCCGAACGGCGCCGGCAAGACCACCACAGTGCAGATCCTCTCCACACTCATCCGCCCCGACGGCGGCACGATCCGGGTCGCCGGCCACGACCTGACCGGCGAACCGGACCGGGTACGCGCCGCGATCGGCGTGACCGGCCAGTTCTCCGCCGTCGACGCGTTGCTCACCGGCGCGGAGAACCTGCGGCTGATGGCCGACCTGCGGCACCTGGGCCGGGCCGAGGGACGGCGGGTGGTGGACGACCTGCTGGCCCGCTTCGACCTGACGGAGGCGGCGGGCAAGCCGGTGGCGGCGTACTCGGGCGGGATGAAGCGCCGGCTGGACCTGGCGATGACGCTCGTCGGCCGCCCTCGGCTGATCTTCCTGGACGAACCGGCGGCCGGCCTGGACCCGCGCAGCCGCCGGGCCATGTGGCAGATCGTCCGGGAACTGGTGGCCGAGGGCGCCACCGTCTTCCTCACCACGCAGTACCTGGAGGAGGCCGACCACCTGGCCGACCGGGTCGCGCTGCTCGACGGCGGTCGCATGGTCGCCGAGGGCAGCCCGGCCGAGCTGAAGCGGCTGGTGCCCGGCGGTCACGTACGCCTGCACTTCACCGACGCGGCGCACCTGGCCGCGGCGGCCGGGCTGTTCCCGGCGGCCACCCGGCACGACGACGACTTCACCCTGCGGGTGCCGGGCGACGGGAGCGTCAGCGGGGTGCGGGCGCTGCTCGACCGGCTCGACGCCGCCGGTGTCGCTGTCGATTCGCTGAGCCTGCACACCCCGGACCTGGACGACGTCTTCCTGGCCCTCACCGGCCGTCCCACCGAGGAGAAGGTGACCGCATGAGCACGCTCGCCCACACCGTCGGGGACTCGGCGACCATGCTGCGCCGTAACCTGAGGCACGCGGTGCGCTACCCGTCGTTGACCGTCGTGGTGATCGCCCTTCCGGTGATCTTCCTGCTGCTGTTCGTCTACGTCTTCGGCGGCACGCTCGGCAACGGACTGGGCGGCGTGGCCGGGGGCCGGTCCGCGTACGCCGACTACGTGACCCCCGGCATCCTGCTGCTCGCCATGGCCGGCGCGGCGCAGGGCACCGCGATCTCGGTCGCCATGGACATGACCGAGGGCATCGTGGCCCGGTTCCGCACCATGTCCATCGCCCGCGCGGCCGTGCTCACCGGCCACGTCGTCGGCGCGGTGACGCAGACGCTGCTCGGGCTGGCGGTGGTGGTCGGGGTGGCGCTGCTCGTCGGCTTCCGGCCGGACGCCGGCCCGGCGCAGTGGCTCGGCGCGGTCGGGCTGCTCACCCTCACCGCGTTCGCGATCACCTGGTTGTCGGTGGCGCTGGGCATGGTCCCCAAGAGTGTGGAGAGCGCCAGCAACCTGCCCATGCCGCTGCTGCTGCTGCCGTTCCTGGGCAGCGGGTTCGTGCCAACCGACTCGATGCCCGGGTGGCTCGGCTGGTTCGCCGAGCACCAGCCGTTCACCCCGATCATGGAGACGCTGCGCGGGCTGCTCCTGGCCGGTCCGGTCGACGGCGGCGACGCGGTCGCGGCAGTGGCCTGGTGCGCCGGGATCAGCCTGCTCGGCTACCTGTGGGCGCGCCGGCTGTACGACCGGGATCCGTCCCGCTGAGTTCCGCCAGGGCGGCGAGCCGCAGCTCGTCGTGGTCGAGGGCGGCGTACGACGCGCGGGCCGCGTCATACGCCGCCCCGTCCGCGTCGCGCGCCGCCCGGCGGGCCGCCGCCGAGGACATGGTGGGCTGGAAGTTGCGCAGGTAGCCGAAGTGTTCGGCGAGCGCGACCAGCCGGGCGCCGGCGGCACCGTCGCCGGTACCGCCCGACCCGTCCAGCTCGACCAGGGCGAGGGCGAGCAGCAGCGACCCGTGGATCGGCAGCTGCACGAGAAAGCCGGGCGGGTCGGCGATCGGGTCCGCCAGCAGGGTCACGCTCCGGCGTCGCAACGCGTCGGCGAGCCCCGGCACCAGGTCCAGCCGGCCGTGCCGGGCGTGCGCGGCCAGGGCGGCCGCCCGGATCTCCAGATGCCACGGCGCGTCGCCGGGCGGGCCGGACCAGATGAGCGGGTTCGACGGTTGCCGCAACCCGTCCAGCGCCTCCCGCCAGCCGGCCAGTCCGGCCTCGACATCGCCCCGCGCCAGCGCGAACTCGGCCCGGATGCCACGCTCGTACGCCCGCATGCCGTACTGGTCGTCCGGCACCGGGGCAGCGTCGTACCGGCCGTCGCAGGCGTCGGCGGTGGCCAGCCGCAGCCAGCGTTCGGCCTCGTCGACCTCGCCCAGCGCCAGGTTGACCAGCACCAGACTCCAGCAGATCTGGAGGCGGTCCCACCACGGGCCGGAGTCGGCCAGCAGGTCCAGCGCGGCGGTCAGGTTGTCCCGGGCCTCCGCCGAGCGTTCGGCCTGCATGCAGAGCTCACCGACCCGGGAGTGGGCGAGCACCAGGAGCCACCGCAGCGACCGGTGCGCCACCGCGTCGAGCATCCGCCGGGCCGCGTCGAGCGCGTCGTCGGGCCGGCCGGCCTGCTCCAGCAGGTAGCTGGCCAGGGCGTTCGCCATCGCGACGACAAGCGGTTCGCGGTGCGCGCGCAGCGCGGTGAGCACAGCCGGGTCGGCGCCGATCTCGGGGAGCGCGCCCAGCACCACCGCCATCGCACCGGCGACCGTGTCCGGCGAGGGCGGCGGCAGGCGGCGCAGCACGACCAGCGAGCGGGTCGGCCCGCGCCCGGCGATCATCAGGGTGTGCGCCACGCCGAGCACGGCGACGGTACGGACCGGCGCCACGAACTCCGGCGCCGGACGGTAGTGGGACAACAGGAAGTCGGTGTCCGCGACCAGCGCGAGCATCCGGGTGTAGCTGGTGTCCAGCGTCCACACGGCGGCCAGCGCGGCGGCGACACCCGCCACCGTCGGCGCGTCGGACCGGGCCAGGGCCAGCCGCAGCGCGGTGACCAGGTTGTCCTGCTCGGCGCGGACCGTCGCGACGGTGGTGAACGGTTCGGCGCCGAGCAGCGGCTCGTGGTGCCCGAGGCCGAACTCGCGGGCCCAGGCGAGGAACGCCGCCACCACCCGCTCGTCCTCGCCGGCCTCGGCGCGGCGGGCGGCGCCGAACTCCCGCACCGTCTCCAGCATCCGGAACCGGATCGCGTCCGGCGTCTCCTCCACCCGCAGCAGTGACTGGTCGACCAGGTGTTCCAGCACCGGCAGCGCGTCCTCGCCGAGCACCCGGTCAGCCGCCGCCGCGCTGAACCCGTCGGGGAAGACGGACAGCGCCCGCAACGCCGCCCGCCCCTCCGGCCGCAGCAGGTTCCAGCTCCAGTCGACCACCGCGTGCAGCGTGTGGTGGCGTGGTGGCGCGTCCCGGGGGCCGCCACGCAGGAGCCCGAACCGGTCGTCGAGCCGGCGGGCCAGCTCCGGCACGCTCATCGCCCGCACCCGGGCGGCGGCCAGCTCGATCGCCAGCGGCATCCCGTCCAGGTGCCGGCACACCTCGGCCACCTGGTCGACGGGCAGCACCACGCCCGGCCGGGCGGCGCGGGCCCGCTGCGTGAACAGCTGCACCGCCGTGTCCAGCGGCAGTTCGGACAGCGCGTGCACCGCCTCCGAGGTCAACCCCAGCGGGGTACGACTGGTGGTCAGCACCCGCAGCTCCCGGGTCGCCGCCAGCAGCGCCGCCACCAGCTCGGCGACGCCCCGGACCACCTGCTCGCAGTTGTCCAGCACCAGCAGCACCGGCCCTGGTCCGAGCGCCGCCACGATCGCGGCGACCGGGTCGGCGGGCACCGGCAGCGCGCCGACCGGGCCGGCGACCGGCTCGCCGACCCCCAGCGCCGCCGCCACCGCCTCCGGCACGTCGCCGTCGGCGGCGACCGCGCCGAGCGTCACCAGGCGTACGCCGCGCTGCGGCGCGCGCCGGGCCACCGCGTACGCGAGCCGGGTCTTTCCCAGCCCGCCCGGACCGACGACGGAGACCACCCGGGAGCCGGTCAACAGGGACTCCACCGAGGCCAGATCCCGGTCGCGGCCCAGCAGCTGATTCGGCTCGTACGGGATGCCGGTCCGGGTGACCCGGCTCTCCCCGTCGAGCAGTTCCCGGTGCAGTTCGCGCAGCGCCGTACCCGGCTCGGCGCCCAGTTCGTCGCGGAGCGAGCGGCGGTAGTCCTCGTACCGGGTCAGCGCCGCCGACCGGCTCGTCACCGCTGCCTCGCAGCGCAGCAGCTCGGCCAGCAGCTCCTCGTCGTGCGGACTGCGGACGGTCAGCGCGGCGAGCCCGGGCAGCGCCTCCGCCGGCCGTGCGAGCCGGGACAACGCGAGCGCCCGTGCCCGGGACAGTTCCCGGTACGTGGCGGCCCGGTCCGCGCGCAACGCGGTGAGCGGATCGCCCTCGCCCGGGCCGTCACCGGGCGGAGCGGCCCAGTAGGCCAGCCCGGCCTCCGCCTCGGCGAGCGCGGCCGTGTGCTCACCCGCGCGGGCGTGCCGCGCCGCCGTCGCGGCGTGCCGCAGCACCGCCGCCGCGTCCACCTGCGCGTCGGTGAGCGCCAGCCGGTAACCGGTGGCGGTCCGGACGATCAGGTCTGCACCCAGCTCGGCGCGGGCCCGGGAGACCAGGATCTGCAACGCCTTCACCGGGTGCCGGGGCGGATCAGCCGGCCACAGCGCGTCGGCGAGCGCGCCGGTGCCGCAGCCGGACGCGAGCCGACCGGCCAGGAGGGCCAGCAACCCGCGCAGGCGGGCCCCGCCCACCGGCACACCTCGGCAGACCACGTCCGACAGCAGGGTCAGTTCGGTGGTCACCGGGCCAGAGTAGGCGGCGGACCGGCCCGTCACGGCCCCCGCGCCGGGGTGGCTCGCGGAGGCGGCGTGAAAGGCGCGTCAAGAAACCGCGGTCGCGCGTGATGGTCGCGTCAAAGCCCCTGTCCGTACCGCAGGACCTGGCGTTGTGATTGGCCGGCGCGGCCGGGAGGCGGTCGCGAGGACATCTTCCACTAGGAGAGGTCAGCCGTGTCTGACGTGCTGTTCGTGTTGCTGACGGTGGGGCTGTTCGCGGCTCTCGCCCTCGTGGTGAGGGGTGTGGAGAAGCTGTGAGCGCCGTCAACGCCGTCGGCCTGGTGCTGGCGATCGGCCTGGGCGTGTTCCTGGTCGTCGCCCTGCTGTTCCCGGAGCGCTTCTGATGAGCATGACGACAGCCGGCGTGCTCTTCGTCCTGTCGCTGGTGGTGGCGCTGGTCGCCGTGCACCGGCCGTTCGGCGACCACATGTACCGCGTGGTCGCCGGAACCCGGTCGTCGCGGGTCGAACGGGGGATCTACCGCTTGGTCGGGGTCGACCCGGCCGCCGAGCAGACCTGGGGCGTGTACGCCCGCTCGGTGCTGGCCTTCTCGGCCGTCTCGGTGCTGTTCCTGTACGCGTTCCAGCGCCTGCAGAACCACCTGTGGCTCTCGCTGGGTCTCGACCCGGTGGTGCCGCACGGCGCGTGGAACACCGCCGTGTCGTTCGTGACCAACACGAACTGGCAGTGGTACTCGGGTGAGTCGACGATGGGCCACCTGGTCCAGATGGCCGGCCTGGCGGTGCAGAACTTCGTCTCGGCCGCTGTCGGCATCGCCGTGGCGGTGGCGCTGGTCCGCGGCTTCGCCCGCAGCCGCACCGGCGAGCTGGGCAACTTCTGGGTCGACCTGACCCGGGTCACGCTGCGGATCCTGCTGCCGATCGCGGTGCTCGGCGCGCTCGCGCTGATGCTCGGCGGCGTGGTGCAGAACCTCTCCGCCGGCACCGACGTGACCACGCTGACCGGCGGCACCCAGACCGTCACCGGCGGGCCGGTCGCCGGCCAGGAGGTCATCAAGGAGCTCGGCACCAACGGCGGTGGCTTCTACAACGCCAACAGCGCCCATCCGTTCGAGAACCCGACCGCGTGGACGAACTGGCTGGAGATCTTCTTGATCCTGGTGATCCCGTTCAGCCTGCCCCGGGTCTTCGGCCGAATGGTGGGGCAGAAGCGCCAGGGCCACGCGATCGTCGCCGTCATGGCGATCCTGGCGCTCGCCGGCATCGTCCTCACCAATGTCTTCGAGCTGACCGGTGACGGGACGGTGCCGCAGGCGGTCGGCGCGGCGTTGGAGGGCAAGGAGGTGCGCTTCGACGTGTCGAACTCGGCCACGTTCGCGGCGGCCACCACGCTCACCTCGACCGGCGCCGTCAACTCGTTCCACGACTCGTACACCGCGCTGGGCGGCATGATGACGCTGGGCAACATGATGCTCGGCGAGGTCGCGCCCGGCGGGGTCGGCGCCGGCCTGTACGGGCTGCTGATCCTCGCGGTGATCACGGTCTTCGTGGCCGGCCTGATGGTCGGGCGCACCCCGGAGTACCTGGGCAAGAAGATCGGCTCGCGCGAGATCAAGTTCGCCTCGATGTACTTCCTGATCACCCCGGCGCTGGTGCTCGCCGGCACCGCCGCCGCGTTCGCCACCGGCAACGACTCGACGACGCTCAACGTCGGGCCGCACGGACTGTCCGAAGTGCTCTACGCGTTCACCTCGGCCAGCAACAACAACGGCTCCGCGTTCGCCGGCATCACGGTGAACACGCAGTGGTGGAACACCGCGCTCGGGCTCTGCATGCTGCTCGGCCGGTTCCTGCCGATCATCTTCGTGCTCGCGCTGGCCGGCTCGCTGGCCCGCCGGCACCCCACACCCGCCTCCGAGGGCACCCTGCCCACTCACCGGCCGCTGTTCGTCGGCATGGTCGTCGGCGTGACGGTGGTCCTCGTCGCGCTCACCTTCCTTCCCGCACTCGCGCTCGGCCCGCTGGCCGAAGGGCTGTGACCACAATGAGAGACAAGGACATGACCGCACCTCTCCAGACCGCCGAGGTACCGGTGTCCGGCACACCGGACCGCCGGGAGAACCGGGTCGGCGGCGGCCTGCTCGACCCCGCCCAGTTGCTCGCGTCGCTGCCGGACGCGCTGCGCAAGCTCGACCCGCGCACGCTCTGGCGCAATCCCGTGATGCTGATCGTGGAGATCGGCGCGCTGTTCACCACTGTGCTGACGGTGGCCGAGCCGTCGGTCTTCGCGGTCGCGATCACCGTCTGGCTCTGGCTCACCGTGCTCTTCGCGAACCTGGCCGAGGCGGTCGCCGAGGGGCGCGGCAAGGCGCAGGCCGACACGCTGCGCCGGGCCAAGCAGGACACCGTCGCCACCCGCCTGGTCGGCTGGACGCCGGGCGCCGCCGCGAACGCGTACCGCGACGAGGCGGTGCCCGCGCTGCAACTGCGCAGGGGCGACGTCGTCCTGGTCGAGGCGGGGCAGTTCATCCCGGGCGACGGCGACGTGGTCGAGGGCATCGCCAGCGTGGACGAGTCGGCGATCACCGGCGAGTCCGCCCCGGTGATCCGGGAGTCCGGCGGCGACCGCAGCGCGGTCACCGGCGGCACCCGGGTGCTCTCCGACCGGATCGTCGTCCGGATCACCCAGAAGCCGGGCGAGAGCTTCATCGACCGGATGATCGCGCTGGTGGAGGGCGCCAACCGGCAGAAGACGCCGAACGAGATCGCCCTCAACATCCTGCTGGCCGCGCTGACGATCATCTTCCTGCTCGCCGTCGTCACGCTCCAGCCCATGGCGATCTTCGCCAAGGGCTACCAGGCCGCCGCGCCGGACACCGCGGCGATCACCGACTCCGGCGTCACCGGCGTCGTACTCGTGTCGCTGCTGGTCTGTCTCATTCCGACCACCATCGGCGCGCTGCTGTCCGCGATCGGCATCGCCGGCATGGACCGGCTCGTGCAGCGCAACGTGCTGGCGATGAGCGGCCGGGCGGTCGAGGCGGCCGGCGACGTCGACACGCTGCTGCTGGACAAGACCGGCACGATCACGCTCGGCAACCGGCAGGCCGCCGATTTCCTGCCGGTGATCGGCGTGGACGCGGCCACGCTCGCCGACGCGGCGCAACTGTCCAGCCTGGCCGACGAGACCCCCGAGGGCCGTTCGGTGGTGGTGCTCGCCAAGAACGAGTACGGGCTGCGCGAGCGCGAGCCCGGCCTCATCCCGCACGCCACGTTCGTGCCGTTCACCGCGCAGACCCGGATGAGCGGCGTCGACCTGGACGCCGACGGCGGCGTCCGGCACGTCCGCAAGGGCGCCGCCGCCGCGGTGATGAAGTGGGTACGCGAGAACGGCGGCCGCCCGACCGAACAGGTCGGTGAACTGGTCGACGCGATCAGCGGCACCGGGGGCACGCCACTGGTGGTGGCCGAGCACGTAGCCGGGGAGCCGGCCCGGGCGCTCGGCGTCATCCACCTCAAGGACGTGGTGAAGGCCGGGATGCGGGAGCGCTTCGACGAGATGCGCCGGATGGGCATCCGCACCGTGATGATCACCGGTGACAATCCGCGTACCGCGAAGGCGATCGCCGACGAGGTGGGCGTGGACGACTTCCTCGCCGAGGCCACGCCGGAGGACAAGCTCGCGCTGATCAAGAAGGAACAGGAGGGCGGCCGGCTCGTCGCGATGACCGGTGACGGCACCAACGACGCGCCCGCGCTGGCCCAGGCGGACGTGGGCGTGGCCATGAACACCGGCACGTCGGCCGCGAAGGAGGCCGGCAACATGGTCGACCTCGACTCCGACCCGACCAAGCTGATCGAGATCGTGGAGATCGGCAAGCAACTGCTGATCACCCGGGGTGCGCTGACGACGTTCAGCATCGCCAACGACATCGCGAAGTACTTCGCGATCATCCCGGCCATGTTCGCCGGCATCTACCCGTCGCTGGACCGGCTGAACATCATGCGCCTGGCCAGCCCTGAGTCGGCGATCCTCTCCGCCGTCGTGTTCAACGCGGTGGTCATCGTGGCGTTGATCCCGCTGGCGCTGCGCGGCGTGCGCTACCGCCCGGCCAGCGCCCCCACGCTGCTGCGCCGCAACCTCCTGCGCTACGGCCTCGGCGGCATCGTGGTGCCGTTCGTCGGCATCAAGCTCATCGACCTGCTCGTCCAGTTCGTCCCGGGGATCTCGTGATGCGCCTTCCCAGTTGGCTCTCCCAGCACCTGGCCGCCCTGCGCGCGGTGCTCGTCTTCACCGTGCTGCTCGGCCTCGTCTACCCGCTCGCCCTGGTCGCCGTGGGCCGGCTCCCCGGACTCGACGGCAGGGCGGACGGCTCGCCGCTCACCGCCGGCGGCCGGACCGTCGGCAGCTCGCTGATCGGCCAGTCGTTCACCGACGCGGACGGCAACCCGGTCCCGCGCTACTTCCAGTCGCGCCCGTCGGCCGCCGGGGACGGCTACGACCCGACCGCCACCGCCGCCGGCAACCTCGGCCCGGAGAGCGTGGTGGACACGCTCACCGGCGACCCGGAGACCTCGGCGCAGAGCCTGCTCACCCAGGTCTGCGCCCGCAGCAAGGCGGTCGGCGAACTGGACGGAGTGGACGGGCGGCGCCCGTACTGCACAGCGGACGGGGTGGGCGCGGTGCTCGCCGTGTTCCGCGCCGACGGCCTCACCGGCCGGATCACCCGCGTGGTGAGCGTCAACCAGGCCGCGCCCGCCACGCCGTTCGTCACCACCTGGCAGGGCGTACCGGTGGAGGCGGCCCGGCCCGGCCACGACTACGTGGCCGAGGGCGGCATCGTCACACCGGTACGCGGGGACGCCCCGGTCCGCCCAGCCGTGCCGGCCGACGCGGTCACCGCCAGTGGCAGCGGCCTCGACCCGCACATCTCCCCGGCGTACGCGCGGATCCAGGTGGCCCGGGTGGCACGGGAGCGCGGCGCGGACCCGGCGGCGGTGCGGCGGCTGGTCGAGGAGCACACCACCGGCCGGGCGCTCGGCTTCATGGGCGAGCCCGGCGTGAACGTGCTGGAACTCAACCTCGCGCTGGACGAGGCGTTCCCGGCGCGCTGACGCGTCAGCTACCGCGGCGGCACCGGGAACAGCCGGGGCCGCCGCGGGCCGGTCAGGGAGGATGGACGCTGTGGGCAGGGGTGAACTGCGGATCTACCTCGGCGCCGCCCCGGGCGTCGGCAAGACGTACGCCATGCTGCAGGAGGCCCGGCGCCGGGCCGAGCGCGGCACCGACGTGGTGATCGGCCTGGTCGAGACGCACGGCCGCCGGCACACCGCCGAGATGATCGGTGACCTGGAGACGGTGCCGCGCCGGTCGATGACCTACCGGGGCGTCGAGTTCATCGAGATGGACCTGGACGCGGTGCTGGCCCGGCGGCCCGAGGTCGTGGTGGTGGACGAGCTGGCCCACACCAACGTGCCCGGCTCGCGCCACGAGAAGCGCTGGCAGGACGTGCGGGAGTTGCTCGACGCCGGGATCAGCGTGCTCTCCACCGTCAACGTGCAGCACCTGGAGTCGCTGAACGACGTGGTCGCGCAGATCACCGGCACCACCCAGCGGGAGACGGTGCCGGACCAGGTGGTGCGGGCCGCCGAGCAGGTCGAGCTGGTGGACATGACGCCGGAGGCGCTGCGCCGCCGGATGGCGCACGGCAACATCTACCGGCCCGACAAGATCGACGCCGCGCTGGGCAACTACTTCCGGGTCGGCAACCTGACCGCGCTGCGCGAGCTGGCGCTGCTGTGGCTGGCCGACAAGGTCGACGAGCAGCTCGACGCGTACCGGGCCCAGCAGGGCATCTCCGACACCTGGGAGGCGCGGGAACGGGTGGTGGTGGCGCTGACCGGCGGCCCGGAGGGCGAGACGCTGATCCGCCGGGCCGCCCGGATCGCCGCCCGCAGCAAGGGCGCCGACCTGCTCGCCGTGCACGTGGCCCGCAGCGACGGGCTGGCCGGCGCCGACCCGTCCCAGCTGGCCCGGCAGCGGGTGCTGGTGGAGAGCCTCGGCGGCACGTACCACCAGGTGCTCGGCACCGACATCGCGGCGGCGCTGCTCGACTTCGCCCGTGGCGTCAACGCCACCCAGCTCGTGCTCGGCGCGAGCCGCCGGGGCCGGTTCGCGCAGGTGTTCGCCCGGGGCGTCGGGGTGACCACCACAGCGTTGTCCGGCCCGATCGACGTGCACCTGGTCACCCACCCGCAGGCGGGGCGCGGGCGCCGGGGCACGGCGGTGCCCGCGGCGCTGTCCCGGCGCCGGCGGCTGATCGGGTACGCGCTCGCGGTGCTCGGCATGCCCCTGCTCACGCTCGTGCTGCGGACGCTGCCCGACCTCACCCTCACCAACGACATCCTGCTGTTCCTCGCCGGTGTGGTGGGTGTGGCGCTGGTCGGCGGGCTGTGGCCCGCGCTGGTCGCCGCGCTCGGCGGCTCGCTGCTGCTCAACTGGTTCTTCACCCCGCCGTACCGGACGCTCACCATCGCCGAGGCGGACAACCTGCTCGCCCTGGGTGTGTTCGTCGGCGTCGCCATCGCGGTGAGCTGGGTGGTCGACGTGGCGGCCCGGCGTACCCGGGAGGCGGCCCGGGCCTCCGCCGACGCGCAGACGCTGGCCACCGTCGCGGGCAGCGTGCTGCGCGGCGAGCGACCGCTGCCCGCGTTGCTGGACCGGCTGCGGGAGACGTTCGGGTTGCGCGCGGTGAGCGTGCTGGAGCCGGCCGACGAGGCCGGCGGGCGCCCGGCCCGCTCCCGGGAGGCGGGCGCCTGGCGGGTGGTGGCGAGCGTCGGCGAGCGTCCGCCGGGCAGCCCGGGCGCGGGCGAGACGGTGGTGCCTGTCGACGACCGGCTCAGCGTGGTGCTCGCCGGGCGGCGGCTGGAGGCGGCGGACCGCCGGGTGGTCGAGGCGTTCGCCGCGCAGGCCGCCGTCGCGCTGCGCCAGGAACGGCTGGCCGAGGAGGCGGCCACCGCCCGCCCGCTGGCCGCCGCCGACCGGATGCGCACCGCGCTGCTCGCGGCGGTCAGTCACGACCTGCGTACGCCGCTGGCGTCGGCCAAGGCGGCGGTGAGCAGCCTGCGCAGCCACGACGTCGAGTTCGACGCCGACGACCGGGAGGAACTGCTCGCCACCGCCGACGAGTCGCTGGACCGGCTGGGCCGGCTGGTGGCGAACCTGCTCGACATGAGCCGGTTGCAGGCCGGCGCGCTGGGCGTGCGCGCCACCGCGATCGGGTTGGAGGACGCCGTACCCCGGGCGCTGGACGAACTGGGTGCGGCGGCGGCCGAGGTGACCACCGACATTCCGGCCGACCTGCCGGCGGCGCTGGCCGACCCGGGCCTGCTGGAGCGGGTGCTGGTGAACATCGTGGCGAACGCGTTGCGGCACGGCCCGCCCGGCCGGCCGCCGACGATCACCGGCAGCGCGCACGCCGGGCAGGTCGAGCTGCGGGTGATCGACACCGGTCCGGGCATCCCGGAGGACCAGTGGGAGCACGTGTTCCTGCCGTTCCAGCGCCTCGGCGATCGGGACAACCAGACCGGGGTGGGCCTCGGCCTGGCGCTGTCCCGAGGGCTCGCCGAGGCGATGGGTGGCAGCATCACCCCGGAGAGCACGCCCGGCGGCGGGCTCACCATGGTGCTGCGGCTGCCGGCCGCCGCACAGATCGAAGGGCCGCAGCAATGACCCGGATCCTGGTCGTCGACGACGAGCCGCAGATCCTGCGCGCCCTGCGGATCAACCTGCGCGCCCGCGGCTACGACGTCCAGGTGGCCGACAGCGGCTCCGCAGCGCTCAAGGCCGCCGCCGGGCACCCGCCGGATCTGGTGGTGCTCGACCTCGGCCTGCCCGACCTGGACGGCACCGAGGTCATCCGGGGCCTGCGCGGCTGGACGGGCGTGCCGATCATCGTGCTCTCCGGCCGGGCCGGCAGCGAGGACAAGGTGGCCGCGCTCGACGCGGGCGCCGACGACTACGTGACAAAGCCGTTCGGCGTGGACGAACTGCTGGCCCGCATCCGCGCGGTGACCCGGCGGCTCGCCCCCGCCGCGCCCGGCGTGCCCGCGCTGCGGATCGGCCGCAACACCGTCGACCTGGCCGACCGGACCGTCACCCGGGACGACGGCGTCGAGGTCAAGCTCACCCCCACCCAGTGGGCCATGCTGGAGAAGCTGCTGCGCAACCCGGGCAAGCTGGTCAGCCAGCGCCAGTTGCTGCACGACGTGTGGGGGCCGGAGTACCACCACGAGACGAACTACCTGCGGCAGTACATGGCCCAGCTGCGGCGCAAGCTGGAGGACGACCCGGCCCGGCCCCGGCACCTGATCACCGAGCCGGGCATGGGCTACCGCTACCGCCCCTGACGTTTGCGCGGGTGCCTGCGGGGGATTCGGCGAGCCGGTCGGTCGGCGGGGGTGGGGCATGGCGGACAACTCGGAGGGGTTCGGCCGGCGCCTGGACGAGCACGCCATCGACGCCGGCGCGGCCGAACCGAAGCGACCCGACGGGCTGGTCGACAGCGGCGTCTACGTCGGCGGCGTACGCCGGGCGTCACCGGTCAGCCTCGCCGACACGTTCCGCTGCCTGCAAGGGCTCGACGACGCGATGGCCTGGATCGGGCTGCGCCGGCCGGGCCGGGAGGAGCTGGCCTCGCTCGCCGCCGAGTTCCAGCTCCCCGACCTGGCCGTCGAGGACGCGATCAACGCCCACCAGCGTCCCAAGCTGGAACGCTACGGCGACACCCTGTTCGTGGTGCTACGCGCCGCCCGCTACCTGGACGCGCGGGACGCGGTCGAGTTCGCCGAGCTGCATCTCTTCCTCGGCCCCGGTTTCGTGATCACCGTGCGGCACGGCGGCACGCCCGACCTGGCCGGCGTACGGCGGCGGCTGGAGGCCGAACCGGAGGTGCTCGCGCTCGGCCCGGAAGCCGTGCTCTACGCCGTGCTGGACCGGGTGGTGGACGGCTACGCGCCGGTGGTGGCCGGTCTGGAGAACGACATCGACGAGGTCGAGACCGAGGTGTTCGGCGGTGACCCGAACGCCAGCCGCCGCATCTACGAGCTGAGCCGCGAGGTGATCCAGTTCCAGCGGGCCGCCCGGCCGCTGCTGAAGGTGGTCGACGAGCTCACCGGCGGATTCGACAGGTACGACACGGACGAGGAGCTGCGCCGCCGGCTGCGTGACGTGGCCGACCACCTGACCCAGGTGGTGGAGCGGGTGGACGGGTTCCGGCATCTGCTCCAGAACATCCTGACCGTCAACGCCACACTGGTCTCGCAGGCGCAGAACGAGGAGATGCGCAGCCTGACCGCGGCGAGCTTCGAGCAGAACGAGGAGATCAAGCGGGTCTCCGCGTGGGCGGCGATCCTGTTCGCGCCGACCCTGATCGGCACCGTCTACGGGATGAACTTCACCCACATGCCGGAGCTGGACTGGCGGTACGGCTACCTGTTGGCGATCGTCCTGATGCTCGCCGTCTGCGGCGCGCTCTACCTGCTGTTCAAGCGCCGCGGCTGGCTGTGAGCCCGGGCCGCCGCGTCTCCGCGACGGCTCGCCATCGGTGATCCACTAAAGTGTCCGGGTGGCTACCCCCTGTCGTTCGCGCCTCGTCCGGCTCCTGTGCGGGGGAGGGGAGCGCTGATCGGGGACACGGTTCCGGCCCCGCGCGGCGGACGCCGGACCGGCGACGGAAGGCGTGGGCTGACCGGCCACTGTGCCCGGCTGGTCGCGTCCCGGCCGTTCGAGGTGGCCATCGTGGTGCTCATCATGGCCAACGGGGTCGTGCTGGGCATCGAGACGTACCCGAACCTCGGCGCCGCCGGGCCGGTGCTGCGATGGACGGAGTGGACGTTCCGGGCGATCTTCGTCATGGAGATCACCATCCGGGTGCTCGCGTACGGCCGCCGCCCGCAGGACTTCTTCCGGCACGGCTGGAACGTCTTCGACCTGCTGGTCACCGCGGCCATCTTCATCCCGGGCCTGCGCGGCGACTCGGCGGTGCTGCGGTTCATCCGGGTCGCCCGCGTCCTGCGGCTGGTGCGCTTCTCTCCCGGCCTGCGGACCATCGTCGCGGCGCTGTGGCGCAGCCTGCCCGGCGTCGCGGCTTTCCTCGCGCTCGCCGCCGTGACGCTCTACGTGTACGGCATGGCCGGCTGGCTGATCTTCGGTGACCGCTACCCCGAGCAGTACGGCGACATCGGCCGCTCGCTCGTCACGCTGTTCGTGCTGCTGTCCCTGGAGACGCTGCCGGACCTGCTGGAACAGGGCCTGGCCGTGTCGCCGTGGACGCTGCTCTACTACGTCAGCTTCGTGATGATCGCTGTCAACCTGCTGCTGAACATCCTCATCGCGGTCATCGTCAACTCGATGGAGGAGGCGCGCCGCCTGGAGATGACCGAAGGGCTGGCCCCGGACTACGACTCCGACGGCGACGGGATCCCCGACGAGGTGGACCGGATCGCGATCAGCCAGCGCCTGGACGACCTGCGCATGGTCATCGCCGAGCTGGAGCGGGAACTGCGCATCGACCGTGAGGAGCCGCCCGGCGCGCCGCGCCGCCGCCAGCCCGCGGACCACTGACCGGCAGGTCATGACAGTTTCGTGACGAAAGCCGCTCGCACGTTTGGCCGGGCGGTTGATCGGGGCAACCACCGAGGCGCCAACACATCTGAGGGAAGGGACGCCTCTCGTGGAGATCACGGGCTTCTTTACCGCGCTCATCATCGGCCTCGTCATCGGCGCGCTCGGGCGCCTGGTGGTGCCCGGCAAGCAGAACATCCCGATCTGGCTGACCCTGCTCATCGGTGTGGTCGCCGCGTTCGTCGGCACCCTGGTCGCCGGCGCGTTCGGCGTCGACGACACCGCTGGCATCGACTGGATCGAGCTGCTGCTCCAGGTGGCCTTCGCCGCCATCGGCGTCGCCGTCTTCGCCGGCCTGTACGGTCGTCGCCGCGTCTGAGGCATGCGCCGGGGCCGCTTCCGCACGTCGCGGAAGCGGCCCCGTCGTCATTCCCGCCAGCCGGTCAGCTCGACCCCCTTGGCCAGCTCCACCCGGAAGCCCAGCGCGATCTCCCCGCTCTCACCCGGTGGCAGCGACAGCCGCCAGGTCAGCTCGCCCAGCTCCGTACGCTCGGCGGGCGGCGGCGTCAGCGTGGTCTCGCGTACCACCACCGACTCGTCCCGGGACACCGGCAGCTGATCACGCACCTCGACGGTGGCCGCCCGGGGCGTGTGGTTGGCCACCGTGATCCGGTACTCCACCTCCCGCCGCCGCGTCGACCCGAGCGTGGCCCTGCTCTCGGTGCGCCGGGCCAGCTTCCGTTCCACCCGCAGCCGGTCGTCGATCCCGAGCGCCAGCTCCGTCTCCTCGCCCGGTGCCCAGGTCGTCAGCTGCGTCGCCGCCACGAAGTCCGCGCCGTGGAACACCGACGCCGGCCCGGGTGGCAGCGTGTGCTCCGACGTGTTGCGGACCGTGGCCCGCAGGTGCGCCTCGGCGGCGCGCACCGGCACGCTCACGTGGTCCAGCCGGGCCGGCAGCTCCAGCACCGCGATGGTGACCCGGTGCGTGCCGCCGTCTGCGGGCACCGCCACCGGCCGGGCGGGCCGGTAGGTCGCCGCCGTCACGCCCTGCTCGACCTCGGCGACGCTCTCCCGCACGGCGGGCCGGGGCACCGCGGACCGCGCCCTCTCCGGACGGCCCGCCGGCGCCGCGCCGGGAGCCGGTGGCGGCACCGCGCCGCCGAACGACGCGGCCGACACGGCCATCGGCGGCTGCGGCCGGAGCCGGTCGAGATACCAGGGCGACAATTCCGGTACGCCGCTGGTCGCCGCCGGGCGGGCGGTGGAGAGCTGAAGCTCGCACTCCGGCCAGTCCTCCCCGGTGCCCTGGCTGACCAGCCCGAACCAGGTGACCGTCATGGTGTCGTCGACCAGCCGCAGGTCGTAGGAGGGCGTCCAGCGGGCGCCGTCGACCAGATAGCTCAGCTCCAGCTCCACCTCGGTGTCGTCGGCGTCGACGGAGACGGACACCTCGGCGGCCAGCCGGTCCGGCGCCCGCTTGCCGCGCGCCGCCTCCAGCTCGCGGTCGACAGCGGCCAGCTCCTCCGCCAGCTCGGTGCGGCGCCGGGCCAGCCCGCGCCGCCGGGCCCGGGACTCGGCGAGCTGACCGGACACCGAGTCGGTGAAGGCCACCACGTCGGCCGGGGCCGCGTCGCCCGCGGCCAGCGCCCGGGCGTACGTGCCACCGGCCCGCTCGGCCAGCCGGGTGAGGAACTCGCCGCGCTGTTCCTCGATCGCGTCGGTGTCACCGACCTCGGTCAGCTCGTCGGCGAGTTCGCGGCGCCGCCGTTCCAGCTCGACGACCTGGGCGTCGGTGCTGCGCGCCTGCCGCCACGCGGCCACGTCCACCCCGAGCACCGTCACCGCGCCCCGGCCACCCACCCGGATCGAGTCCCGGCGCAGGCCCAGCGGGAGCGGGGCGACGCGTACCCGGTGGTCGCCGGCGGCCAGGCGGACGCCGCCGCGGCGGGTGACCCGGGCGCGGTCCGGGTAGACGGTCACGCCGACGACAGGCGCATCGATCTCCACAGTGTCCACCGCGGCGAGGGTAGTTCAGGCGCGCCCACGACGGGGCTGCCGAAGGTGCAGCCGCTGGTCGACGGCGAGCGTCGCCGGCTCGCGCTCGGTGATCGGCAGCGGGGACGCGGATCGTGATCCGGCTCGATCGACACTGAGGTGTCCTCCGCCACTTCGCGGGGAGGCCGCTGAGCCGACGTGAACCCACGGGAGGCGATCAGGGCCGATTTCTGGCACGGTGTCGGTAGCGACGGGCTTGCGGTTGAGGGGGAGCGGTGGATTTCTCGGTGACGACCCGGCAGGGGCGTGTCGGCCCGGTGATCGAGGTCGCCGGTGATCTGGACATGGCCACCGCGCCGCAGCTGCGTGACCGGCTGCTCAAGGTGGTGGAGACCGGTGCGCGGACGGTGGTCGTCGACCTGACCCAGGTCGGGTTCGTGGACTCCAGCGGCCTGGGCGCACTGGTGCTCGTCTACAAGAACCTGCGGGAGCGCGACGGCTGGCTCGGTCTGGCCGTCGTCCGCCAGTCGATCCGCAAAGTCTTCTCGATCACGTCGGTGGACCGCGTCATCCCGCTCTTCGACACCGTGCGGGACGCCGAGGACGGCTCATCGGCGGCGGTGCGCTGAGCGCTCCTCCTCCGTGCTGACGCGGGTGCTGTCGGTGCCGGCGGTGGTGTTCCGTGGCCCGTGACCGGCGTACCAGTCGATGATGAGCATTGTGGCGTCGTCGTCCAGGACCGGCCCGGCGGCTGCGAGCACCGCGTCGGACAGCGCTCGCACCGCCTCGCGGGGATGCAGGTGGGCGAGGTGGAGCAGGGCCGCGGGCAGGTCGACGTCGGCGGCGTTGCGGTCCCGCATGCCGTCGGTGACCAGCACCAGCCGGTCGCCGGGCAGCAGGGGCAGTTCTCCGCTGCGGTAGCTCTCGCCGGGGAACATGCCGAGCGGGAAGTTTCCGGGCAGTTCCACGGGCACGACCCGGCCGTCCCGGACCAGCAACGGCGGGACGTGCCCGGCGTTGAGCAGCTCACAGCGGCCGGTGGTCAGGTCGACGCGGCCCAGCACGGCTGTGACGTACGTGCCGCGTACGTTGGCGTGCTCCGCGATGGCCTGGTTGGCCTCCTCGGCCTGGGCGACGAGGCCGGCGCCGCGCCGGCGGGTGTTGCGCAGGCTGCCCACGCCGAGGGTGGCGGTGAGCGCGCTCGCCACGCCGTGGCCCATCGCGTCGGTGACGCTGAGGTGCAGCAGATCCCGGGCGAGGCTGTAGTCGAAGGTGTCGCCGCCGACGCTCGCGGCGGGTTCCAGCCAGCCGGAGAGCGCGAAGGCGCCGGCCTCGCAGGTGAACGAGGCGGGCAGCAGGCGGCGCTGGATCTCGGCGGAGAGGCTGAACGGGGTGGTGCGCTGTCCCCACTCGAACAGGTCGGTGTGCCTGCGGTTGGCGATGACCACGAACGCCAGCGCGTGCGCGGTACGGGCGAGCGAGTTCACCGCGTCGCCGTCCGGCTCGTCGGGCAGGGCGACCTCCAGCAGGCCGATCGCCTCACCACGCTCGGTGACCGGCGCCAGCACGGTCCACCTGCCGTCGCCGGCGATGACCTCGGGGGCCTGCTGACGCAGGGCGCGTTCGTAGGGCCCGCCGTCAAACGGGAGGACCTCGGCGTCCTCCTCGCCGTGGTGCCGGCCGTTACCGCCGCCGTTCGGCTGGTGGATCAGCCGGACCAGCGCACGGCCGCTGAGGTCGGCGATCAGCAGCGAGACGCCGAGCGCGTTCAGCGCCGTGGCGATGACGCCGGTGACGGCCTGGACCGCCTGCACCGGGGCGGCGTCCTCGGCCGACTGCAACATCCCGGCAAGCACCGCCTGCTCGCTGTCCTTCACCCCCTGAGCATATTCATCGCGCCGCACGGCCGCTTCACGAGCGGGCGCCCGGCCCGGAGGGTCTCAGCCGTTGACGGTTCCCTATTGCATAGACTTTGCAACTGCCGAATAGTGGCAGAAGTGGGCGGGCGCTCGGGCACGCGATGATCTGATCTTCGCCGGAGCGCCCGCCCGGCCGCTACCGAGGACGAGTCCGAGGGGTTGCCGGTGGTGATCAAACCCAAGCCCGTACGCGTGGCCGCGACGCTCGCCGCCGCCCTGCTCGCCGCCGCGGGCTGCTCGTCGCCGACGGCCTCGCCGGGCGGCACGGGCAACGCCGGCACGCTCGTGGTCGCCACCGCGGGCGAGCCGGACACGCTCAACCCGGTGCTCAACTACGGCGTCGACGGCGCTTCACTGATCTTCGACGGGTTGGTCGCCCGGGACGCCCGCAACGAGCTGGTGCCCGCCCTGGCCCGCGAGCTGCCCACCGTCTCTGCGGACGGGAAGACGGTCACCGCGAAGCTGCGCGAGGGAGTGCTGTTCCACGACGGCAGCCCGCTGACCGCGCAGGACGTGGCGTTCACCTACCAGGCGGTGCTCGACCCGACTGTCGACTCGACGCTGCGCTCCGATCTGGACATGCTCGTCTCCGTCACCGCGCCGGACCCGGCGACAGTCGTGTTCACGCTGACGTACGCGTACGCGCCGTTCCTGCAACGGCTGGCGCTGGGGATCGTCCCGGCGAAGGCGTTCGCCGGGCAGGACGTCAACAAGGCCGGCTTCAACCGCAAGCCGGCCGGCACCGGCCCGTACCGGGTCACGTCCTGGACGCCGGGTGACCGGCTCGTGCTCGCGGCCAACGAGACGTACTGGGGCGGCAGGCCGGCGAACTCGGGCGTGGTGGTGGCATTCGTCGCCGACGACAACGTGCGGGCCCAGCGGATGCGGGCCGGCGAGTTCGACGCGGCGGAGCTGGCGCCGAAGCTCGCGTCCGGGTTCGAGGGCCGCAACGGCTACCGGGTGCACAAGGTGCCGACCGCCGACTACCGCGGCGTCATGCTGCCGATGGGCAACCCGGTCACCGGCGACCTCGCGATCCGGCGGGCGCTGAACGTCGCGGTGGACCGGCAGGCCATGGTGACCGGTGTGCTCGGCGAGGCCGGGGAGCCCGCGTTCGGGCCGGTGCCGCCCACCTCGGAATACGCCGAGCCGTCGATCACGGGCAAGCCGGCCGCCGACATCGCCGGAGCGGCGGCGGCGCTGGACGCCGCCGGGTGGAAGCCCGGCCCGGACGGCATCCGGGTCAGGGACGGGCGGCCGGCCGCGTTCACGATCATGTACCCGGCCACCGACAGCCTGCGCAAGGAACTGGCCCTGGCCGTCACCGCCGACGCGAAGAAGGTCGGCATCACCGTCACGCCGGAGGGCCTGACCTGGGACGCGATCACCCCGCGGATGGGGAACGACGCGCTGATCATGGGCTACGGCACGCCGTACGACCCGGACTTCGTCTCCTACAAGCTGTTCAGCTCGGCCTTCGCCGGGCAGGGGTTCTTCAACCCCGGCTCGTACCGCTCGACGGTCACCGACGCGGCGTTGCGGAAGGGCCGGGACGACGCCGACCCGGCCGCCCGCAAGGCCGCGTACGCCACGTTCCAGAAGCAGCTCGCCGCCGACGTGCCGTGGGTGTTCCTCACCTACCTCCAGCACACCTACGTAGTGAAGGACTCCGTGTCGGGGGTGACGCCACGGGTCGAGCCGCACGAGCACGACGTCGCCAACAGCATCTGGTGGAACGTGCACACCTGGACGAAGAAATCGTGACCGGACGGCGGCGGCCGGCCGGGGCCGGCACCGTGGTCCGGCGGCGGCTGCTGGTCGCCGTACCGGTGCTGGCCGCGACCAGCATGGGCATGTTCGCCCTCGGCGCCGCCTCCCCGATCGACCCGGCCCAGCAGTACGCGGGCGCGGCGGCGTTCACCACCAGCGAGGAGAACCTCGCGCAGATCCGCGCCAACTGGGGTGTCGACGACCCGCTGCCGGTGCAGTACGCCCGCTGGATCGGCAACCTGCTGCGCGGCGACCTGGGCTGGTCGACGAGCCGGCACGAGCCGGTCACCTCGGTGCTGGCCGCCCGCGCCGGCTGGACGCTGCTGCTCGTCGGCACCGCGCTCGCCCTGGTGCTGGTGGCGAGCGTGCTGCTCGGGACGCTGGCCGCGTACCGGCGCGGTGGCTGGTTCGACAGGGCGTTGCGCGCCGTCGCGTACGCCGTGCAGTCCATGCCGGTGTTCTGGATCGGCCTCGCGGCGATCGCCGTGTTCGCCCTCAGTCTCGGCTGGCTGCCCGCCGGCGGGCTCACCGACATCACCGCCACCGGCACCGACCCGGCCGACGTGGCCCGGCACCTGGTGCTGCCGGTGACAGTGCTGGCGATCTCCCAGGCCCCGTGGTTCGTGCTGTTCGTCCGCGACGCGGTCGCCGAGAGCCTGCGCGACGACCACGTCCTGGCCGCGCGCGCCCGAGGGCTGCCCGGCCGGGTCGTCCTGTTCGGACACGCGCTGCGTACCGCGCTGCTGCCGTTCCTCACCCTGGTCGGCACGCACCTGCCCGAACTCGTCGGCGGCGCGGTCCTGGTGGAGACCGTGTTCTCCCTGCCCGGCCTCGGCGCGGTCACCGTCGAGGCCGCGCTGGGCGCCGACTTCCCGCTGCTCGCGGCGACGACCCTGGCCACCGCCGTCGTGGTGCTGACCGCGAACCTCCTCACCGACCTCGCCTACGCCGCCGCCGACCCCCGGGTACGCCTCGATGACTGATCTCGCCCTCCCCGCGCGCGTACGGCGCCTGCGCCGTCCGGGCAGCGCCGGCACGGCAGTCGCCGTCGTCGTGCTCGCCGGTGTCGTCGCCGCCGCGTTGCTCGCCCCGGTCCTGTGGCCGCTGGACCAGAGCGCCGTCGACCTCTCCCGTACCCGGCTCGCGCCCTCGCCGGAGAACCTGGCCGGCACCGACGACCTCGGCCGCGACGTAGCGGTGCGCAGCCTCTACGGCCTGCGCGTCTCGCTGCTCGTCGGCGCTGTCGCCGCGCTCGTCGCGGCCGTCATCGGCGGCCTGGTCGGCGCCGTCGCCGGCAGCGTCGGCGGCCGGGTCGACCGGGCGCTCATGCGCGTCGTGGACACCGTCGCCGCGCTACCGCACCTGCTGCTGGGCATCTTCGTGGTGGCGATGCTGCGTCCCGGCCTGGGTGCGGTGATCGCGTCCATCGCGCTGACGCACTGGCTGTCCACCGCCCGGATCGTCCGCTCCGAGCTGCTCAGCCTGCGTAACCGGCCGTTCGTGGACGCCGCGATCTCCGGCGGAGCCGGGCGGGTCCGGGTGCTCACCCGGCACCTGCTGCCGCACGTGCTGCCCCGCCTGGCGCTGGCGACCACGCTCATGGTGCCGCACGCCGTCTGGCACGAGACCGCGTTGTCCTTCCTCGGCCTCGGCCTGCCGCCGCACCTCGCCTCGATCGGCAACATGATCAACGACGGGCAGCGGTCGCTGCTCACCGGCGCCTGGTGGGCCAGCATCGTCCCCGGTCTCCTGCTCGTGGTGGCGACCCTGGCGCTCGCCGTGCTCACCGGCCGCTGGCGTGACCGTCTCGACCCGCGCGTACGAGCGGAGCTGCACCTGTGACCGCGCCGGCGCTGCTGACCGTCGACGGGCTGACCGTCCGCTTCCGGCTGCGCGACGCGCTCGTGCACGCCGTCACCGACCTGAGCCTCACGCTGCGATCCGGCGAACTGCTGGCGGTGGTCGGCGAGTCCGGGTGCGGCAAGTCCGTCCTCGCGCACGCCCTGCTCGGCCTGCTGCCGCGCAACGCCACAGTCACCGGGCAGGCCCGCCTGCACGCGCCGGGGCGCGACGAGGTCGACCTGATCGGCGCGGGGGAGCGGCACCTCGCCCGGCACGTACGCGGCCGGGGCGTCGGCCTGGTCCCGCAGAGCCCCGCCACCGCGCTCACCCCCGTGCGTACCGGGCGGAAGCTGCTGGAGGAGACGCTGCGCGCGCACGGACACGCCCGCCGCGACGCGCCGGCCGCCGCCGACCGGATCGCCACCGACGTCGGTCTCGACCCGGCCGACCTGAACCGGTACCCGCACGAGCTGTCCGGCGGCATGGCCCAGCGGCTCGCCACCGCGCTCGCCCTCGCACCCGACCCGCCGGTGCTGCTGGCGGACGAACCCACCAGCGGCCTCGACCGGCCGCTCGTCGACCACACGCTGGACCTGCTGCGCCGCCGCTGCGACACCGGCGCGGCCGTCCTGCTCATCACGCACGACCTGGCCGCCGCGCGCCGCGTCGCGGACACCGTCGCCGTGATGTACGCCAGCCGCATCGTCGAACACCGCCCGGCCGAGGCGCTGTTCGACGACCCGGCCCACCCGTACACCGCCGGTCTGCTCGACGCGCTGCCCGACCGCGCCTTCATCCCGGTGCCCGGCCACCCGCCCGCGCTCACCGATCTGCCCGCCGGCTGCGCCTTCGCCCCGCGCTGCGCACGCGCCACCGACACCTGCGCGACGCTGCCCCGCGTCGCCGTCGACCGCGCGGGCTCCGTCGCCTGCCACCACCCACTGCGCGAGGAGGTACCGGCATGACGCTCACCGCTCCCGGCGCGACCGACGCCGCCGCCCCGGACGCCGCGCCGGCCGCCGGGCTCGCCGCGCACCAGGTCTCCGTCGCGTACGGCGGGCAGCGCGTCCTCGACCGGGTCGACCTGCACATCGCCCCCGGCGAGACGGTCGGGCTGCGCGGCCCCTCGGGCAGCGGCAAGTCCACGCTCGCCCGCGTCCTCGCCCTGCTGCACGCCCCGGACAGCGGGCACGTCACGATCGACGGGCAACCGCTCGACGGTGTCCGCCACCGCTTGCCGGCGGCGCTGCGCACCCGCGTCGCGATCCTGTTCCAGAGCCCGCGCGCCGCCACCGACCCGCGGCTCAGCCTCGCCGACATCGTCGCCGAGCCGCTACGCGCCACCGGCACACCGCGCGAGCGGGCGGCCGCCCGTACGGCGGAGCTGGCCGACCTGGTCGGACTGACCCCCGACCTGCTGACCCGCCGCCCGCACGCGGTGAGCGACGGGCAACTGCAGCGCGCCTGCCTCGCCCGCGCCCTGGTCCACCGGCCGGCCTATCTGCTCTGCGACGAGGCCACCGCGATGCTCGACGCCTCCACCCAGGCGCACCTCGCCGCCGTCGTCACCGACTACCAGCGCCGGCACTCCGCCGGGGTCCTGGTCATCACCCACGATCCGGCGCTGATGGCCCGCTGGGCCGCCCGGGTGGTGGACCTGCCGGCGGCCTGACGTCGCGTCACTCCTTTGCGGGGCGGCGTACGGTGCCCAGCGCCGCGGCGACGACGGCCCCGAATCCGATCGCCATGAGCGGCATCCCCAGCCCGAAGGGCAGTTCACCGACCCAGTCGATGCTGCTGCGCTCGGGCAGTGAGCCCAGGCTCACCGCGACCACGGCACCGGCGAGGAACATCCCGGCCACCGCCGCGCCGACCGCGAGCTTGGCGGACCCCACGCTCCGGCCGGCCCAGACGCTGGCCAGGATGGCGATCACCAGGCAGAGCACGACCAGCCAGGTCCAGCCGCCCTCGTTCTCCAGGTAGGACCAGCCCGAGTACCACCACTGATGGCGACGGGTGGCGCGGAACCACGGCATCAGGTAGCCGAACAGTGCGGTGACGGTGCCGAACAGGAGCAGCGCGTCGGGACTCGGCCGGTACGAGGGAGGGGAGTCGTCCATGCTTCCGCAAGCTAGCAGCCGTGTTGAAGGGCGGCAGCTCCGGCCGCCACCGCGAGGGATCAGCCGCCGAGGCGTACGTGTCCGTGTCATACGCCGTGGGCGCCGGGGGGGGGGGGGGCCCCGCGCGCCCCGCCGCCGGGGGGGCGGGGGGAGCACCCCCCCGGTTTAGGGCCGGTGGAAACCG